>NZ_SCMO01000019.1:0-13737 GCF_005503735.1 Pseudomonas sp. 2FE | reverse complement strand
CCTCCACCTCCACCTCCACCACCTCCACCGTCTTTGGCATAGGCGGAGCCAATCAGCAGGTGGGCGTTAGGAATCACAGCGGACGACAGCAGCATCAACGCGCTAGCCGAGACTGCTAGAAATGTTTTCCTCTTCAGCATGGCAAAGCTCTCCACGGGCTAGGGTCATGTTCGCCGAACGCGCCCGAATGGGCTCAGGCGCAACACCGGTGAGTCTATACCGGTCGCCCCGGGAGCCCGTCACAAGCAGACATACGGACTCGCGCAAAGCGTGAAGGACTACGCAATCCCATCGTCTTCTGCCGTATCGCACAAGACAGCCGCGCTCAGTTGCGTAGGGTGGAAAATCCGCAAATCGGTTTTCCACCATGGGCGTCCAGGCTGCTTCGCTGGTGGATAAAAGAACGTTATCCACCCTACGTCAGCGCGTAAGGCGTACCGGGCGGCGCACCGCTCGCGAAGCAGCACGCCATATTGAACGGCTCAGGTCGGCAACACGCCCCGTGCCCGCGACAGGGTCAGCGCCAGGTCCTCGATCATGTCTTCCTGGCCACCGACGGTACCGCGCCGACCCAGCTCCACCAGCAGTTCACGGGCGGAAATGCCGTACTTCTGCTCGGCACGTTTGGCAAACAACAGGAAGGAGCTGTAGACCCCGGCATAGCCCAGGGTCAGGGCGTCGCGGTCGAGGCGGATCGGCTGGTCCATCATCGGCACCACCAGATCCTCGGCCACGTCCATGATCCCGTAGAGATCGACGCCACTGTCCACGCCCATGCGCTTGAGCACCGCGACGAACACCTCCAGCGGCGTGTTGCCGGCACCGGCGCCGAGGCCCGCCACCGAGCCGTCGATACGCGCGGCGCCGGCTTCGATCGCGGCCAGGGAGTTGGCGATGGCCATGCCCATATTGTGGTGGCCGTGGAAGCCGACCTGGGTCTTGGGGTTCAGCTCGGCACGCAGCAGGCCGATCTTTTCCGACACCTCGGTGGGCAACATATAGCCGGCCGAGTCGGTGCAGTAGATGCAGTTGGCACCGAAGCTCTCCATCAAGCGCGCCTGTTCCAGCAGCTTCTCGGCACTGAGCATATGCGCCATCATCAGGAAACCGACGGTATCCAGGCCCATCTTGGCGGCCATGCCGATATGTTGCTGGGACACATCGGCCTCGGTGCAGTGGGTCGCCACGCGGATGGTGGACACCCCGTGATCAAAGGCCATCTTCAGGTGCTCGACCGTGCCGATGCCCGGCAGCAGCAACGCGGAGATCTTCGCCTGTTTCATCAGCGGCACCACCGCGGCGAAATACTCCTCGTCGCTATGGGCCGGGAAGCCGTAGTTCAGCGAGGCGCCGCCCAGGCCATCGCCGTGGGTGACCTCGATCAGCGGGATGCCGGCGGCATCCAGGCCGCTGGCGACCTTGACCATTTCCTCCAGGGAGATCTGATGCCGCTTGGCGTGCATGCCGTCGCGCAGGCTCATGTCATGGAGGGTGACGTTCTTACCGTGCAGATTCATGAATTTTTCTCCACTTAGCGGGCGGGCAACTGAAGCGCGCCGTTGTGCGCCTCTTCGGCAAACATCTCGGCGGTGCGCAGGCCGGCGGCGGTCATGATGTCGAGGTTGCCGGCGGACTTGGGCAGGTAGTCGCCGAGCCCTTCGACCTCGATGAAGATCGAGACCTTGTTACCGTCGAAGATCGGCCCGTTGATCAGCTTGTAACCCGGCACATAGCGCTGCACCTCCTTGACCATATGCAGCACCGAGGCGCGGATCTCCGCCTGATCGGGCTCGCCTTCGGTCAGGCAGTGGATGGTGTCGCGCATCATCAGCGGCGGCTCGGCCGGGTTGATCACGATGATCGCCTTGCCGCGTAAAGCGCCGCCGATCTGCTCCACCGCACCGGCGGTGGTGCGGGTGAATTCATCGATGTTCTGCCGGGTGCCCGGGCCCACCGAACCGGAAGAGACGGTGGCGACTATCTCGCCGTAGCTGACCGGCTGCACCCGCGACACCGCGGCGACCATCGGGATGGTGGCCTGGCCGCCGCAGGTGACCATGTTGACGTTCATTGCCAGTGTTTCGGCGTGCTGCTTGAGGTTCACCGGCGGTACGCAAAAAGGGCCGATGGCCGCGGGGGTGAGGTCGATCATGATCACCCCCAGCGCGTTCAGCTTGCGGCTGTTCTCGGCATGCACATAGGCCGAGGTGGCGTCGAAGGCGATGCGGATGTCGTCGTCCAGCACATGCGGCAGCAGGCCGTCGACGCCCGCGGCGGTGGTCTTCAGGCCGAACTCGCGGGCCCGTTTGAGGCCCTCGGATTCGGGGTCGACGCCGACCATCCAGACCGGCTCGATCCATTCCGAGCGGCGCATCTTCATCAACAGGTCGGTGCCGATATTGCCCGGCCCGATGATCACGGCTTTGAGTTTCTTGCTCATTTTCATTCCTCGAAGGACACCTGGGCACTGCCCAGGCCGTCGATAGTCAGGGAAAAGCGGTCGCCGGCCGTTACCGGCTCCAGCGGCACCAGCGAACCGGACAGGATGATTTCACCGGCCTTGAACGGAATCCCGAACTGGCCGAGGGTGTTGGCCAGCCAGGCCACGGCGGTGAGCGGGTTGCCCTGCACCGCGGAGCCAAGGCCCTCGCTGATCTTGCTGCCGTTCTTGAACACCTGCATGCGCAGGTTCGGCAGGTCCAGCTGACGCGGATCGAGGCGCTGTTCACCGAGCACGAACACGCCGCAGGAGGCGTTGTCCGCCACCGTGTCCTGAATGCGGATGCGCCAGTCCTGGATGCGCGAATCGACTATCTCGAAGCAGGGCATCACGCACTCGGTGGCATCCAGCACGTCCTGCTCGGTGATGCCCGGGCCGACCAGATCCTGCTTGAGCAGGAAGGCGATCTCGCCCTCCGCCCGCGGCTGGATCAGCTTATTGGCCGAGAGGGAAATCGCCGCGCCCTCGGCGAACCACATCTGCCGGGTCAAGAAGCCGAAGTCCGGCTGGTGCACGTCGAGCATCTGCTGCACGGCCTTGGAGGTGACGCCGATCTTCTTGCCGACTATGGCGTCGCCCGCCGCCACCCGCTGTTCAACGACCTGCAAGGAGATGTGGTAGGCATCCTCGATGCTGATCTGCGGCCAGCGCGTGGTCAGCGGCTGCAAGGTGCTGCCGCTGCTCAGGGCCTGGTACAGCTCGGCGCCGTACTGGCGGCGCAAGTCCTGGCTCATGGTTTGGCCTCCGCGAGGAAGTCCAGGCACTGGCGGTTGAACAGCTCGCGGTGCTCGACCATCACCCAGTGCCCACATTCACTGAGCATGACGAAGCGGATGTTGCGGCAGGCCTCGAGCATCGTTTGCGCGCCAGATGACGGGCAGAACTTATCATTCATGCCCCAGAAACCGAGGATCGGGCATTGCAGTTCGCCCAGGCGATTGGCCAGGTTCGGCACCTGCATGCTCGACAGCACGCAACGCGGTTGTTGCAGGACCACGGCGACCCGTTCGTCGACGGTTTCAGCGCTGATCAGCGCCGGGTCGAACAGTTGCAGGCCGAGCAGCCGGCGCATGCCCGCCGCATCGTTCAGCTCGCCAGCGGCGAAGGCCGCGCCCATCTTCTGGATGCCCTCCATCTGCAGGTAGTACTGCTCTTTTTCCATCAGCCCGCCCGGCGCCATCAGCACCAGCTTGCTGACCCGCGCCGGCTGGTCCAGCGCCAATTTGATGGCGATGGCGCCGCCCAGGGAGTTGCCGACCAACACGCAGCGCTGGATATCCAGGGCATCCAGCAGTCCGCTCAGCGCCGTGACGAAGAAGTCCAGGCTGTAAATGGTTTCCGGTTTGTCGGACGCGCCGTAGCCCGGGAGGTCCGGAACTATGACGCGATAACCGGCGGCGGCGAACTGCGGGTAGTTCTGCTTGAAATTGCTATGACCACTGGCGCCGGGGCCGCTGCCGTGGATAAACACCACGGGCTCGCCCTGCCCAGCCCCAAGATCCAGATAGTGCAACCTGAGTCCATCGTTCAACGTGATGAAATGCCCTTGCGGTCCAGCGCCCATGGGGTTCTCCTCGGGGTTCAGGGTTTACCGGATTATTCCGAGGCGCCCGGGGCGCAACATCGTCCGACAGGACTAGCCGCAACGCCTTGTTGGCGGCCGAGAGGCGGCTCGTAGGGTGCGCTCTGCGCACCAAATGCCCGCGGCAGGTGGTGCGCGGAGCGCACCCTACGCCCTAGTCCCTTCGGACGTTGGCGCCTGCGGGGCGGCGCCCTAGGCTCGGCCGTATCTCAGAATTACAGGCGAGGCAGCCATGCAGAACCCAATGGATTTTCGCGGCAAGGTGGTATTGGTGACCGGCGGCGGCAAAGGCGTCGGCCGTGGCATCAGCCAGCGCTTTCTCGAATGCGGCGCCGAGGTGGTGATCTGCGGGCGCGAAGCACCGCCGACGCTGCCCGAACACGATGGCCGCCAGGCGCTGTTCCTGCCCTGCGACCTGCGCGACTGGGAGCAATCAGTGGGCCTGATCGACGCCCTGGTCGAGCGTTTCGGCCGCCTCGACGTTCTGGTCAACAACGCCGGCGGCGCCCCCAATGCGGATGCCGCCACTGCCTCGCCGCGCTTCTCCGAAGCTATCATCCGCCTCAACCTGTTGGCGCCACTGAACCTCTGCCAGCTGGCCAACCGGGTGATGCAGCAACAGGCCGAGGGCGGCGCCATCATCAATATCTGCAGCGTCAGCGCCACCCGCCCTTCCCCCGGCACTGCCGCCTATGGCGCGGCCAAGGCTGGGCTGCTCAACCTGACCCGCTCGCTGGCGGTAGAGTGGGCACCAAAAGTGCGGGTCAATGCGGTGACCGCCGGGCTGATCCGCACCGAGCAAGCCGAGCTGCATTACGGCGATCAGGCCGGCCTCGCCCGAGTGGCGGCGACCATCCCCTTGCAACGCCTGGCGGAGCCGGAAGACATAGGCGATACCTGCCTGTACCTGGCCTCGACACTGGCGCGCTATGTCAGCGGCGCCGATATCGGCGTGCATGGCGGCGGCGAACGCCCGGCTTTTCTCGACGCCGCCCAGAACCTTTGATCGGAGCACTCAGCAATGCCCTCACAAGCCAGCCATAGCCTGCTGATCGACCTGCCCGTCGAGCAGGTCTGGAGCAAGCTGCGCGACCTGACCCTGGCCCCGCATTACGTGCCGGATCTGACCGGTTGCCAACTGCATGCCGGCCCGGAGCGAGGCCTGGGCGCCAGCCGCCGGGTGTTCCAGAAGAACGGCCAATGGCTTGATGAAACGGTCAGCGAATGGCACGAGGGCGAGGGTTTCCTGATCCGCCTGCATCGTGGGGATAAGGGCGCGCCGGTGCCCTTTCGCGAGGCCTGGTTTCGCTACGCCATTGCTTCGGCCGGTGAGCGTACTGCCTTCACCGCCAGCTTGAGCTACCGCCTGCGCGGCGGGCGCCTAGTGGAATGGCTGCTGGCCAAGGCCTTCGCCAAGGCAGTCAAACAGATCGCCGAGAACCTCAAGACCTTCTATGAAAGCGGGCAGACGCAGAATCGGGATTTCGCCGGCTAGTCGGCCCTCGACCATCAACGGGAGTGGTCATGGGGCGTAATGCGTAGGGCGTACTCGCGCAGCAGTACGCCGTCTACCAGGCGGACTGTTCGCGGCGCTCCTGAGTCCGCCCTACGGGTTCTCAGCCAGCACTGCCGCTGGTCTGCGAATGGGCGCTAAAGCGCGTTTCGACTATCTTCCAGCCGCTCTCGGTCAACCGATAGCGATCCTGGTAGAAGCCGCCAAGCTGGCGGGTGGCGCCGCTGTTGGCGTCGATATTGAAATACCAGAGCGCCCAACGCGCCGACGCCTCGGTCGCCGACAGCAACTCGATTTCCGGATTAGCGCCATGATGCAGGTCGATCACCGAGTCATGGCAGGCCAGTTCCCGGTACAGCGCGACGAAGCTGCCACGCTCGCGAAAGGTCCCCAACGGGCCATAGTCGATGAGGATTTCGCCCTCGGCGAAGCAGTCGCGAATGCACTCGACCTCCTTCAGGTCGCAGGCATTGAGGTAGCGGTGTTTCAACTGGCGGATCGCCTCGAGCGCCTCCAGCCGGGCGATGCGTTGCTCCTGGCTCATGCTTCACCCCGCAATTCCAGGTTGACGTCGCTCCAGTAGGCCTTCATCGAACGGATCTTGCCGGCGGCATCGAACTCCATCACGTCGATCACCTGGATCGAGCACAGCTTTCCGCCCCAGTTCAGGTCGACGCGAAACGGCATGGCGCCGCAGCCATTCAGCGTGGCCCGCACCGGACCGGTCAGGCTGGCCGAAGCATCGGTCTTGCCGAGGCCCTCGCGGTAAAAACGCTCGATGGCGGCGATGCCGACAATCGCTGGCTTGCCGACCGGGTCCTCGACCACGGCATCCTCGGCGTAGAGCGCGACTATGGCGTCGATATCCCCGGCATCCACCAGTTCGACATAGCGCGCCATGGTTGTCTGGATCTGTTGTGGACTGATCATTGCCATCTCCCCTAGACCACTTCGAACAGAGCGGCGGCACCCATGCCGCCACCGATGCACATGCTCACCACCACATAGCGCAGGCCGCGGCGTTTACCCTCGATCAAGGCGTGGCCGACCATGCGCGCGCCGGACATGCCGAACGGGTGGCCGATGGCGATGGCGCCGCCGTTGACGTTCAGGCGCTCGTCGGGGATCCCCAAGGTGTCGCGGCAATAAAGCACCTGGCAGGCGAAGGCCTCGTTGAGTTCCCACAGGCCGATATGGTCCATCTTCAGGCCATGGCGCTTGAGCAGCTTGGGGATCGCATAGACCGGGCCTATACCCATCTCGTCGGCGTTGCAGCCGGCCACGGCCAGGCCGCGGTAGATGCCCAACGGTTCCAGACCTTTCTGTTCGGCCAGCTTGGCACTCATCAGCACCGAGGCCGAGGCGCCGTCGGACAGCTGCGAGGCGTTGCCGGCGGTGATGAAGCGGCCCGACTCGGTCCACTGCCCGCCCTGCCACACCGGCTCCAGCGCCGCCAGGCTCTCGCGGGTGGTGCTTGCGCGGTTGCACTCGTCGCGGCCCAGGGTCACGCTCTCGTAGCGGGTCTCGCCGCTGGCCTTGTCGAAGAACGCCTGCCGGCTGGTCAGCGGCGCCAGTTCCAGATCGAACAGCCCGGCGCTTTGCGCCAGGGCGGTACGCATCTGGCTGTGGTAGCTGTACTCGTCTTGCTCCTCGCGGGAGATGCCATAGCGCGCGGCGACTATCTCGGCGGTCTCGATCATCGGGATATAGGCGGTCGGATCGAGTTCAAGCACCGCATTGGACTGGTTGCGGTAGAGATTCTTGTGCTTGTTCTGCACCAGGGATATGGACTCCAGCCCACCGGCCACGGCGATGTCGATTTCGTCGCAGATGATGCCCTTGGCCGCGGTGGCGATGCTCATCAGGCCGGAAGCGCACTGACGCTCCAGGGCCATGCCGGCCACGGTCGAGGGCAAGCCGCCGGCAAGCGCACAGAGCCGGCCGAGGTTATAGGACTGGGTGCCCTGCTGCGCGGCTGCGCCGATCAACACGTCGTCCACTTCGCCCGGCTCGATACCGGCGCGGCGCACGGCCTCGCGCACTACATGGCCGCCCAGCACGGGCGCCTCGGTATCGTTGAAGGCACCACGGAAGGCCTTGCCAATCGGCGTGCGGGCGGTGGAAACGATTACGGCTTCTTTCATTTGTTTGTTCCTCGAATTCAGGTTCTTGGCGAGAGTCCTACCCTCTCCCCAGCCCTCTCCCTCAAGGGAGAGGGGGTTTAACTCCCAGCACCATGGCCAACGAACAAGTAGGGTGGATGTCGCTGTTTACATCCACCAACCGGCGCCGCGCCGGTGGATGTTGAAAAACGACATCCACCCTACTGTCTCGCGCTGGGGCTGAAACCCCGCAGCCACGGCCAACCACGTTCAGTACCCTCCCCCTTCAGGGGGAGGGTTAGGGAGAGGGTCGCTTTCACGCCGGGTAATAACGACTGATGGTGTCCACCACGCAGGCCGGCCGCTCTTCGCCCTCGATCTCGACCGTGACGCGGATGCACGCCTGCACCCCGCCCTTGATCTCCTCGACCGCCAGCAGCTCGGCGCTGCCGCGCACGCGGGCGCCGACTTTGAGCACGTTGGGGAAACGCAGGCGGTCGCAGCCGTAGTTCACCCCCATGGCGATGCCGCGCACCTCGACGATCTGCGGCAGGAACAGGTTGACCAGCGCCAGGCTCAGGTAGCCGTGGGCGATGCAGGCGCCAAATGGGCCCTGGGCGGCCTTGTCTGGATCGACGTGAATCCACTGGTGATCGCCGGTGGCCTCGGCGAACAGGTCGATACGCTGCTGTTCGATGGCGAGCCACTCGCTATGGCCGAGCTGCTCACCGACGCTCGCGGCCAGCTCGAAGGGACTGGTAAAAATCATCGTCATGCTTAGGCCCTCTGGCTGGAGACCGACAAGACTTCGCCGGTCATATAGGAGCTGTAATCGCTGGCCAGGAACATCATCACGTTGGCCACTTCCCAGACCTCAGCCGCGCGGCCGAAGGCCTCGTTCGCGGCGAGTTTATCCAGCACCTCTTGCGGCGCGGATTTGCGCAGGAAGTCATGCAGGGCGATGCTCGGGCTCACCGCGTTGATGCGGATGCCGTGCTCGGCGGCTTCGACTGCGGCGCAGCGGGTCAGCGCCATCACCCCGGCCTTGGCCGCGGCGTAGTGCGACTGCTCCTTCTGCGCGCGCCAGCCGAGCACCGAAGCGTTGTTGATGATGGCCCCTGACCGGCGCTCGATCATCTTCGGCAGCATGGCGCGAGTCATGCGCATGGTGCCGGTGAGGGTCACGTCCAGCACGCGCTGCCACTCCTCGTCCGGCATCTCCACCAGCAGCCGCGAGCCACCGAGGCCGGCGTTATTGATCAACACATCGACACCGCCCAGATCGCGTTCGGCGGCGGTGACCAGCGCCTGCACCTGCTCTTCGACGGTGACGTTGCAGACCTGGGTGAAAACCTGGTCGAGACCGGTTTTCTCGCGGATCTTCAGCGCCGCTTCCTGCAGCCGGCCCTCGTGGATATCGCTGATCATCAACGCCCGGCAGCCTTCCTCGGCGGCCCGCAGCGCGGCGGAAAAACCGATGCCGGCACCCGCGGCGGCGGTGATCAGCACGGACTTGTCGTGCAGCAACTGGTGCCCAGGCACGTAGGTCGGATTGAGCATATTCAGATTCCTCAGGCCAGATTCAGGCGCGAACGCGGGGTTCTTTCGGCATCCCCAGGGCGCGTTCGGCAATGATGTTGCGTTGGATTTCGTTGCTGCCGCCGTAGATCGTGTCGGAGCGGGTGAACAGATACAGCGACTGCAGGCGGTTGAGCTGGTACGGCGCGGCCTCGATCAGCTCGGCCTCGGCGCCGAGCACGTCCATCGCCAGCTTGCCGAGGTTGGCGTGCCAGCTGGACCAGAACAGCTTGTAGATCATCGCGTCTTTGCGCAGCGCACCGTCCTGGGCGCCGGAGAGCATGCGCAGCGAGTTGTAGCGCATGATCCGCAACCCGCCCCAAGCCTCGGCCAGACGCTGGCGCAAGATTGGATCGCGGGCGGCGCCATTGGCCTTGGCGATGGCGATGATCTCGTTCAGCTCATTCTGGAACTGCATCTGCTGGCCGAGGGTCGACACCCCGCGCTCGAAGCCCAGCAGCGCCATGGCGATCTTCCAGCCCTCGCCGGGCAAACCGACGATATTGCTGGCGTCGGTTTCGGCATCATCGAAGAACACCTCGTTGAATTCCGAAGTACCGGTGAGCTGCTCGATCGGCCGCACCGTGATGCCCGTCTGTGCCATCGGCACCAGCAGGAACGACAGGCCGTGGTGACCGACGCTGCCGGGCTCGGTGCGGGCGATCACGAAGCACCAGTCGGACTCGTGGGCCAGCGAGGTCCAGACCTTCTGCCCGGTGATCCGCCATTTGCCGCTGGCTTCATCCAGCACCGCACGGGTCTTGACGTTGGCCAGGTCGGAACCGGCGCCGGGCTCGGAATAGCCCTGGCACCAGAACTGGCTGCCGCTGACGATGCCCGGGAGGAACCTGCGCTGTTGCTCGGCGTTGCCGAAGGCGGCGATGGTCGGCCCGGCCAGGCCCTCGCCGATATGGCCCATGCGCCCCGGCCCACCGGCACGGGCGTATTCCTCGTGGAAGATCACCTGCTGGCTGATCGACAGGCCGCGCCCGCCGTGCTCGGGCGCCCAGCCCACGCAGGTCCAGCCGCCTGCGGCGAGCGTGCGCTCCCAGGCTTTGCGCTCTTCGGGGAACATGTGCTCGTCGCCCGGCCCGCCGCGAAAGCGCAGCGGCTCGAATTCACCACCGAGGTGGTCCGCCAGCCAGCCGGCGACTTCCTGGCGGAAGCGCTCGTCTTCCGTGCTGAAACTGATCTTCATGGCTGCTCCCCCAGTGGCTGTTCATCCAGCAACGCGACGGCGATCCGCTCGCGGTGCAACGCTGGCGTGCCGAGGAAGTTTTCGCTGGCGCGGGCGCGTTTGAAGTAGAGGTGCGGGTCATATTCCCAGGTGAAGCCGACGCCGCCGTGCAGCTGGATCGACTCCGCCGCGCAATGGAAGAACGCCTCGGAGCACTGCGCCTTGGCCAACGCCGCCGCCAGCGGCAGTTCGGTCGCGACCTGCGCGTCGCCCGCCGGATCGAGCAGTTCCTGCGCCACGCAGGCAGCGTAATAAGCCGCCGAACGCGCGCACTCGACTTGCAGCATCATGTCCGCCGCGCGGTGCTTGAGGGCCTGGAAGCTGGCGATGGGACGGCCGAACTGCTGGCGTTCCTGCATGTAGGCGACGCTCAGGTCGAGAACCTGTTGAGCGCCACCGGTCTGCTCGGCGGCCAAGCCGATGCAGGCCAACTGGAGGATGCGTTCGAGTTGCGGCCAAGCCGTACCGAACCCGCCCATCAGGCAATCGGCGCCGAGATACAGATTGTTCAGTTGCAGCCGCGCCTGCCGGCGGGTCTGGTCCATGGTCGGCAACATCTGGCTCTCGATGCCGGTGCTGTCGGCCGCCAGGGCGAACAGGCTGATGCCCGCCGCACCGGTCGAACCTGGGGTTCTGGCGGCGACTATCAGCAGGTCGGCGCTGTGCCCGTCGAGCACGTAATTCAGCGTGCCATTGAGCACGAAGCCTTCGCCCTCCGGGGCGACGCTGGCCTGCACCGTCTCGGCGTCCCAGCGGTTGGTGCTGGCGAAGGCCAGGGTGCCGCTGACGCTGCCCTCGGCAATCTGTGGCAGCCATTCGGCTTTCTGCCGTTCGCTGCCGGCCAGCAGCAGCGCCGGCGTGGCCAGGCAGGCGGTCGCAAAGAACGGCGAACAGAGCAGGCGGCGGCCCATCTGCTCCAGCAATATCGCCAGCTCGACGAACCCCAGGCCGAGGCCGCCATACTCTTCGGGAATATGGATCGCCGGCCAGTACATCTCACCGCATAGGCGCTGCCACAGCGCGCGGTCATAGCCCAGCTCAGTGGACATCGCCGCCCGCACCGCTGCGGAGTCGGACACATCCGCGAGAAAGCTCTCGGCGGACGCGCGAATCATTTCCTGCTCGTCGCTGAACGCAAATTCCATAGGTGCGCCTTCTGCTCGTCTGGCGGGGCGAATACGGCTACGCCCCCTTCGCCAGAGAGTCTGGAGGCTCAGGGTAATCGGGGAATCGTTACCGCCGCCTAGTCCGAACGGCCGATGCCCGCACAGGGTCGTTTCGGCTTTTTATAGCGTCACTCTAAAAACAAAAATCGCGAGGCCACGATGCGCGCCACACTCCTGATCGCCCTGCCCCTGCTCGGCCTGCTCGGTGCCTGTTCCGAACCCCATGACCCCACCTCCCTGGCCAGCCAGGGCGAGGCGCCCGCCCTGCTCGGCACACCAACCAAGGCACGACAGCTGTCCGGCGCGGTTCCCGCCAGCCCGTTCATGGCCGCCAACGGCAGCGGCTACATGCATGTCGATGGCTACAGCTCCGACGCCCATCCGGGCCCCGGGCCTTTGGGGAGCGACACCCAGGTGAACAGCCGCGACGGCAGCCGCAAGCCAGGCGGCATGTGCCCGATCCACACCTTCGACCGGCAAGGTCGGCTGGTGGTGCTCTGCGCCAACCTGCTGCAATTCGAGCTGCAACTGTTGGAGCCGCGCACGCTCAAGCTGCTGGCCCGGCACCAGTTGCCGCCGCGCCCCTCGACTTTCCACGCGTTGATCACCCTCGACCCGGACAAGATCATGTCCGACACCTCCGGCGCGTATTTCTACATAGACGAGCAGGATCGCGTCGTCATCGCCGACGCCGAACAGCGTATCCAGCGCATCGCCCATCGTGAGACCAGCCCGGGACAGTGGACCTTCGAAGTGGTCGACAGCTGGGACCTGAGCGCCCAGGTCCCGCACGACTGCGTGCGTCCGAGCAACTGGTTCGCGGATGGCGAGTGCGACCCCATCACCGGGGTGATGCCCGATCACCAGGGGCTGATCTGGTGGATCACCCGCCGTGGCCGCATCGGCACGCTGAACCCGCAGAATGGCCAGGTCCGGGGCACCCAGCTGGACGGCGAGGAAATCCAGAACGGCATCTCGGTAGCGGCGGACGGCGTCTATCTGGTGTCCGATCACGCCCTGTACCGCTTCACCGCCGACACCGGCGGCAAACCCGTGCAGGGCTGGCGCGAAGCCTATGACCGCGGCACGGCTCGCAAGATCGGCGCGATCAACCAGGGCAGCGGCACCACACCCACCTTGCTGGGTAGCCGCTATGTGACCATCACCGACAACAGCGATGAACGCATCAATCTGCTGGTCTACCGCCGCGAACAGGATTACCAGGGCCAGCGCCTGATCTGCCAGGTGCCGTTGTTCGGCAAAGATGCCTCGGCCACCGACAACTCGATGATCGGCTGGGGCCGCTCGATCATTCTCGAAAACAACCATGGCTATACCAGCGCCTTCGCCCAGCAGGACTGGAATGCGGTAAGCGGCGGCATCAGCCGTATCGACATCCGCGAAGACGAATCGGGTTGCGATCTAGTCTGGCATTCCACTGAGCGTTCGCCATCGGTGGTAGCCAAACTGTCGGTGGCCAACGGACTGGTCTACTTCTACACCTACAAGACGCAGCCCGGCGGCGAGAACGCCTGGTACCTGATGGCGCTCGACTTCAGCAGCGGCGAGACGCTGTTCAAGACCCTCAGCGGGGTTGGCCAGGCCTTCGACAACAACTGGTCGCCAATCACCCTGGCGCCGGACGGCACCGCCTACGTCGGCACCTTCGGCGGCCTGGTGGCGTTCTGGGACGGCGCGGCAAAGGGGGACTGACATGGCCCGCCCGCCCGCGCGCCAGCGCCTGCTCGACGCCGCCGCCGCGCTGCTCGCCGAGCAGGGCCCCAGCGCCCTCACCACCCGTGCGGTGGCGGCCCGGGCCGGGGTCACCGAGGCCAGCCTGTTCAACAACTTTGGCAACAAGGCCTGCCTGCTGCGGGCCCTGCTGCAGGAAGGCAGCGCCGAATACCCGGCCTTCATCGCCGCCCTCGCCGCCCCGGCCGAACCGCTGGAAGGCTGGCTCGCCGAAGTCTTCAGCCGCGCCCGTGCCTGGTTCCGCCGCGTCCTGCCGCTGTCCGGCCAAGTCCTCGGCGAGCCAGCCCTCCACCGGCTCGGCCGGGGC
>NZ_SCMO01000018.1:0-43216 GCF_005503735.1 Pseudomonas sp. 2FE | reverse complement strand
TCGGCAACATGCCACCCGCCGAGGCCGAAGCCCTTTACTATCGACAACTTACCGAGTCGGCCCAAGCGGCATGACTCACACCAAAGAGCCTCCGGAATTCCCGGGGCGGTTCATTTCGGCACGAAGCCTAGGGTTTGTGCGCCCGCGAGAGGAACTCGTGGGACTGCATTTCCAACAGGCGACTCAGGGTCCGCTGGAACTCGAAGTTCAGCCGGCCGCCTTTGTACAGGTCCTTCAACTCGACTTCGGCCGAGAGGATCAGCTTGACGTTGCGATCGTAAAACTCGTCGACCAGGTTGATGAAGCGCCGCGCCAGGTCATCCTCGTTCACGCCCATCTGCTCGACGTTGGAGATCAGCACCGCGTGGAAAATCTTCGCCAGCTCGATGTAGTCGTTCTGGCTGCGCGGGCCATCGCACAACTCGCGAAAATCGAACCAGGCGACGTCCTCGCACACTTTGCGCGAGCGGATTTCCCGGTTTTCGATCATCAGCACTTCATTCAGCTGAGCCTGCTCGCAGTCCGGCACCAGGCTGACAAAGCTCTTGTTCAGACTGACTTCGGCGCCCTCGTTGAGCGGCCAATAGTACAGCTCGGCCTGCTCGAGGGCGCGCAGACGATAGTCGACGCCGCTGTCGACATTGACGATGCTGGTGTGCTCTTTCAGCAGGGCAATCGCCGGCAGGAAGCGCGCGCGTTGCAGACCATCCTTGTACAGGCCGTCCGGCACGATGTTCGAGGTCGCCACCAAGCTGACACCATTCTTGAATAGTTCGTCGAGCAAGGTCGCCAGGATCATCGCGTCGGTGATATCCGAGACGAAAAATTCGTCGAAGCAAATCACCCGCGTTTCCGCAGCAAAGCGCTTGGCGATCAGCGGCAACGGGTTTTTCTCACCGCTCAGGGTGGTCAGCTCTTCATGCACCCGCTTCATAAAGCGGTGGAAGTGCGTGCGGGTCTTCTGCTTGAACGGCAACGCATCGAAGAAGGTATCGACCAGATAGGTCTTGCCGCGACCGACACCGCCCCAGAAATACAGGCCCTTTACCGGCCCCGGCGATTTCGTGCCGAGCAGCTTGCCGAATAATCCGGGCTTGCTCTTCTCGCTGGCGATCAGATCATCGTAGAGCCGCTGCAGATGGCGCACGGCCGTTTCCTGCGCCGCATCATGGAAGAAATCGGGACGTTTCAGGTCCGCCTGGTATCGCGCAAGGGGAGTCATAATCGGCAGCTAGGCAACAAAAACGGGGTCGCCACTTTAGCGGCGACCCCGTTGCTTGGCAATCGGCCAGCAGTGCCGGCCGACCGATAAATCACTCCGACTGCGGTGCCAGAGCCTCGCGCAGACGCTGCATAGCGGCCTCGCAAGCAGTGGAATCGGCAAACGCCGGGCTTTCGCCAATGCTTTCAGCGTCCAGCCAGAGGGCGAACCCTTCGCCCTGCACGCGCAGATCCAGCGCACTGCCGTCCTGCAAACGCTTGCTGGCCTGGCCGGCCGACTTACCATCGGCAAAGCGCTTGGACAGCAGCAACTGTTCGCCATCGGCGGCCAACAGGCGGAAGCGGAAGCTGCCATCGTCATCGCGGAAGCTGACGAAGCGTGCACCTTTGGCGGCTTTCTTCTTGCTGCCCTCGCCGACCTGCAAGTTGCTGCGGAAGGAGCGCAGGCCAACGGCCTCACGCAACTCACCGAGGAACGGCGTGGCCGTCTTGCGCGCCTTCGCGGCACCGGCGAGAAGGATGTCTTCCAGGTCGGCCGGCCTCTCGATCAGCGCCTGGTAACGCTCGCGCGCCTCGCCCAGTTCGTTGTCGAGCAGCTGGAACAGGCGCTGTTTGGCTTCGCCCCAGGCCAGACCGGCGAGCAGTTCGGCACGGAACTCCGCCTGTTGCGCCGCAGTGGCGAAGGCCTGATAGAGGGTGAACAGGTGCGAATTATCCGGATCTTTCGCCTCACCCGGAGCACGGGAGTCGGTGATGATGCGCGAGATGGCATCCTTCAACTGCTTGGCGCTGCCAAACAGCGGGATGGTGTTGTCGTAGCTTTTCGACATCTTGCGCCCGTCGAGACCCGGCAGGGTCGCCACGCTTTCCTCGATCAAGGCCTGCGGCATGACGAAGAACTCTTTGCCCTGACCGAACAGATGATTGAAGCGCTGGCCGATATCGCGGGCCATTTCCACGTGCTGGATCTGATCGCGACCGACCGGCACCTTATGCGCGTTGAACATCAGAATGTCCGCAGCCATCAGCACCGGGTAGCTGTAGAGGCCCATGCTCACGCCCGCATCCGGGTCTTCGCCGGTTTCGATGTTCTTATCCACCGAGGCCTTGTAGGCATGCGCACGATTGAGCAGACCCTTGGCCGTCACGCAGGTCAGCAGCCAGGTCAGTTCGGGGATTTCCGGAATGTCGGACTGGCGGTAGAAGGTCACCCGCTCGGTATCCAGGCCACAGGCCAGCCAAGTGGCGGCGATCTCCAGACGCGAACGCTGAATGCGTAGCGGGTCGTCGCATTTGATCAGCGCGTGGTAATCGGCGAGAAAGTAGAACGAATCCGCGTCGGCCTGACGGCTGGCAATGATCGCCGGACGAATCGCCCCCGCATAGTTGCCGAGGTGCGGCGTGCCGCTGGTGGTGATACCGGTAAGGATACGAGTGGTCATGTCTGTTCGCTTGTAGGACCGCGGCCCTGTCTAGGCTTAGTGGTAGGTTGGGTAGCGCGCAGTGAAACCCAGCTGTTATGCCAAGTTGGGTTCGCCTTAGGCTCTACCCAGCCTACGTCTCGGAAATCAGAGTCGAGGTAGCACCAGATCCTTCAGATCGGTCAGCTTGCCGTGAAAAAAGTGCCCGCATTCTGCCACTTTCAGCAGCTCATGGGCACGCTCCAGGGATTCGGACCAGGCGAATACCGCTGCCGGGCTGATCACTTCGTCGTTTTCCGGTTGAATTACCGTCAAAGCGCACCGCTGGGGAAAGGCATCATCCGCGCCGAGTCGCGTTACCGCAGGAGCCAGCATAAACAGTTTATCCAACCCAATATCCTTAGCCTCCAGACGCGCAGCCAGAGCTGCCGCGACGTAACCGCCAAAGGAAAAACCGAACACGCTCAGCGGCAGTTCCGGATGCTGAGCCAGCAACCAGTTCACAGCCGCCTCGGCATCATCGACTTCACCGCTCGCCATATCGTGCGCGCCGGCACTCGCCCCGACACCACGGTAGTTGAAACGCAAGGTGGCGAGCCCCGCATCGCGCGCGGTGCGTTGCAAGGTGGAAACCACCTTGTTCAGCATGGTGCCACCCTGTACCGGGTTGGGATGGCAAATCAGCGCCAAGCCACGGGCTTCGGGCAGGTCAAGATAAAGCGCTTCCAGTGGGCCACTGGGGCCAGCGAGCAATAGAGAAACTTCACGAGTGGACAACGGGGAACTCCGTGACCCCGGACAGGGTCGACACGTCTTGGTTAAGCACAACACGGCTTGCGTCGCGCTATACAGCGCAGGTTAGAGCCGTTAACGTAAAGCAAAGCCGTTTATAGAGGAAGGACTCGTGGAACAGACGCTCTTGGCCTGGTTACTACCGGCACTCGCCCTGCTCGCTGGCATCACCATCGGTTTCCTGGTGGCCCGCCTGGTTCCCAGTGCCGCGCCCAGCCGCACGCAGCGGCAACTGGATGAGATTCAGGAACGCTTCGACAGCTATCAGAGCGAGGTCGTGACCCACTTCAATACCACCGCCAACCTGGTGAAGAAACTCACCCAGAGTTATCAGGAAGTGCAGGAACACCTGTCCGAGGGCGCCAACCGCCTGGCCCTCGACGAGTTGACGCGCCAGCGCCTGCTCGCAGCCCTGCACAACGACGAGCAGCCAGGCCCGCGCGAACGCCTGACGCCACCGAAAAGCTCCGAGGCCCCGAAGGACTACGCGCCCAAGGCGGCCGACGCTCCGGGTACGCTAGACGCGACCTTTGGCTTGAAGAAGTAAGTCGCAACGGCCATCGCCAAAACGATGGCCCAGCTGAACTGACAAGCAATAAAAAGCCCCGTCTGCTGAGCGGGGCTTTTTATTGTGCGGGCGATTAGATCGCGCCGCGGCTACGCAACAGGTCGAGCACCAGCTTGACGCCCTCTTCCAGCGAAACGCTCTGCGTGTCGACCACCAGGTCGGCATTCAGCGGCACATCGTAGGGGAAGGACTCGCCGGGAATATTGTCGCCAGCGGCGGCATACAGGCCTTGCGGGTCACGCTCACGGCACGCCTGCGGCGAGGCCTGCACATAAACGGTGAGCAAGCGCTCGGCGCCGATCAGCGCCTTGGCCTGTTCGCGACCTTCCGCATCCGGCGCCACGAACGCCGCCAGGGTCAGCAAGCCGGCCTCGTTGAACTGCCGCGCCACATGGGCAGCACGCCGCCAGTTCTCGGTACGCCCGGCGCGATCCTGCGGCAAGCCTTTGTTCAGATCGTGGCGCAGGTTCTGGCCATCCAGCACATAAACCGCGCGGCCCGTATCAAACAGCTTGCGCTCCACGGCATAGGCCAGGGTGCTCTTGCCGGCGCCAGACAGGCCGCTGAACAGCACGGTCGCCGGCTGCTGGCCGAAACGTGCGGCGCGCTCTTCGGTGGCTACATGCGCCAACTTGCCGTGATGGCTGCCGCCTTGAGTATTCAGCGGCGCGGCGATGATCATGCCGGCGCCGACGGTGCCATTAGTCAGGCGGTCGACGATGATGAACGCGCCCGTGGTGCGGTTGCGCTCGTAGCCATCGAGGGCGATCGGCGCATCCAGCGCGAGCTTGACCTTGGCGATCTCATTCAACTGCAGGCTGCTCGCCGCGCCCTCTTCCAGAGTGTTCACATCGACCTTGTGGACGATGCTGGCAATCGAGCCCGGCACATAGCTGGTGGCACGCTTGATGTCGTACTTCTTGCCCGGCAACAGCGGTTCTTCCGCCATCCACACCAGCATGGCCTCGAAGCTGTCGGTGACCCGCGGCTGGTTATCGGCATGCACCAACAGGTCGCCACGGGAGATGTCGATCTCGTCTTCCATGGTCAGGGTCACGGCCTGGCCGGGACCGGCCTGCTCCAACTCGCCGTCGAAAGTGACGATGGACTTGACCCGACTGCTCTTGCCGGACGGCAGCACCACGACTTCGTCGCCCTTGTGCACGATGCCGCTGGCCAGGGTACCGGCGAAGCCGCGGAAGTTCAGGTTCGGACGGTTGACGTACTGCACCGGGAAACGCATGTCGGTGAAGTTGCGATCACCGGCGACTTCCACGGTCTCGAGAATCTCCATCAGCGATTGGCCGCTGTACCAGGGCGAGCGCTCGCTCTTGTTCACCACGTTGTCGCCCTTCAGCGCCGACATCGGCACGAAGTGGATCGAAGTCGGGTTGAGCTTGATGCGGTCGGCGAACTGCAGGTAGTCGGCCTTGATCGTCTCGAAAACGCCCTGATCGAAATCCTTCAGGTCCATTTTGTTGATCGCCACGACTAAGTGCTTGATCCCCAGCAAGGAGGCGATATAGCTGTGACGGCGAGTCTGGGTCTGCACACCGTAGCGCGCGTCGACGAGGATGATCGCCAGGTCGCAGGTCGAGGCGCCGGTCGCCATGTTGCGCGTGTACTGCTCATGGCCGGGGGTGTCGGCGATGATGAACTTGCGCTTGGCGGTGGAGAAATAGCGATAAGCCACATCGATGGTGATGCCCTGCTCGCGCTCGGCCTGCAGGCCGTCGACCAGCAGCGCCAGGTCGATATCGTCACCTGTGGTGCCGACTTTCTTCGAGTCGCGGGTGATGGCTTCCAGATGGTCTTCGTAGATCATCTTGGAGTCGTGCAGCAGGCGCCCGATCAGGGTGCTCTTGCCGTCGTCGACGTTGCCGCAGGTGAGGAAGCGCAGCAGTTCCTTGCGTTCGTGCTGGGCCAGGTAGGCGAGGATGTCCTCGCTGATCAAATCGGACTGGTGCGACATCTTAAAAGTACCCCTGACGTTTCTTGTCTTCCATCGAACCCGCTTGGTCGTGGTCGATCACGCGACCTTGGCGCTCGGACGTTCGAGTCAGGAGCATTTCCTGGATGATGTCAGTCAGGGTAGTGGCTTCGGACTCCACCGCGCCGGTCAGCGGGTAGCAACCGAGGGTGCGGAAGCGCACTTTTTTCTTCACGATGCGGGCTTTGTCCTCGTCACTCAGGTGCTCGAGGATGCGCTCATCGTCGATCAGGATCAGCGTGCCGTTCTTCTCGATCACGTCGCGTTCGGCGGCGAAGTACAGCGGCACGATGGGGATGCCTTCGAGGTAGATGTATTGCCAGATGTCCAGCTCGGTCCAGTTGGACAGCGGGAACACCCGAATCGACTCGCCCTTGTTGACCTTGCCGTTGTAGACGTTCCACAGCTCGGGGCGCTGGTTCTTCGGGTCCCAACGATGTTTGCTGTCACGGAAGGAATACACGCGCTCCTTGGCACGCGACTTCTCCTCGTCGCGGCGGGCACCACCGAAGGCGGCATCGAAGCCGTACTTGTCCAGAGCCTGCTTGAGGCCCTCGGTCTTCATGATGTCGGTATGCTTGGCACTGCCGTGGGTGAAGGGGTTGATACCCTGGGCCACGCCTTCCGGGTTGACGTGTACCAGCAGGTCCAGGCCCAGCTCTGCGACCATCTTGTCGCGGAACGAGTACATCTCCTGGAACTTCCACTGGGTATCCACGTGCATGACCGGAAACGGCAGCTTGCCGGGGAAGAACGCCTTGCGGGCCAGATGCAGCATTACGGCGGAATCTTTACCGATGGAGTACAGCATCACCGGGTTATCGAACTCGGCGGCTACCTCGCGGATGATGTGGATGCTTTCCGCCTCCAACTGTTTCAGATGCGTCAGTTTATCGAGCATGGCTACTCACGGCTTTCTCTCTGGGGAGAGCTTATTGGACGGCCTACGGGCCGTGGACGAAGGGCGCACTTTAGCACAGCGCCCTATTCTAATCAGGCGGCCATTTAGACCTAAACGATCTAGTTATATGCCGCCTAAACGGGGTTCGGGCAGTCGATAAACAGGTGCTCGATGGCAAAGCGCCGCGCCAGATAATCGCCCAACGCCTGCACGCCGTAACGCTCGGTCGCGTGGTGGCCAGCGGCGATGAAACTGATGCCATTTTCCCGCGCGCTATGCACCGTTTGCTCCGACGCCTCACCGCTCAGGTAGAGATCCACGCCTGCCGCGATGGCCTGATCGATATAGCCCTGGCCACCACCGGTGCACCACCCGATCCGCCGGATCATCTGCGACCCCTCCACCAGCAATGGCTCGCGCCCCAACACTTCCTGGACGCGGCGGGCAAAATCGCGCGCCGTCATGGGTTCCGCCAGAGAGCCGATCAACCCCACGGTGCGCGGATTTTCCGGCTCTAGCGGCCCCTCGACGACGATCTCCAACTGCCGCGCCAACTGTACGTTGTTGCCCACCTCCGGATGCACATCCAACGGCAGGTGGTAGGCCAGCAGACTGATGTCATGGCTCAGCAAGGTTTTCAGCCGGCGCTGCTTCATGCCGGTCACACAAGGATTCTCGCCCTTCCAGAAATAACCGTGATGCACCAACAGCACGTCGGCCTCGGCCTCGACCGCCGCATCCAGCAGCGCCTGGCTGGCCGTCACCCCGCTGACGATGCGCCGCACCTGCGGCCGGCCTTCGACCTGCAGGCCATTCGGACAGTAATCACTGATGCGCGCCGCATTTAGATAGCGCTCGGTTTCTTCCACCAAAGTGCTCAGGGCAATGGCCATAAGAATTCCTCACTAGAGCTGTTGCAGGCCGCTCCTTTAATTGACCAACGGCCTCTATAATGGCGCCACCTTAAGGGCCTCTCTGCGCCCTCGCAACCCTCGGGATTTTTCGATGTTCAAGGCCCTGCGTTTCCTCGGCTGGCCCCTGCTAGCCGGCGTGCTCCTAGCACTGCTGATTATTCAGTACTACCCACAGTGGGTCGGCTTGCCGCGCCAGGATGTACACATGCAGCAGGCGCCACGCTACGGCCTCGCCCAGCAGGGCCCGGTTTCTTATGCCGACGCGGTGAGCAGCGCGGCACCCGCAGTGGCCAACCTCTATACCACCAAGATTGTCAGCAAACCGGCTAACTCGCTGTTTGAAGACCCGCAGTTCCGGCGCTTCTTCGGTGACAACCTGCCCAAGCAGCGACGTATGGAGTCCAGCCTGGGCTCGGCGGTGATCATGAGCCCGGAAGGCTATCTGCTGACCAACAACCACGTCACCGCCGGCGCCGACCAGATTGTCGTGGCGCTGAAAGATGGCCGCGAAACCCTGGCCCGAGTGATCGGCAGCGACCCGGAAACCGACCTGGCGGTGCTGAAAATAGACTTGAAGGAGCTCCCCGCCATCACCCTCGGGCGCTCGGACGCCATCAGCATCGGCGATGTGGCGCTGGCCATCGGCAACCCTTTCGGCGTTGGCCAGACCGTCACCATGGGCATCATCAGCGCCACCGGGCGTAATCAGCTCGGCCTGAATACCTATGAAGACTTCATCCAGACCGACGCCGCGATCAACCCCGGCAACTCCGGCGGCGCACTGGTGGATGCCCAAGGCAATCTGATCGGTATCAATACCGCAATCCTGTCCAAGTCCAACGGCTCACAAGGCATCGGCTTCGCGATCCCGACCAAGCTGGCGCTGGAAGTGATGCAAGCCATCATCGAGCACGGCCAGGTGATCCGCGGCTGGCTGGGCATCGAGGTCCAGCCGTTGACCCCGGAACTGGCCGAGTCCTTTGGCCTGGAAGGCCGTCCCGGGATTATAGTTGCCGGTGTGTATCGCGATGGCCCGGCGCAGAAAGCCGGGCTGCAACCGGGCGACCTGATCCTCAGCATCGACGGCGAACCGGCCAGCGATGGCCGTCGCTCGATGAACCAAGTCGCACGCGCCAAGCCGGGCGAAAAAACCAGTATCGAAGTGATGCGTAATGGCAAGCCCCTCGAGCTGACGGCCGAAATCGGTCTGCGCCCACCGCAGGCCACTAACGGCGCGAGCAAGTAATAGAAAAAACGGCGCCCCAAGGCGCCGTGTTTTACTACGGACATGACCTAGCCCAGGCAAACCTTCAGCGCCTCGACCAGTGCCTGGTTCTGCTCCGGCGTACCGATAGTGATGCGCAGGAATTGGGCGATGCGCGCCTGTTTGAAGTGCCGCACGATCACGCCCTGCTCGCGCAGGCTGGCGGCCAGCGTTGCCGCATCCTTTTGCGGATGACGGGCGAAGACGAAGTTCGCAGCCGAAGGCAGCACGTCAAACCCCAAGTCGTTCAACGCAGCGACCAGTTGCTCGCGACTGTCGATAACTGCCTGGCAGGTCTGCTGGAAGTAGGCTTTGTCTTCGAAGGCCGCGGCCGCCCCCGCAATCGCCATGCGATCCAGCGGGTAAGAGTTGAAGCTGTTCTTGATTCGTTCCAGCGCCTCGATCAGATCCGGGTGACCGACCGCCAGACCAACCCGCAGCCCGGCCAGCGAGCGGGATTTGGACAAGGTCTGGGTGACCAGCAGGTTCGGATAACGATCGACCAGCGTGATCGCGGTCGCGCCGCCGAAGTCGACATAGGCCTCATCCACCACCAGCACCGAATCCGGATGGCTCTTCAGCAGTTGTTCGATGGCCTCCAACGCCAACAAGCAGCCGGTCGGCGCATTCGGGTTGGGGAAGATGATCCCGCCATTGGGCCTGGCGTAATCCGCTATGCGAATCTGGAACTGCTCATCCAGCGGCACCGCCTCGAACGGAATGCCATACAGGCCGCAGTACACCGGATAAAAGCTGTAGCTGATATCCGGGAACAGCAGCGGTTTGCCGTGCTGGAACAGACCGTGGAAGGCATGCGCCAGCACTTCGTCCGAGCCGTTGCCGAGAAACACCTGCGCCGGCTGCACGCCGTAGTAGTCGGCGATGGCCTGCTTCAGGCGCTCACCGTTCGGGTCAGGGTAAAGCCGCAGGTTGTCATTCAACTCCGCCTGCATCGCCGCCAGGGCTTTGGGCGAAGGACCGTAGGGATTTTCGTTGGTGTTCAGCTTGACCAGTTTGGCCAGCTTCGGTTGTTCGCCCGGCACATAAGGCACCAGGTCTTTAACGAAGGGGCTCCAGAATTTGCTCATGGTTCACTCACCCTTCGCTTGATTAGCAGCAATACGGTATTCGGCACTGCGGGCGTGGGCGGTCAGCGATTCGCCACGGGCCAGCACGGAAGCGGTTTTGCCCAGTTCCGAGGCGCCCTCGGCCGAGCAGTGGATGATCGACGAACGCTTCTGGAAGTCGTACACCCCCAGCGGCGAAGAGAAACGCGCGGTGCCGGAGGTGGGCAGCACGTGGTTCGGCCCGGCGCAGTAGTCGCCCAAAGCCTCGGCGGTGTAGCGCCCCATGAAGATCGCACCGGCGTGGCGAATCTGCGGCAACCAAGCCTCTGGATCGGCGACCGACAACTCCAAGTGCTCGGGTGCGATGCGATTGGCCACCTCGATGGCTTGCTGCATGTCGCGCACCTGGATCAGTGCGCCGCGACCTTCGATCGAGGCGCGGATGATCTCGGCGCGCTCCATGCTCGGTAGCAGCCGGGCTATGCTGGCGGCGACCTTGTCGAGGAACGCGGCATCCGGGCTAAGCAGAATCGCCTGGGCGTCTTCGTCGTGCTCCGCCTGGGAAAACAGATCCATGGCGATCCAGTCCGGATCGGTCTGGCCATCACAGACCACCAGGATTTCCGAGGGCCCGGCGATCATATCGATGCCGACCTTGCCGAACACATGACGCTTGGCGGTCGCCACATAAATGTTGCCCGGGCCGACGATCTTGTCCACCGGCGGCACGCTCTCGGTGCCATAGGCCAGCGCCGCCACCGCTTGCGCCCCGCCGATGGTGAACACCCGATCGACCCCTGCGATGCAGGCGGCCGCCAGGACGATTTCATTGATCTCGCCACGCGGGGTCGGCACCACCATCACCACTTCCGGCACGCCGGCAACCTTGGCCGGGATGGCGTTCATCAACACCGAGGACGGATAAGAGGCCTTGCCACCCGGCACATACAGCCCCGCGCGATCCAACGGCGTGACCTTCTGCCCTAGCACCGTGCCATCGGCTTCGGTATAGCTCCAGGAGTCCTGCTTCTGCTTCTCGTGGTAACTGCGCACGCGCTCGGCGGCGACTTCCAGCGCCTGGCGCTGCGCCGCGGTGATGCGCGTCAGCGCCAGCTCCAAACGCTCGCGTGGCAGGATCAGATCCGCCATGCAAGAGACGCTGAGGCCATCGAAACGCTGGGTGTACTCCACCAGCGCCGCATCGCCGCGTTCACGTACCGCGGCGATGATCTCCAGCACACGCAGATTGACCGACTCGTCGGACACGCTTTCCCAGCTCAGCAGATGATCCAGATGACGAGCGAAGTCCGGGTCAGCAGCGTTGAGTCGGCGGATAGCAGTGGAAGCGGTCATAGCGGGCCTCAATAGATTGGCGATTGCTCGGGCGTCGCTAAGGCTACCAAAGCCTGCCGTGGCGACGCCCGAGAAATTGGCTATGGCACGGGTAGGCAGGTGCGGCGTGAAGCCGCACCAGGTATTAGCGTCGGTGGCCGAACCAGGCCGCTGCTGCGCTGCCAATCATGACGGTCATTTGGACTCGACAGCCTCACGCAGGGTATCGATCAGCGCCTGGATACGGGCGTGCTGCATCTTCATCGAGGCCTTGTTGACGATCAGCCGCGAACTGACGTGAGCGATCAGTTCCTGAGCTTCCAGGCCGTTGGCTCGCAAGGTATTGCCGGTGTCGACCACGTCGATGATCTTGTCCGCCAAACCCACCAGCGGCGCCAACTCCATCGAGCCGTACAGCTTGATCACCTCGACCTGACGACCCTGCTCCGCGTAGTAGCGCTTGGCGACGTTGACGAACTTGGTCGCTACGCGCAGGCGCCCTTTCGGCTCCGGCACGCCTACCGCACCGGCGGTCATCAGCTTGCACTTGGCAATCTGCAGATCCAGCGGTTCGTACAGGCCTTGGCCGCCGTATTCCATCAGCACATCCTTGCCGGCCACACCGAGATCGGCGGCGCCATGCTCGACATAAGTCGGCACGTCGGTGGCACGCACGATCAGCAGGCGCACATCCTCCTGCGTGGTCGGAATGATCAGCTTACGGCTTTTGTCCGGATTCTCGGTCGGCACTATGCCCGCCTTGGCGAGAAGCGGCAGGGTGTCGTCGAGAATCCGGCCTTTGGATAGGGCGATGGTCAGCATGAAACACGGTGTCCTTAGAGACTCGCCCGATCAAGGGCTATGCACAACTACAACAGCCGGAGCTAAGCGTAGGTTGGTGCTGAACGTAGCGAAGCCCAACACTGTCGCGTCCATCGATGAGCGCAGGTTGGGCTTGGGCTTTGTTGCGGCGCCGACCTAGCCCGGTACGCGACGAATCTTCGCACCGAGTAACTGCAGCTTTTCTTCGATGCATTCGTAACCACGGTCGATGTGGTAGATGCGGTCGATCAACGTGTCACCCTCGGCCACCAAGGCGGAAATAACCAGGCTGGCGGAGGCCCGCAGGTCAGTCGCCATCACCGGAGCACCCTTCAAGGACTGCGTACCCGTGACGATGGCCGTGTTGCCTTCGACCTGGATCAACGCACCCATGCGAGTCATTTCATAGACGTGCATAAAGCGGTTTTCGAATACGGTTTCGATCACCGTGCCGGTTCCTTCGGCTATCGCATTCAGCGCGATGAACTGCGCCTGCATATCGGTGGGGAACGCCGGATAGGGCGCGGTACGCAGGTTCACCGCCTTCGGCCGCTTGCCTTTCATGTCCAACTCGATCCAGTCAGGGCCGGTGGTGATTTCGGCGCCCGCCTCCTGCAGCTTCGACAGCACGGCTTCAAGAATGCTCGGATCGGTGTCTTTCAGTTTGACCCGACCGCCGGTCGCGGCCGCAGCCACCAGATAGGTGCCGGTTTCGATACGGTCAGGCATCACGTTGTAACGCGCGCCGCCCAAACGCTTAACCCCATCGATGATGATGGTGTCAGTCCCGGCGCCCTGAATCTGCGCGCCCATGGCGATCAGGCAGTTGGCCAGATCGACCACTTCCGGCTCGCGGGCGGCGTTTTCCAGCACGCTGCGACCATTGGCCAGAGTGGCGGCCATCATGATGTTTTCGGTGCCGGTCACGCTGACCGTATCGAAGAAGAAGTGCGCGCCACGCAGGCCGCCTTCTGGCGCCTTGGCCTTGATGTAGCCGCCTTCCACGTCGATCTGCGCGCCCATGGCTTCGAGGCCGCGGATGTGCAGGTCAACCGGACGCGAGCCAATGGCGCAACCGCCTGGCAGCGCGACTTCGGCCTCACCGAAGCGCGCGACCATGGGGCCGAGCACCAGGATCGAGGCGCGCATGGTTTTCACCAACTCATAGGGCGCGATCAGGGTCTTGATGGTACGCGGATCGATTTCAACGCTGAGCTTCTCGTCGATCACCGGTTCGATACCCATGCGCCCGAACAGCTCGATCATGGTGGTGATGTCGTGCAGGTGCGGTAGGTTGCACACGGTGACTGGCGCATCGGCCAGCAGGGTCGCGGCCAGGATCGGCAGGGCGGAGTTCTTCGCCCCGGAGATGCGGATTTCGCCATTCAGGCGAACGCCACCGGTAATAATCAATTTATCCATAGGAGTCTCGTCGCCCGTGGGCTTAGGAACGCTCGGCCCAAGCGGCGCGGCTGAAGAATTTCATGGTGACCGCGTGGATGCTGCCATCAGCAATCCAGGCGTTCAGGTGGGCATAGATCTGCTGTTGACGCTTAACCGGACTCAAACCAGCCAACTCGTCACTGATCAGATTCAGCTGGAAGTTACAGCCTTCGCCTTCCACTTCGACCTGAGTGTCCGACAGCTTTGCCTCTAGGAGGTTTTTTACGTCTACGGCCTGCATGCTTAACCTCAATCGGCGCCCTACGCGCGCGGGTCGGCCATCATACAAAAAAGCCCCCCGCCTGCGAACCCCGGATTGCGGAACACTGACGGAGGGCCTTATGCACTGACTCAAGCGTCCAGCGGTAACAGCTCGGTCAACTCTGACACTTGCGCGATCTGGCGCATTTCGATCGGCAGTGCACGCACGGTCAAGGTTTTGCCGACCGACTGGGCAACCCGCATGAGGGCCAGCAACAGTGACAGACCGACACTGCTGGAACGCTCCACCCCCGCGCAGTCCAACACCAGCGCCGCAGGCTCGGCGGCCCGAATCAAGCGTTCGCCCTCTGCCCGCAAAAACGGCCCGGAACGAAAATCCAGCACACCCGCCAAGTGCAGCACACCGTCCGCTTCCTGGCGAATAGTGGCATCACTCATGACCGGCAGCCTGCTGGCCGGCATCGGTGCTTTTGGCGTTAGCCACCACTTGCGCCCAACCGTTGATGGTCTTGTCGAGATCGTTGTCATTTTTCTGCATGGCATCCGCGAACTGATCACGGAACAGCTTGCCGATGTTGATGCCGTTGATGGTCACGTTACGCAACATCCATTCGCCCTTGACCTTCGTCATGGTGTAGCTCACCGGGTAGACCGTGCCCTTACTGTCGCGCACTTCCATGTTCACACTGGTGCGCTCGGGGTCGGACTGCTTGCCGGAGACCGGCAGCACGCGAATATCCTGGTTGTTGTATTCCAGCAAGGCATTGCCATAGAACTGCATCAGGCTGCGCTTGAAGTTCTCCTGAAAACGCGTCATCTGCTCGGGAGTCGCACCGCGCGAGTATTTGACCGTCATGATGCTGCGCGAAATGCCATCCGCGTCCACCACCGGGCCGATAATGCGATTCAAGGAGTCATAGAATGCACTTGGATTGCTGCGGTACTGTTCTTTATTGGTCTTCAGGTCGTTCAACAGCTCATCCGTTGTCTGCTGCACCAGTTCCTGCGCCGAAGGCGCAGCCAGGGCAAACAAGGGGAAAACCGCCAACAGAACCAGTAGGCCGCGACGTAGGGCACTAACCATGGTCAAACTCCTCACTTGGCTTCTTTATTCACCGAGTTGATCAGGAATTTCCCAATCAAATCTTCCAGAACTAACGACGATTGAGTGTCGCGAATGGTTCCGCCATCCTTGAGCAGTTCTTCATCACCACCCACGCTGATACCGACGTATTTCTCGCCGAGCAGACCCGCGGTGAGAATGGAGGCGGTCGAATCGGTCGGCAGGTTGTCTACCCGGCTCTCCAACTCCATGGTCACCCGACCGGTATAGCTGTCACGATCCAGGTCGATGGCCGTGACCTTACCGATGGTCACACCCGCCATGGTCACCTTGGCTCGCACGGTTAGACCGGCAATATTGTCGAAATGCGCATACAGCTTGTAAGTGTCCTGGCCAGTACCCATCGTCAAACCACTGACACGCAACGCCAGCAACAGCAAGGCCAACATCCCAGCCAGGAGGAACAGGCCGACACCAATTTCCAGGGTGCGGTTTTGCATCAGAAATCTCCAAACATCAAGGCCGTCAGGATAAAGTCCAGCCCCAGCACGGCGAGCGAGGCATAAACCACAGTTTTTGTCGTTGCGCGACTGATGCCTTCCGAAGTCGGCTCACAGTCATACCCCTGAAACACGGCGATCCAGGTCACCACAAAGGCAAAGACAACACTTTTGATTACACCGTTGAGCACGTCATCGGTGAACGACACAGTGCTTTGCATATTGGCCCAGAACGAGCCCTCGTAGACGCCAAGCCAGTCGATCGCCACCATGGCGCCGCCCCAGATGCCGACCACGCAGAAAACCATCGTCAGCAGCGGTAGCGAGATGAAACCGGCCCAGAGGCGCGGCGCGATGATGTATTTCAGCGGGTCGACGCCAATCATCTCCAGGCTGGAGAGCTGCTCGGTAGACTTCATGTTGCCGATTTCAGCGGTCAGCGCCGAGCCGGCGCGGCCCGCGAACAGCAACGCGGTGACCACCGGCCCGAGCTCGCGCAGTAGAGTCAGCGCGACCATCTGCCCAACCGCCTGCTCGGAGCCATAATCGGCCAGGATACTGAAGCCCTGCAACGACAGCACCATGCCGATGAAGACGCCGGAGACCACGATGATCACCAGCGACATCACCCCAACCGAATAGAGCTGTTTAATGACCAAGTGCAGAAAACCATTGCCCAAGTTGCCGCGGCCAAACAAGGCGTGCAACAGGAACAAGGTCGAGCTGCCGAGCGACTCGACCACATCGAGGCCGGCACGGCCGAGCAGGCGAGTCCGCTCAAGCATTGATGTTTTGCGCATCAGCGCGCCCCCAGAAGATCATCGCGGTAATCCACCGCCGGGTAATGGAACGGCACCGGCCCATCCGCAATCCCCTTCATGAACTGGCGGATACGCGGGTTATCGGAATCCATCAATTCAGCTGGCGTACCCTGACCCAGCACCTGCGTGTCACCCACCACGAACAGGTAATCGGCGATGCTCGCGGTCTCTGCCAGATCGTGGGAAACCACGATACTGGTGATGCCCAAGGCATCGTTAAGCAGGCGAATCAAACGCACCAAGATGCCCATGGCAATCGGATCCTGGCCAACGAAGGGTTCGTCATACATGAGAATTTGCGGGTCCAGCGCGATCGCCCGAGCCAGTGCCACCCGACGCTTCATGCCGCCCGAGAGTTCATCCGGCATCAGCTCGATGGCTCCCCGCAGGCCGACCGCCTGCAGCTTCATCAGCACGATGTCGCGAATCATTTCCTCCGGCAGTTGGGTATGCACGCGCAGCGGAAAGGCGACGTTCTCGAACACATCGAGATCGGTGAACAGGGCGCCGCTCTGGAACAGCACACCCATTTGCTTGCGCATATCGAACAAGGCGCTGCGTGAGAGATCGGGCAGGTTCTGGCCATTGACCCAAATCTCACCGCCGGCTGGGCGCAATTGGGCGCCAATCAAGCGTAACAGCGTGGTTTTACCGCACCCGGAAGGCCCCATGATGCCGGTGACCTTGCCGCGCGGAATACGAATATCGACATTATTGAAAATGCTGCGCGAACCGCGATTGAAGGACACTCCCTTCAACTCGACCGCATAGGCGTTATCGGCACTCATCTGAACTCCTTGCGATGCAGCCTCCCTTTCAGGCGCCACATCCCTCAGCGGGGACACCACGCTTACTGAACGGGCCGAATTAGCCGCGCACTATAACATTGCCGCCTTGCGCCACCCAAGATCGAAACAGCCTTCGTTCAGCATTACGACAGCTCTGCGGAACGGCACTCAGCAATGGAGGGTGAGCGCTTTGGCCTTTACCGCTATAATCGCCGCCTTTTCATCCGGCCACTGTATTTACGATATGAGCCAGTCCAGCGACCTGATCCAGTCCGCGCAGCGCACCATTCGCCTCGAACTCGAGGCCGTAGAGAGCCTGCTACCCCGTATCGACGCCACTTTCGTGCGTGCCTGCGAGCTGATTCTGGCCAGCAAGGGCCGCGTCGTCGTCGTCGGCATGGGTAAGTCCGGGCATATCGGCAACAAGATCGCCGCCACCCTGGCCAGCACCGGCACCACGGCGTTCTTCGTCCACCCGGCGGAAGCCAGTCACGGCGACATGGGCATGATCACCCGCGACGATGTAGTGCTGGCCCTGTCGAACTCCGGCTCTACCGCAGAAATCGTCACCCTGCTGCCCTTGATCAAACGACTCGGCATCACCCTCATCAGCATGACCGGCAACCCCGATTCGCCGCTGGCGAAAGCCGCCGAAGCCAATCTGGATGCCCGCGTCGCCCAGGAAGCCTGCCCGCTGAACCTGGCGCCGACCTCCTCCACGACCGCCTCCCTGGTGCTCGGTGACGCCCTGGCGATCGCCCTGCTGGAAGCCCGCGGCTTCACTGCAGAAGACTTTGCCTTCTCCCACCCGGGTGGCGCCCTCGGCCGCCGCCTGCTGCTGAAAGTGGAAAACGTCATGCACGCCGGCGCCAGCCTGCCGCAGGTCCAACGCGGCACCTCGCTTAAAGGGGCTCTGCTGGAAATGACCCAGAAAGGCCTGGGCATGACCGCAGTACTCGAAGCGGATGGGCGCCTTGCCGGAATCTTCACCGACGGCGACCTGCGCCGCACCCTGGATCGCAGCATCGACCTGCGCCAAGCCAGCATTGACGAGGTCATGACGCCACATGGCAAAACCGCACGCCCGGAGATGCTGGCCGCCGAAGCGCTGAGGATCATGGAAGACCACAAGATCAGCGCGCTGGTGGTGGTCGATGAGCATGACCGCCCGGTGGGGGCCTTGAACATGCACGACCTGCTGCGTGCGGGGGTGATGTAATGAGCAGCCATGTAATCAGCGCCGAGCTGCTGCGGCGCGCTAAAAACGTCAAACTGGCGATTTTCGATGTCGACGGCGTACTCACCGACGGTCGTTTGTACTTCCTCACCGACGGCGGCGAATTCAAAACCTTCAACACCCTGGATGGCCACGGCATCAAAATGCTGATCGCCTCTGGAGTGCGCACCGCCATCATCAGCGGGCGCAAGACCCCAGTGGTCGAGCGTCGTGCACAGAACCTGGGCATCCAGCATCTGTACCAAGGCCGCGAAGACAAACTGGTGGTGCTCGACGAGCTACTGGGTGAACTCGGCCTAAGCTACGAACAGGTCGCCTACCTCGGCGATGACCTGCCCGACCTGCCAGTGATTCGCCGGGTCGGCCTGGGCATGGCCGTCGCCAGCGCCGACAGCTTCGTCCGCCAGCATGCCCACGGCGTTACCCACGCCCGCGGCGGCGAAGGTGCCGCCCGCGAGTTCTGCGAGTTGATCATGCGCGCCCAGGACAGCCTTGAAGCCGCCCAAACCGCCTATCTATAGAGCCGATCATGCTGCGCAAACTGCTTCTCTCCGTGTTTTTCACCCTCGCCGCCCTGCTGCTGGCGGCGCTCGGCTATTGGAATCTCAACCCGGACAGCCTGCTGGAGCAAACGCCCACAGCCAGCGCGGAACACGCCATCGACTTCTATGTGGTTAACGCCCGCACCGTGCAATATCAACCGGACGGCAAGCTGCATTACGAAATGACCTCCGACAAGGTCGAACACCTCAAAGCCAGCGACACCAGCCTGATGACCCGCCCAGACCTGCAACTTTATCGCGGCACCCCACAGCCTTGGCATGTAAGCAGCGCCCGCGGCGAAGTGTCGCCGGGGGGCACCGAAGTCGAACTGATCGACGCCGTGCGCGTCGAGCGCACGGACGCCAAAGGCCGTCCGACCCTACTCACCACCAGCCGATTGACCGTGTTCCCCGACAAGGAATATGCGCAGACCCAGCAAGCCGTTAGAATCGAGGCGGCCAACGGGGTGACCACGGCACAAGGAATGAAAGCGTACTTGAATGACGGCAGGATGCTCCTGCTGTCCAACGTAAGAGGCCAGCATGAGGTTCGTTAACACTTTGTCTCTCCGGACCCTCCCCCTTCTGCTCAGCTTGAGTGCCGCACTTGGAAGCGCGAGCGCCTGGGCACTGCCGACCGACCGCGAGCAACCGATTCGCGTGCAAGCCGACAGCGCAGAACTCGATGACAAACAAGGCGTAGCGGTATACCGCGGCGACGTCGTCATTACCCAAGGCACCCTGAAGATCACCGGCAACACCGTGACCATCACGCAGACCGCCAACGGCGATATCGAGGTCTTCACCGCCGTCGGCACACCGGCGTATTACGAGCAGAAACCCGCTGCCGACAAGCAGATCGTCAAGGCTTACGGCCTGACTATCCAGTATTTCGCCGCCAACGAGCGCATCGTGCTGATCGATCAAGCCAAGGTAGTGCAGGAAGGCAATACCTTCGAGGGCGAGAAAATCGTCTACGACACCCAGCGCCAGATCGTCAACGCCGGCCGCGCCACCGGCGCCAACGTGACCTCGCCGCGCCCGCGCATCGATATGGTGATCCAGCCGAAGAACAAACCCGCCGAGCAGAAGGCGCAGTAATGGCCATCCTGAAAGCCCAACACCTGGCCAAGAGCTACAAGGGCCGCCAAGTCGTGCGCGACGTCAGCCTGTCGATTGAGAGCGGGCAGATCGTCGGCCTGCTGGGCCCGAACGGCGCCGGCAAGACCACCTGCTTCTACATGATTGTCGGCCTGGTTAACGCCGACCAGGGCCGCGTACTGATCGATCAGCAGGACGTCACCCATCTGCCCATGCACGGCCGTGCCCGCGCCGGCATTGGTTATCTGCCGCAAGAGGCCTCGATCTTCCGCAAGCTCTCGGTCGCCGACAACATCCTGGCGATCCTGGAAACACGCAAGGATCTCGATCGTGCCAGCCGGCGCCAGGCCCTGGAAACCCTGCTGCAGGAATTCCATATCAGCCACATTCGCGACAACCTCGGCATGAGTCTGTCTGGCGGTGAACGCCGCCGCGTGGAGATCGCCCGCGCCTTGGCCACCGCACCCAAGTTCATCCTGCTCGATGAGCCCTTTGCCGGCGTTGATCCGATCTCGGTCGGCGACATCAAACAAATCATCCACCATCTCAAGGCCAAGGGTATTGGCGTTTTGATCACCGATCACAACGTGCGTGAAACCCTGGATATTTGCGAAACCGCCTACATCGTCAACGACGGCCAATTGATCGCCGAAGGTGATGCCGAGACCATCCTGGCCAACCAGTTGGTGAAAGAAGTCTACCTGGGCCACGAGTTCCGCCTGTAGTTTGCGCAACCGCCCACTACAGAGAATGTGCGAGGGCTAGGCAAACCCCTCGAGATCAGGCATATAATTTGCTTCCTGGTGGCGCGTTGGCGCCCTGTAGTGGATGGCGCATGTGCGCCGGCGAATAAGGTCCTAAGCCCCCTCCATGAAACCATCGCTCGTCCTTAAAATGGGCCAGCAGCTGACGATGACCCCGCAGCTGCAACAGGCCATCCGCCTCCTCCAACTGTCGACCTTGGATCTGCAACAAGAGATTCAAGAGGCCTTGGAGTCGAATCCTATGCTCGAGCGCCAGGAAGACGGCGACGACTTCGACAACACCGACCCCCTGGCCGATGGTGCGGAGAGCGCCCCCGCCGCGCCCAACCCGGAGGAGTCCTACCAGGAAACCAGCTATCAGGAGTCCGCCCCCACGGTCGACAACCTGGAAGAAGGCGAATGGAACGAGCGCATCCCCAGCGAACTGCCCGTCGACACCGTCTGGGAAGACATCTACCAGACCAGCGCCAGCAGCCTGCCCAGCAACGATGATGATGAGTGGGACTTCACCACTCGCACCTCGGCCGGCGAGAGCCTGCAAAGCCACCTGCTCTGGCAGCTCAATCTGGCACCGATGTCCGACAAGGATCGCCTGATCGCCGCCACCCTGATCGACTGCATCAACAATCAAGGCTATCTGGAAGAAACCCTGGAAGAGGTGCTCGAAGCCTTCGACCCCGAACTGGATATCGAACTGGACGAAGTGGAAGCGGTACTGCATCGCATCCAGCAGTTCGAGCCCGCCGGCATCGCCGCCCGCGACCTGCGCGAATGCCTGCTGCTGCAACTGCGCCAGCTGCCCGCCAAGACGCTCTGGCTGAGCGAAGCCCAGCGCCTGGCGGGCGACTACCTGGACTTGCTCGGCAGCCGCGACTACAGCCAGTTGATGCGCCGCATGAAGCTCAAGGAAGATGAACTGCGCCAAGTGATCGAGCTGATTCAAAGCCTCAACCCGCGCCCCGGCTCACAGATCGAAGCCAGCGAACCGGAATACGTGGTACCCGACGTCATTGTGCGCAAGCACAACGAACGCTGGCTGGTGGAGCTTAATCAGGAAGCCATGCCGCGCCTGCGGGTCAATCCGCAATACGCAGGCTTCGTACGCCGCGCCGACTCCAGCGCCGACAACACCTTCATGCGCAACCAGTTGCAGGAAGCCCGCTGGTTCATCAAGAGCCTACAGAGCCGCAACGAAACCCTGATGAAGGTCGCCACGCAGATCGTCGAGCACCAACGCGGCTTCCTCGATTATGGCGACGAGGCGATGAAGCCCTTGGTCTTGCACGACATCGCCGAAGCCGTGGGCATGCACGAGTCGACCATCTCGCGGGTGACCACGCAAAAATTCATGCACACACCGCGCGGCATTTACGAGCTGAAATACTTCTTCTCCAGCCACGTCAGCACCTCCGAAGGCGGTGAATGCTCGTCTACCGCGATCCGCGCAATCATCAAAAAACTAGTCGCTGCGGAAAATGCGAAAAAGCCGTTGAGTGACAGCAAGATCGCTGGTTTACTGGAGGCACAGGGCATTCAGGTGGCCCGTCGCACAGTCGCCAAATACCGCGAATCCCTCGGGATAGCGCCTTCCAGTGAACGTAAGCGACTGCTGTAACGGCTACACTGATCCAAGCCAAAGTGTTCCGGTGGCAGGCCCGTTAGCCTGTCTCTTACACACGGCAATAAGGAGAAAGCGGTATGCAAGTCAACATCAGTGGACATCAACTGGATGTGACCGACGCCCTACGCGCCTACATCGACGAGAAACTCGAACGAGTAGAGCGCCACTTCGGAAAAATCACCAACGTGCAGGTCACCATGGAGGTCGAGAAGCTCAAACAGAAAATCGAAGCGACCCTGCACATCGCCGGCGGCGAAGTCGTCGCCCGCGCCGAACATGACGACATGTACGCAGCTATCGATCTGCTCACCGATAAGATCAACCGCCAACTTATCAAGCACAAGGAAAAGCAGCAGGGTCGCCTGCAAGGCGCCCCGGCGCGCTGACACCATCCCCTACTCATGATTCGACTTGAAAACATACTGACCCCCGGCCGTTCCCTGGTGAACGTGCCGGGCGGCAGCAAAAAACGTGTCCTCGAACAAATCGCCAACCTGGTCGCCCGCGAATTGCCCGACCTGGATGGACAAGACATTTTCGAGAGCCTGGTCGCCCGCGAGAAGCTTGGCTCAACCGGTTTCGGCAATGGCATCGCCATTCCACATTGCCGCCTGCCTGGCTGCGTATCGCCGATCAGCGCCTTGCTGCGCCTCGACGCCCCGGTAGACTTCGATGCTATCGACGGCGCCCCAGTAGACCTGCTGTTTGTCCTGCTAGTGCCAGAGGCCGCCACCGATGAGCACCTGGAGCTCCTGCGCCAGATCGCCAGCATGCTCGACCGTAGTGAGGTACGCGCACAGCTGCGCCACGCACAGAGCAGTGACCGCCTGTACCAGGTAGTAGTGGACGTGCAGAACGGCCGCTAGGCGGAGGCGGAGCCTAATCATGCGTTTGATCATCGTCAGCGGCCGCTCCGGCTCGGGTAAGAGCACCGCCCTCGATGTCCTCGAGGACAACGGCTTCTATTGCATCGACAACCTGCCGGCCGGCCTACTCCCGGAACTGGCCGAGCGCGCCCTGTTGCACACCGAGCTGTTGCAGCCGCTGGTGGCCGTGTCGATCGATGCGCGCAACCTGCCGAGCCAGCTCAAGCGCTTTCCCGAACTGCTCGACGAAGTGCGCGCCCGGCACATCCAATGCGACGTGCTGTACCTCGACGCAGACGAAGAAACCCTGCTCAAGCGCTTCTCCGAGACCCGTCGCCGTCACCCACTGACCACCGCCGAGCGCTCGCTGGCCGAAGCCATTCACGACGAAAGCCTGCTACTCGGCCCGATCATCGATCTAGCCGACCTGAAGATCGACACCACGCATCTCAACCTCTACCAACTGCGCGACACACTCAAGCTGCGCTTACTGAATAAGCCGGAACCGGGTACCGCGTTCCTGGTCGAATCGTTTGGCTTCAAGCGCGGCATGCCGGTAGATGCGGATCTGGTCTTCGACGTGCGCTGCCTGCCTAATCCGTATTGGAAGCCGGAGCTGCGCGAGCACTCGGGCCTCGAGCCATCCGTCGCGCAATACCTGGCCGCGCAGCCGGATGTCGAAGAGATGTTCCAAGACATCCTCGCCTACTTGGTAAAATGGCTGCCGCGCTTCGCCGCAAGCAACCGCGCCTATGTCACCATCGCCATTGGTTGCACTGGCGGACATCACCGCTCGGTGTATCTGGCCGAGCGACTTGGCCAAGCGTTGAAAAAACCCTTAAAGAATATTCAGGTTCGCCACCGCGACCTTTAGTAGAAGGACTTAAACAGCGATGCCCGCCTGTGAAATCACCATCATCAACAAGCTTGGCCTACACGCGCGCGCGGCCGCCAAGTTTGTCGGCGTGGCCGGGCGCTTTCCTTGCCAGGTGCGCGTCGGTCGTGCGCCGGAGTGCTACGTGGATGGCAAAAGCATCATGGCGGTCATGATGCTGGCCGCCGGTAAAGGCACCGCGATCCACCTGCACACCGAAGGTGAGCAGGACGATGACGCCTTAAATGCGCTGATCGAATTGATCAACAACCGTTTCGACGAAGGCGAATAGCTCAGCCGCGAGGTGGGCAAATCGCCGCAGCGCTATGCCCACCCGAGGTTCCGTCAGCTCCCCGCCACCATCATCCGCTCGATCAATACCGAACCCGTACGCACATTGCTGCGCAGTTCCAGGTCGCTACCCACCGCCAGAATCTGCTTGAACATATCGCGCAGATTGCCGGCGATAGTGACTTCCTGCACCGGGAACTGGATCTCACCGTTCTCGACCCAGAACCCACCGGCACCGCGCGAGTAGTCGCCGGTCACCAGATTCAGCCCCTGCCCCATCAGCTCAGTGACCAATAGCCCACGGCCCATGCGCCGGATCAACGCCGCCTGGTCATCCTCGCCATGGCTGACGAACAGGTTGTGCACGCCACCGGAATTCGCCGTGCTTGGCAGGCCCAGCTTGCGCCCGGAGTAGGTACCGAGGATGTAGGAGCGCAACTCACCGCATTCGACGAAGGACTTGGCGTAGGTCGCCAGGCCATCGCCATCGAACGCCGCGCTGCCCAGCGCCCGCGGGATATGCGGACGCTCATCGAGGCTCAGCCATTGCGGAAACAGCTGCTGGCCCAAGGCGCCTTCGAGAAAGGACGATTTGCGATACAGGTTACCGCCGGAGATCGCCGAGAGGAAATGACTGAACAAGCCGGTGGCCAGCTCTGCGGCAAACAGCACCGGCACCTCGCAGGTCGGCACCGGACGCGCGCCCAAGCGGCTGACCGCTCGCTCGGCGGCACGCCGGCCGATACTGGCGGCATCGGCCAGATCCTCGCCACGCCGGTTGACGTCATACCAATAGTCGCGCTGCATCAACCCGTCGGCTTCGGCGATCATCACGCAACTCAGGCTCTGCCGGGTGCTGGCGTAACCGCCGACAAACCCATGGCTGTTGCCATAGACGCGGCAGCCCTGGTGCGTATTGAGGGTGGTGCCGTCGGCGTTCTTGATCCGCTTATCCGCGGCAAAGGCCGCCGCCTCACAGCTCAGCGCCCGTTCAATGGCCTGCTCCGGGGTGATATCCCAGGCATGGTAGAGATCCAGATCCGGCAAGTCGCGCGCCATCAGCTCAGGATCGGCCAGCCCGGCACAGTCGTCCTCGGAAGCATGCTTGGCGATTGCCAGGGCCGCGGCCACAGTCTCGTGGATCGCCGCGTCACCGCTCGCCGAGGTACTCGCCGAGCCCTTACGCTGACCGACATACAGGGTGATACCAAAGCCCTGATCGCGGTTGAACTCCACCGTCTCCACTTCGCCCTGGCGCACCGAAGTGGACAAGCCCTGCTCCACCGATACCGCGACCTCACAGGCACTGGCGCCTTGCTGCTTGGCCTCGGCAATAATCCGCGCGACCTGCGCCTGCAATTCCGGCAAGGCCTGGGGGCCGACTACGTCTGCTGCACTCATAACCCACTCCACTTCTCAAGGTCAGTCACCCGACCGGGCCGGACAAGCGGCCCTCGACTCGTTATCATGGCGACGTTTCCAACTGGATCAGCCCCATGTCTGAATATTCCGACGACTTCTCCGAGGAGAAGAGCAAAACCCAAGTCAAACGTGAGCTGCATGCTCTAGTAGACCTCGGCGAGCGCCTGACAACCCTCAAACCCGACCTGATCGCGCGCTTGCCGTTGACCGACGCCCTGCGTCGCGCCCTGGCCGAAGCGCCGAAGCATACGGCGAACATCGCCCGTAAACGGCACATCCAGTTCATCGGCAAGCTGATGCGCGATCAGAACATCGACGAAATCCTGGTCCTGCTGGACCAACTGGATGCGTCTACCCGTCAGTACAACGAACGCTTCCACGGCCTGGAGCGCTGGCGCGACCGCTTGATCAACGGCGGCGACGACGTTCTCGAAGCCTTTGTCGGCGATTATCCGCAGGCTGACCGGCAGCATTTGCGCCAACTGATCCGTCAGGCCCAGCACGAAACGGCGCACAACAAGCCACCCGCCGCCACGCGCAAAATCTTCAAATACATCCGCGAACTGGACGAGAGCAAACGCGGTCTGCGCTGACCAAGCGCTTGCCCAATGGACGGATCTCTACGGCAAAAACGCCGCCACGCTGGGCCGGTTGGTGGGTTACGGCCAAAGGCCTAACCCACCCTACGCTCCTACGCGCCTGTACCGCCCACGGTAATCGCATCAATTTTCAGCGTCGGCTGGCCGACGCCCACCGGCACCGACTGGCCGTCTTTACCGCAGGTGCCGACACCGCTGTCCAGCGCCAGATCGTTGCCGACCATCGACACCCGGCCCATGGCTTCCGGGCCGTTACCAATCAGCGTGGCGCCTTTGACCGGCGCGGTGATCTTGCCATCCTCGATCAAGTACGCCTCGCTGGTGGAGAACACGAACTTGCCGCTGGTGATATCGACCTGACCGCCGCCGAGGTTGGCGCAGTAAATGCCCTTCTTCACCGAGGCGATAATCTCTTGCGGGTCGCTCTCGCCGGCCAACATATAGGTGTTGGTCATCCGCGGCATCGGCAGGTGCGCGTACGACTCACGCCGGCCATTGCCGGTGGCGGCCACGCCCATCAGACGCGCGTTCAACTTGTCCTGCATATAGCCCTTGAGCACGCCGTTTTCGATCAGCGTGGTGCACTGGGTCGGCGTGCCTTCGTCGTCCAGGCTCAGCGAACCGCGGCGCCCCGCCAGGGTGCCGTCGTCGACTATGGTGCAGAGGCTGGAGGCCACTTGCTGGCCCATGCGCCCGCTATAGGCCGAACTGCCCTTGCGGTTGAAGTCGCCCTCCAGGCCATGGCCGACCGCCTCATGCAGCAGGACGCCAGACCAGCCGGCGCCCATCACCACCGGGAAGGTGCCGGCCGGTGCCGGGATGGCTTCCAGATTGACCAGCGCCTGACGCAACGCCTCACGGGCATAACCCATGGCGCGGTCTTCGTTGAGGCTGTCCTTACTGAGAAAGTAGCGATAATCGGAACGACCGCCGCCACCATGGCCACCGCGCTCGCGACGACCATTCTGCTCGACTATCACGCTGACATTGAAACGCACCAACGGCCGCACATCGGCGCCGAGGCTGCCGTCGTTGGCGGCGACCAGAATCCGCTCCCAGACGCCCGCCAGACTGACGGTGACCTGTTTGATCCGCGGGTCCAGCGCCCGCGTAGCGACATCCACCCGTTTGAGCAGCTCGACTTTCTCCGCCCGGCTGAGCACTTCCAGCGGGTTCTCCGGCGCATACAGGCGTGCGACTTGCGGGCTGGCAAAGGCCTGCACGCGGCCATGCTGGCCGGCGCGGGCAATCGAGCGAGCGGCGCGGGCGGCCTGGCTCAAGGCGTCGGCGGTGATCGCATTGCTATAGGCGAAGCCGGTTTTCTCGCCGGACTGCGCGCGCACGCCGACGCCCTGATCCAGATTGAAACTGCCTTCCTTGACGATGCCGTCCTCCAGCACCCAGGTCTCCGAGACCTGGCCATGGAAATACAGGTCCGCCGCATCGATCCCCGGGCCGGCCAATTCGGCCAGCACCGCCGGCAGGCTTTCGATACTCAAACCGCCAGGGCCCAGCAGGTGCTCACTGACGGATAACAACAACTCGCTCATAGTCACTCCATAGGCTCTCAGAGCCCTTAGGTCGGCCGCACGGCGGACGACACTGAAAATCGGCGGTGATGGTACACCGGCATGCGTTGACGGATCGCCGCCTGCTCGGCCGCATCGCGGCTGGCCAAGAGCAGCGCCTCGCCCTGGGCCTGTTCGGCCAATACTCGCCCCCAGGGGTCGATGATTGCCGAATGGCCAAAAGTCTCGCGTCCTTTCGGGTGGATGCCGCCCTGACCGGCGGCCAACAGGTAACACTGCGTCTCGATGGCCCGGGCGCGCACCAGAACTTGCCAGTGCGCGGCGCCGGTCACTGCGGTGAACGCCGAAGGCGCGCTGATCAATTCCGCGCCGGCCTGCCGCAGTGCGCCATACAACTCGGGGAAGCGCAGGTCGTAGCACACCGTCAGCCCCAAGCGCCCCACCGGGGTATCGGCCACCACCAACTGCGAGCCATGGGCGTAATCGTCGGACTCGCGGTAGCGACCGCGGCTGTCGGCCACATCCACATCAAACAGATGCAGCTTGTCGTAACGTGCCACCCGCTCGCCCTGCTCATCGATCAGCAACGAACAGGCATGCGCCTTAGCCTCGGGCTGACCGTCGGGCGGCAGCGGCAAGGTGCCGGCCACTATCCATAACTTGAGGTCGCGGGCGGTCTGTTTCAACCAGGGCAGGATCGGACCCTCACCCAAGGCCTCGGCCCGCCCGAGGGCGGCCAGGTCACGGCGGCCCATGGCGGCAAAGTTTTCCGGCAGCACCGCAAGCCGCGCACCACCGGCGGCAGCTTGTTCGAGCAGGCGACGGGCATCGGCAAGGTTGGCCAGCACATCGTCCTGGCTAACCATCTGAATCACGGCGAGGGACATACCGCGCTCCCAAAAAGGCATAGGCGCATGCTACCCCATGCAGCGGGTCACGGCGTTAACGAGGTTTTTCAAAAGGCTTATCGAAGCTGATTATCGGATCCTGCCAGGAGCCTTTCACGCTGTACTGCACACTGGCGAAACGCGCCACCTGCTTGCCCAGCAGTTTGTCGACCACGAACAACGCCCCACCGATGGCCGGTGCGCCGACGATCAAGGCGGCCAGCGGTAAGTTGTTGCTCAACGGCAGCGTCACCAACAACTTGGCATCGACCCGATCACTGACCATGTCCAAGGTGCCATTGAGCTCAAGGTTACTCGACGGTCCGATCAGGGTGATCGGCTCGCGCGTCACGTAGACACCATTGTTGGCCACCAGCAGGCCTTTGACTCGGTCGTAACTCAGGCCTTTGTCGAGCAGATCGGAGAAGTCCAGGCGCAGGCGTCGACCGATTGAGTTGAAGTTGAGCAAGCCAAATACCCGCAGCGCCGCGGCCGAGCCTTGCGCCTCGACGAACTGGCCCTTACGCAGACTGGCATCGAGCTCACCGGACAAACGCTTGAGACTGACCCAGGCCGGCGAGCCGGGCCAACGCCCATCGACATCCAGGAGGAATCCTTCGCTGGTGGCCGTCGGCGCAAAATCCCAGGCGAGCAGTACATCGGCCAAATTCTTGCCCTCTAGCCGGCCTTTGTACCAACTGCTGCTGGCGCCGGGCGCACCCTCCCAGCCAGCAGTGCCACCCAGCTGCAAACCCTTGAGGCCCAGATTCAACTCGCTGAACGTCACCCCGTTGGCACTCGGCCGCGCTTTCAGCGACCAAGCCCCCAGCAGACTGTCACCCTGCAAGACCCGAGCGATCTGAATATCCAGAGCCGGAATCTGCCGCGGATCAACCGTCGCAAGCGGGTCCGGCCCAGCGGCCTCGGTCGGCGGCTTGGGCGTGGCGGCGGGGAAGCGTAGATGCTCGAGGTTGACCGTGATGGCCGCCGTACTGGCATCCGGCAAGCCGATCCGGCCTTTGAGTAGAGCGCTGTCGAGGTCCAGCGCCCAGCCCCCATTGGCGCGAGCCAACTGCACACTCAGGCTCTCCAGCGAGGCGCCGAAGCCACGGAAGTTGCCGATCTGCAGTTCGGCACTGCTGAGCAACTGCTTGGCGCTATCGCCCTGGCCCGCCGCATAGCGTTTGCTCAGCGCCTGCCAGGCCTCCCAATCCAGCTCACTCAGGCTACCGCGTACGCGCAGCCCTTTGCTGCTCGGCAAGCTGGACGGCTCCCGGCCCAGCCGCAGCTCGCCACGGCCATCGGCCAAGCGGTCAAGCGGCGCCGCCAAGCTCAGGCTGGCCAGCTTGGCATAGTCCAACCAGTAACGCCGCTCCGCACCCTGCAGAGTCATGCGCCACTCGGTCGGGCGCTCATCGGCGGCCGCTTTGCCAAAGGGCGCCGGCAGGTCGATTGCCAGTCCTTTCAGGTTGGAGTCGACGCGCAGCTGACTGTCGGCGCCATCCAGGGTCAGCCACAATTGGTAAGGCAACTCGCCGGACAGCGGCAGTGGCTGGGTCGCACCCAGCCAGTCGGTCAGGCTTTGCAGCGCCACTTGACCACCCGCCTCGATCCGCGTCAGTGGCCGACCGCGCGCGCCAGCGGCGATGGCTTTGCCGCGAACCGCCCGGCCAAAGACCTGAGCGCGGATATCCGGGGCACTCAAGCCACTGGCCGTATCGAAGCGGAACGCGCCTTTCAGTTGAGTCAATTCAAGGTTGGGGTTAGCCAGCTTGAGGCGCGCACCGTCGGCCGAAAAGTCGACCACCACAGTGGGCGGCAAACCATGGCTCAGTGGAATATCCAGGTTGAGCTTGCCGCTGAGCGCGCCCTCACCCTGCCAGCCGGCGAAGGTTTCAGCGGTGCCCAGCGGCGTGTCCTGAAGAACTTTCAGCGCATCGGCAACATTGCTCCGCACGTCGCCAACCAGCAGCAAGCGCGGCGTCTGGCCCGGCTCGACATGCGCAATGTCGACGCTGACAGCACTCACCGCGCTGTCGAGCAAACGCCCTTCCGGCACCTGCACGCGCACCCCGCGGTCCTCGATAAACACATCACCGCGCGCGCCGCGCAGTGCTGGCCAGCCGGGCTGGAAGGCCAACTCGGCGTCATGCACCTTGAAGAACAGGCTGAGGCTGCGCGCCGCATCCTCCGCGCCTTTGTTCAGCGAGCCCTGATACTGAAAATAGCCCTCGTCGATGGCGCCGGCACGGATCGCCGTCTTCAGCCAGTTGGCCAGCTCCGGGCTGAGCCCAGTGGCCAGCGTCGGTAAGTATTTCTCGGTGTAGCGGGCGTCGCCCTCGCGCAGGCCGACACGCAGGTCCATATAGTCTTCCGTCGCCGGATCGCGCATCAGGCGGATCAGGAAATCGCCGGCGAGCTTGCCCTCGTCACCCACTACTTGCAGGTAGGGGCTGATCAGGGTGAAGGCCTGCTCGTCGAGGCGCCAAGTCAAGCGGGCATTGGCCTTCTGGTAGCGCCAGGGCTTGGGAAACAGCTGATCCAGGTGCAAGGCGAAGTTCTCGGTCGCCAGCCGCAACTCGCCCTGACCCAGGTCGCCGCTGATGCTGCCGCTGACGTTTTCCACCGCCGGCGCCCCGCCATAGGCATCGAAACTGATGTTTTCCAGGTTGCCGGCAAATTGCACACGCTGGTCGGCGCTGGCCTGCGGCCGGTACGCCAGTTGCAGATTACGCAGCCCGCCCTGCAGTTGCAGGCCGCCCAACACCGCGGCGAGGGTTTCCGGCAGCGGTGCCAGCGCCTCGATGGCCGGCGTCAACGGCGTCAGGTTGAGACGATCCGCCGTGAGCTGCCAGCGCTCCTCGCGATCCGCGCTGGCGGCCTGATGAGTGAGGCCCAACTGCGCCTCCCCCCAACGGGTCTCACCGAAGCTCGCGGCAAGCGAGTCGAGCAGCAGCTGAAAACCTTCGGCGGTGCGGTCGAAGTACCCAGTGAGTGCCAAATCCTGCAGCTTCGCCGGCTTGCGCTGGGCGTAAGCCGCGCTCAGCTCGGGCGCATGCACACGCGCCACCGCGCGCTGAATGCCGCCCTTGGCCCAGGACAGCCAAAATTCGCCGCCAGCTTGGAGGCGCCCGACGTGCCAGTCGCGCGTCAGGCTCGCCGGCAGCCAGCGCGCCCAATCGCTCTGCGGCAGGCTGAGATACAGCTCGGCCTCCGCCTCCTGCCATGTCCCCGGGCGCAAGTGGGTGCGCAGGCTCAGGGCCAACGGCTGGCCATCGGGTAGGGTCAAACGGCCGTCCAGGCGCTGACGGCTTATGCCATTACGCAGGCTCAAGTTGACATAGGTGAGGGTCAACGGCGCCTCGCCATGAGGCTCGAGGGTCAGTTGGCTATCCAGCAACGAAATGCGCGCGACCATTTGCAGACCGGCGAGCCATTGCGCCGGATCCACCGGCGCGGATTCGGCACGCGCCGGCAAGCCTTCCAGCGACCACCGGCCGTCGGCGTCCTGTTGCACACTGAGCTGCAGGCCCTCCAGCTCCAGCCGGGCAACCCGCACCTGACGCGCCAGCAAGCTGGCCACTACATCCGGCACCACCCGCACCTGATCCAGCCGCACCGCACTAGCGCCTTCGCCAACCTGCACGTCATGCGCCAGCAGCAGCGGCGCCCATCCCTGCCAACGGCCTTCCAGACTACCGATAGTCAGCGGCAAACCCAGAGTCGCCTGCACCTTGCTCTCGACTTCGCCGCGATACTCGGCGACCCAAGGCACCAGCTCGCGGCCGAGGCTGACATACAGCGCCGCCAGCACCAGACCTAAGGCACAGAGCTCCCAACTCCAGCGCAGCAGAGTGGCGAACAGGCGGGCGAGACGTTCCATTTCAGTTCGGCTCCACGTCAGTTCAGCTCCATAAACACGCGCCCATCCCGGCGCCGAGAGTGCCCGGCCTCAAGCAGAGCACGCTCAGAGCAGAACCACATCGTATTGCTCCTGCGAATACATGGTCTCGACCTGAAATTTAATGGTGCGGCCAATAAAGCTTTCCAGGTCGGCAACGTTGCCCGACTCCTCGTCCAACAGCCGGTCGACGACCTTCTGGTTCGCCAGCACGCGATAGCCTTCGGCCTGATAGGCACGGGCCTCACGGAGGATCTCGCGGAAGATTTCGTAGCAGATGGTCTCTGCGGTCTTCAGCTTGCCGCGCCCCTGGCAGCTGGTGCAGGGCTCGCAGAGCACCTGCTCGAGGCTCTCGCGGGTGCGTTTGCGGGTCATCTGCACCAAGCCCAACTCGGTGATGCCAATGATATTGGTCTTGGCGTGGTCGCGCTCCAGCTGCTTCTCCAGGGTCCGCAGTACCTGGCGCTGGTGCTCTTCGTCTTCCATGTCGATGAAGTCGATGATGATGATCCCACCCAAGTTGCGCAGGCGCAGTTGCCGGGCAATCGCGGTGGCGGCTTCGAGGTTGGTCTTGAAGATGGTTTCTTCCAGCGTGCGGTGCCCGACGAAGGCGCCCGTGTTCACATCGATGGTGCTCATCGCCTCGGCCGGGTCGATGATCAGGTAACCGCCGGACTTGAGCGGCACCTTGCGCTCCAGCGCCTTCTGGATCTCGTCCTCGACGCCATACAGATCGAAAATCGGCCGCTCGCCTGGGTAGTGCTCCAGGCGGTCGGCGATTTCCGGCATCAGTTCATCGACGAACTGGGTGATTTTCTGGAAGGTCTCGCGCGAGTCAATACGCAGCTTCTCGGTGCGCAGGCTGACCAAATCACGCAGGGTACGCAGGGCCAGGCTGAGATCCTCGTAAATCACCGACGGGGTGGGCGCCGTTGTCATCTGGGTGCCGATCTGCTCCCACAACCGACGCAGATAACGAATGTCCGCGATGATTTCGTCGGCACCCGCGCCATCCGCGGCGGTGCGCAGGATAAAGCCACCGCTCTCCTCGATCCCCTCGGCCGCGATGCAGTCGGCCACCACCCGCTTCAGGCGCTCACGCTCGACTTCATCTTCAATCCGCAGCGAGATACCGACATGACTGGTGCGCGGCATATAGACGAGATAGCGCGAGGGAATCGACAGCTGCGTGGTCAGGCGCGCGCCCTTGCTGCCGATCGGGTCCTTGGTCACCTGCACCACCAGGCTCTGACCCTCGTGGACCAGGGCACTGATGCTCTCCACGGCACTGCCTTCGCGGGAAGAAATCTCCGAGGCATGGATGAACGCCGCGCGCTCCAGGCCGATATCGACGAAGGCCGCCTGCATCCCCGGCAGCACCCGTACCACCTTGCCTTTATAGATGTTGCCGACGATGCCGCGGCGCTGGGTGCGCTCGACATGCACCTCCTGCAGCACCCCGTTTTCCACCACCGCCACGCGCGACTCCATCGGCGTGATGTTGATCAGAATCTCTTCGCTCATGCTTGCGTCTCGCTCAGGTGCTGCCAACAGGGAATGCCAAAATCGGCGAGCAGCTCCGCGGTTTCGCACAGCGGCAGGCCGACCACCGCCGAATAACTACCGCGCAGAGCGCTGACGAACACCGCCGCCAACCCCTGGATAGCATAACCACCGGCTTTGTCCTGCGGCTCACCGCTGGCCCAATAGGCTTCGGCTTCGGCGCGCGACAGCGGACGAAAAGCCACCTGGCTTCGCACCACTCGCACCTCATTGCGCTGCGCCGAAGCAACGGCCACGGCGGTCAGCACTTCATGCTCGCGCCCCGAAAGGGCCGCCAGCATGGCCAAGGCTTCCGCCCGATCCTGCGGTTTACCGAGAATGCGCCCAGCGAGCACCACCGCCGTATCGGCACCGAGCACCACCGCCCCGGCAGGGGTTTCCAAGGCGGCCAGCCCGGTCACCGCTTTGGCGCAAGCCAAACGCTCTACATAGGCCTGTGGCGCCTCATCTGGCAATGGATCTTCATCGATGGGAGCGCTGAGCGTGAAGAAGGGCACACCGATTTGCGTCAGCAATTCACGTCGGCGCGGCGACCCGGAGGCCAAGTAAAGCGTGGCCATGCAGACCTCTCCCTGTCGAACAGTGCAGGTCGGCAGCCCGCTGGCCGCAACCCGTTTAATTGACGTTTAAGCGCTGATGCAAACCGCGCAGGGCAACACAGACCCAGGGCCAGAGCAATGCGCTGACCAAGGCCGGCAGCACAAAGGCCAAGGTCGGCGGGCGGTTCCCGGTGAGTGCATTGAGCCACAGCTGGACCAACTGGGCCAGGCCGAACACCACCAGCAGCACCAGGCTCTGCTGCCACATAGGGAACATGCGCAGACGCTGATGCAGGGTCAGCACCAGGAAAGTGATCAGGCTCAGGATCAAGGCGTTCTGCCCGAGCAACGAGCCGTACAGCACATCCTCCGCCAAGCCCAGCAGCCAGGCCGTGGTCATCCCGACCCGATGTGGCAGGGCCAAGGTCCAGTAGGTCAGAAACAGTGCCAGCCAGAGCGGCCGACCGATTTCCATAAAGCTCGCCATCGGCGCCACGCTGAGCAACAAGGCCGCCGCCAAACTCAACCAGATCACCCAGCCATTACGCGGACGCAAACCGATCATCGCTGCTCCCCCCCAGTTGCAGTCGGGGTGGCCGTTACCGGTTGCACGAGCGGGACGGCTGGCGATTGAGGGCTCGGCGTCGCGCCGGTCGGAACCTCGGCGGGATTTTGCCCGGCCTGCCGATCGACTTCTTCTTGCGCCTCTGCGGAGTCCGTGGCGCGCTGCTCGGGCGAACGGGCATCGGTAAACACCAGCAACATATAGCGGCTACGGTTCAACGCCGCGGTAGGAATGGCACGCACAATGGCGAACGGCTGCCCGGAGTCGTGAATCACTTCTTTAACCGTCGCCACCGGATAACCCGCCGGGAAGCGCTGACCAAGCCCGGAGCTGACCAGCAGATCGCCTTCCTTGATATCGGCGGTATCCGCCACATGCCGCAGCTCCAGGCGCTCGGGGTTGCCGGTACCGCTGGCGATGGCCCGCAGGCCATTGCGATTGATCTGCACCGGAATGCTGTGGCTGGTGTCGGTCAGCAGCAGAACCCGCGAGGTATAAGGCATGACCTCCACCACCTGGCCCATCAGGCCGCGCGCATCCAGGACGGGCTGGCCAAGGAACACGCCATCCTTGCCGCCTTTGTCGATCAGGATGCGATGGGTGAAGGGATTAGGATCGACGCCAATCAACTCGCCGACCAGCACCTTCTCGTCGACCAGCGCGGAAGAGTTGAGCAACTCGCGCAGACGCACGTTCTGCTCGGTCAATGTGGCCAGCTTCTGCAGACGCCGCTGCATCAACAGCGCCTCGGCCTTGAGCTTCTCGTTCTCGCCGAGCAATTCGCTGCGACTGCTGAACTGCTGCGTCACCCCATCCCATATGCGTACCGGCAGATCGGCCAGCCAATAGAACGGCGTCAGCACCAGGCCCAGCTGGCTGCGCACGGGCTTGAGCGCCTCGAAACGCGCATCGACCACCATCAGCGCAGCCGAAAGCACGACCAGCACCAGCAGGCGCACACCCAATGAGGGGCCCTTGGCAAAGAGCGGCTTAATGGCTTGCTGCTCCGACGCTGTGTTTAGAATGGCTGCGCTTATTCATGCGGCATTGGAAACCGAATCGAGTGCTGATTTACGGATTGTAAACGCGACTTCTGCGCCGACTGTAGCTTTATGCCCCACATGAATGCAGGAAATGCGACGAGCCCACCGAGGTGGGCACGGCCCCGAGAAACGCCCAGGGCACTGCAAAAGCGTTGCGGGCGCAGCGGAACTCGCCAGTCTTATTCGCTGGAGAGCAGATCCATGGTGTGCCGATCCATCATCTCCAGCGCCTTGCCACCGCCCCGCGCGACGCAGGTCAGCGGGTCTTCGGCAACGATCACCGGCAGGCCGGTTTCTTGCGCCAGCAGCTTGTCCAGGTCACGCAGCAGGGCGCCACCGCCGGTCAGCACTAGGCCACGCTCGGCGATATCCGAAGCCAGTTCCGGCGGCGATTGCTCCAGCGCGCTTTTAACCGCCTGCACTATAGTCGCCAGGGACTCCTGCAGCGCTTCCAGCACTTCGTTGGAATTGAGGGTGAAGCTGCGCGGCACGCCTTCCGCCAGGTTACGGCCACGGACGTCGACTTCACGGATTTCGCCGCCCGGATAGGCAGTACCGATTTCCTGCTTGATGCGCTCGGCGGTGGATTCGCCGATCAGGCTGCCGTAGTTGCGGCGCACATAGGTGATGATGGCTTCGTCGAAGCGGTCACCGCCAACCCGCACGGATTCGGCGTAAACCACGCCGTTCAGCGAGATCAGCGCAATTTCCGTAGTACCGCCGCCGATATCGACGACCATCGAACCACGCGCTTCTTCCACCGGCAGGCCGGCACCGATAGCGGCGGCCATCGGTTCTTCGATCAGGAACACTTCGCGGGCGCCGGCACCGAGGGCCGACTCACGAATGGCCCGACGCTCAACCTGAGTAGACTTGCACGGCACACAGATAAGGACGCGTGGGCTCGGCTGCAGGAAGCTGTTTTCATGCACTTTATTGATGAAGTACTGCAGCATCTTCTCGCAGACGCTGAAGTCGGCGATCACACCATCCTTCATCGGACGAATAGCGGCGATATTGCCGGGAGTACGGCCGAGCATACGCTTGGCTTCGGTTCCGACCGCTACGACACTCTTCTGGTTGCCGTGGGTACGGATGGCGACCACCGATGGTTCATTCAGCACAATGCCGCGTTCGCGTACATAAATCAGGGTATTGGCAGTGCCCAGGTCGATCGACAGATCGCTGGAAAACATGCCACGCAGTTTCTTGAACATGGGATAGGGACCCTAGGCAACGCGTGGGTAAAAAAGTGCGGCAAACTCTAACAACGACGGGGATTTTGGGCAAGGCGCCAATATGTTAAATTGGCGCCTTTTCCGGGCTTTACGGCCCATCATAGCGGCTTTTGACCGCTCGCCCGCGGTATCCGTTCCGCACAGTTTTTTCGTACGGTCTTCCGCCCGCCTGCCACTGGCCGCTCTTAATTGGCTGCTCTTAATTGGAGAATCCCCGATGGCGCTTGAACGCTCCGAGGTGGAAAAAATCGCCCATCTGGCCCGACTGGGTCTGAATGACGCCGATATTCCACGCACCACCGAGACCCTCAACACTATTCTCGGTCTGATTGATCTGATGCAGGCGGTCGACACTACCGGCATCGAGCCCCTGGCTCACCCGCTGGAAGCCACTCAGCGCCTGCGCGCCGACGTTGTGACCGAGGAAAATCACCGCGATGCCTACCAGGCCATCGCCCCGGCAGTACAAGACGGCCTGTATCTCGTGCCGAAAGTGATCGAGTAATGGATATGCACCAACTGACTCTGGCCGAGATCGCCCGCGGCCTCGCCGACAAACAATTCTCTTCCGAGGAGCTGACGCGCAACCTGATCGCGCGCATTCAGCAACTCGACCCGCAGCTGAACAGCTTTATCAGCCTCACCGAAGCGCTGGCCCTGCAACAGGCCAAGGCCGCCGATGCCCGCCGCGCCGGCGGTGAAAGCGGCGCCCTGCTCGGCGCGCCGATCGCCCACAAGGATCTGTTCTGCACCCAGGGCATTCGCACCAGCTGCGGCTCGAAGATGCTCGACAACTTCAACGCCCCCTATGACGCCACCGTGGTCGCCAAACTCGCCGCGGCGGGCACCGTGACGCTGGGCAAGACCAACATGGATGAGTTCGCCATGGGCTCGTCGAACGAGTCCAGCTATTACGGCGCGGTGAAGAACCCCTGGAACCTCGCCCACGTACCGGGCGGCTCCTCCGGCGGCTCGGCCGCGGCGGTGGCGGCCCGCCTGTTGCCGGCGGCGACCGGCACCGACACCGGCGGCTCGATCCGCCAACCGGCGGCGCTGACCAACCTCACCGGGATCAAGCCGACCTACGGCCGCGTCTCGCGTTGGGGCATGATCGCCTACGCCTCCAGCCTCGACCAGGGCGGCCCACTGGCCCGCACTGCCGAAGACTGCGCGCTGCTGCTGCAGGGCATGGCCGGCTTCGACCCTAAAGATTCGACCAGTGTCGATGAGCCCGTGCCGGATTACAGCGCCAGCCTGAACCACAGCCTGGAAGGCCTGCGCATCGGCCTGCCGAAGGAATATTTCGGCGCCGGCCTCGACCCGCGCATCGCCGAGCTGACCCTGGCCTGCGTCAAGGAGCTGGAAAAACTCGGCGCGGTGGTCAAGGACATCTCCCTGCCGAACATGCAGCACGCGATTCCGGCCTATTACGTGATCGCCCCAGCCGAGGCTTCCTCCAACCTGTCGCGTTTCGACGGCGTGCGCTTCGGCCATCGCTGCGAGAACCCGGTCGACCTCACCGACCTGTATAAGCGCTCACGCGCCGAAGGCTTCGGCATTGAAGTGCAGCGGCGGATCATGGTCGGTGCCTATGCGCTGTCCGCCGGTTACTACGACGCCTACTACCTGCAGGCGCAGAAGATTCGCCGGCTGATCAAGAACGACTTCATGGCGGCCTTTAAAGAAGTGGACGTGATACTCGGCCCCACCACGCCGAACCCGGCCTGGAAACTCGGCGAGAAGAACAACGACCCGGTGGCGCAGTACCTGGAAGACATCTACACCATCACCGCCAACCTCGCCGGCCTGCCGGGCATTTCCATGCCTGCGGGTTTCGTCGAAGGTCTGCCGGTTGGCGTGCAGTTGCTGGCCCCCTACTTCCAGGAAGGCCGCCTGCTCAACGTAGCCCACCGCTACCAGCAGGTCAGCGGCTGGCACCAACAATCGCCGGCCGGATTTTAGTCATGGCGCAGCCATGCAGCCTTTTCCCCTCGCCCCGTCAAGGGGGGAGGGTGGCCCGCGGGGCCGGGAGAGGGTTCGCCAAGGCAATGCAGGATTGAGGAAACACCACTATGCAATGGGAAACTGTGATCGGGCTGGAAATCCACACCCAGCTCGCCACCCAATCGAAGATTTTCTCCGCCAGCTCCACCACTTTTGGCGCCGAGCCGAACACCCAGGCCAGCCTGGTCGATCTCGGCATGCCCGGCGTGCTGCCGGTGCTCAATGAGGAAGCGGTGCGCATGGCGGTCAAGTTCGGTCTGGCGATCGATGCCGAGATCGGCGCCAGCAACGTCTTCGCCCGCAAGAACTACTTCTATCCGGACCTCCCCAAGGGCTACCAGATCAGTCAGATGGAACTGCCGATTGTCGGCAAGGGCCACCTGGACATCAGCCTGGAAGACGGCACGATCAAACGCGTCGGCATCACCCGCGCGCACCTGGAAGAAGACGCCGGCAAGAGCCTGCATGAAGACTTCAGCGGCATGACCGGCATCGACCTCAACCGCGCCGGCACGCCGCTGCTGGAGATCGTCTCCGAGCCGGACATGCGCAGCGCCAAGGAAGCCGTGGCCTACGTCAAGGCCATCCACGCCCTGGTGCGTTATCTGGGGATTTGTGACGGCAATATGGCCGAAGGCTCGCTGCGCTGCGACTGCAACGTCTCGGTACGGCCGAAAGGCCAGGCCGAGTTCGGCACCCGCTGCGAGATCAAGAACGTCAACTCGTTCCGCTTTATCGAGAAGGCGATCAACTCCGAGGTGCAGCGGCAGATCGAGCTGATCGAAGACGGCGGCAAGGTCATCCAGCAGACCCGCCTGTACGACCCGAACAAAGACGAAACCCGCGCCATGCGCAGCAAGGAGGAAGCCAACGACTACCGTTACTTCCCCGACCCGGATCTGCTGCCGGTGGTGATCAGCGCGCAATTCCTCGACGCCACCCGCGCCACCCTGCCGGAACTGCCGCCGCAGAAGCGCGAGCGTTTCCAGGCCCAGTTCGGTTTGTCCGCCTACGATGCCAGCGTGCTGGCCTCCAGCCGCGAGCAGGCGGATTACTTCGAACAGGTCGTCAAGATCGGCGGCGACGCCAAGCTGGCGGCCAACTGGGTGATGGTCGAGCTGGGCAGCCTGTTGAACAAGCAAGGCCTGGAGATCGAACAAGCGCCGGTATCCGCCGAACAACTGGGCGGCATGCTGGTGCGCATCAGCGACAACACTATCTCCGGCAAGATCGCCAAGATGGTCTTCGAGGCCATGGCGGGCGGCGAAGGCAGCGCCGATCAAATCATCGAAGCCCGCGGCCTGAAACAGGTCACCGACAGCGGCGCCATCGAGTCGATGCTCGACGAGATGCTCGCCGCCAACGCCGAGCAGGTCGAACAGTACCGCGCCGCCGATGAAGCCAAGCGCGGCAAGATGTTCGGCTTCTTCGTCGGTCAGGCGATGAAGGCCTCCAAAGGCAAGGCCAACCCGCAGCAAGTGAACGAATTGCTCAAGCAAAAGCTCGAAGGGTAAGCAGTTCAACACCGCACAACGCCGGGCTCGCCCGGCGTTGTTTTGTCCAGAGGTATAAGTATGTGGCGTTTACTGACTCTCAGCGCACTGTTCGGCCTGCTCGCGGGTTGCGCCGGTCTGCCGTTCGGCCTCGGCTCAGGTGGTGACAGCGAAAGCCGCTACAACGCCGAGGGCAAGGCGTCCTATTACGGCGCCAGGCACCACGGCAAACGCACCGCCAGCGGTGAGAGATTCGACCAGCACCAACTGACCGCCGCGCACCGCAGCCTGCCCTTCGGCACACGGGTGCGGGTGACCAACCTGAACAACGACAAGACCGTGGTAGTGCGCATCAACGACCGGGGCCCCTACGCCCGCGGGCGCATCATCGATGTCTCACGCAAGGCCGCCCAGCAACTCGACATGCTGCGCGCCGGCGTGGCGCCGGTGCGGGTGCAAAGCCTCGACTAACAGGAGTAGAGCCATGAGCGAACCAGCGAAAGCCGGCGAACAGGTACGCCGCCAAGTGATGGGCGATGCCTTCGTCGATCGCGCCCTGGGCAATGCCAGCGAGTTCACCCAGCCCCTGCAAGACTTCGTCAACGAACATGCCTGGGGCGGCGTCTGGACCCGTGAAGGTCTGCCGCTGAAGACTCGCAGCCTGATCACCCTCGCCGCGCTGACCGCGCTGAAATGCCCGCAAGAGCTGAAAGGCCATGTGCGGGGTGCGCTGAATAATGGCTGCACGGTCGAGGAAATCCGCGAGGCGCTACTGCATTGTGCGGTGTATGCCGGCGTACCGGCGGCGATCGACGCCTTCCGCGCCGCCCAGGAAGTGATAGACGCCTGGCAGGGCGCAGGCGAATAAGCGGCGCTGCGCCTAGATCCAGCCGCCCCACTGCAACACGAAGATGCCGATATTGGTGGTCAGCGCCGCCGCCAGGGTGGTGATCACTATGATCGCCGCGGCCAGCTCCTGGTTGCCGTTCACCGCCTTGACCATGACGAAGCTGGCGGCAGCGGTGGGGCTGGCGAAGTAGAGGAACAGGATACCCAGCTCGGCGCCGCGGAAACCGTAGAGGAACGCCCCGAGGGTGCAGAGCAGCGGCAACCACACCAGCTTCATCAGGCTGGCGCTGATGGCCAAACCGCTGCTCGCCCGCAGGGACGCCAACGACAGGGTGCCGCCGATGCAGATCAACGCCAGCGGCAGGGTCAGCTGCGCGAGGTACTCACCGGACTTGGTCAGCCAGGCCGGCAGGCCGATCTGCCAATAGGCAAAGGGCATGGCCGCGAGCACGCCGATGATCAATGGATTGCGCAGAATGCTCTTGAGAATGCTCCAGGCATCCGACTTGGAACTCGGGCTGTAGATCGCCAGCACTACCGCCGACAGGCTGTTGTAGGAGAGGATCACCACCCCGGCCAACACCCCACCCAGCGACAAGCCGTAGTCGCCGTACAGGCTGGTCGCCAGCGCCAGGCCGACAATGCCGTTGTTGCCACGAAAGGCGCCCTGGGTATAGACCCCGCGATCGGCCCTGGGACAACGCCAGATCGCCCAACCCCAGGCCAAGAGAAACCCCAGCAGCGTCGCGACGACGAAATAGCCCAGTACCGCCGGCTGCAAAGCCGTGCGTAGATCGGCATGCAGGATGGCGAGAAACAGCATGACCGGCATGCTGACGTTGAACACCAGCGCCGATGCCGTGCCGATAAACGCCGCATCGATCAGCCCCAGGCGTTTGAGCAACACGCCGAGAAACAACATGGCGAAAACCGGCGCGGTGATGCCGAAGGTTGCAGAGATGAGCGCGAGCATGTCGTGTGCTGAGCCAGGCGGATGTCGTTAGGCGGCTAATGATAAGTCAGCCGCAGCGCCAGCGCATGCAAACAGCTGCCGTGCGCAGAGCCTTTGCTCCTACATTAAATGAGCATTCCGAATTGTAGGAGCTAGCTCTGCTAGCGAATGCCGGCAACGCAAAAGCTTCGCGAGCAGGGCTCGCTC
>NZ_SCMO01000017.1:0-59039 GCF_005503735.1 Pseudomonas sp. 2FE | reverse complement strand
CTGGTGATCGGGTCGACGCTGAGGCTGGCCGTGGCCGTGGTGTCGACGCCGTGGCTCGAGGTGGCGGTGGCGCTGAACGGGTTGCCGGCGCCATCGCTGCCGCTGACGCTGACGTCGAAGCTGGTGTCGGCGGCCAGGTCGCTGCCGGCCACCGCGATGCTGAAGCCCAGCACGCCGCCACCGAGGTCGATGACCGCGCCGCTGTAGGCGCTGCCGTTGACGCTGAAGGTCACGCTGTCGCCGAGGGCGGCATCGCCGCCGACGGTGCCGCTGACGTTGACGTTGCTGGCGGCTTCGCTGGCATTGAGCAGGTCGTCGCTGGTGATCGGGTCGACGCTGAGGCTGGCCGTGGCGCCGGTGTCGAGGATGACGGTGGCGTTGTTGTCCTGCGTACCAGTGCTGAGTTCTTCGTCCAGAGCAGCAGCGGAGAAGTCCAGCCCTTGCGTGGCAAAGCCGATGCTTGGGTCAAGGCGTTCAGCGGTTTCGGCCAGTTGAATGAAGCCGTGGCCGCCGCTCGTACCACCACCATCGGATAAGCCAGCAGTTGCGCTGGGGCCTGCGGCCGATGAGTCGAGTGCTTCGGTGGGGTCAACGCCGGCGGCGATGGCTTGTTGCAGCTCGTCGACAGTCTCGCCCTCTGCGTTGCCTTCTTCGTTCTTCGGCTCTTCGGCCGAGGCTTGCCACTGGCTGTCACGGCCCAGGTCGATGATGCGGCCGTCAGCCAGTACCAGGGAGACCATGCCCGCGGAGCCGGTGATGATCTGGTCGCCTTTGAATAGGCGATCACCTTCGATGAGCAGGCGTTGAATACCTTCCGGGGAAAGCGCGAAGACCTGGGCAACAACGCTTTTGACGATGGCAATAACACTGCTCATGGACGACTCTCCTTGGTCTGACGGTCAGCTGGCTTCCACGCAGTTGTAGGGCAGTAGCAGTGCCTATGCAGGGGATGCGCAAATAAAGTTGTAGGCGATAAAATGACGCCAAATAATTGGCTTATTGTTTTTGGCTATTAAGTTTATGCCAAAGTATTGACCAATCTATCCTCATCCTAAACAATCCGCACGGTCTTGTCACTTTGACATTGATGCCTGCTCGCACAGCGTTTTGCGAGGGGGTTGAGGGGCGTTTCGCTTCCCGGCCGTCGCAGCATCTCCCTATAAATGGACGCTTTTTGCCAGAAGGATGCGAATAACATGCGTATGCGTTTTTTTGCGGTTCTACCCCTTGCTCTCGCTGTCAGTCTCTCGACCCACGCCCAGAGCTTGTCTGAGGCAATGCAGCATGCGCTAGACGTTCATCCGGAGGTGCAGGCCGGTGTGAATAGCCGCTTGTCTGCCGATGCCCAGCTGAAAGCGGCGAAGGGCGGCTATCTGCCGTCGGTCGATCTGCTCGGTGGTATTGGCCGTGAAGGCACGGATAATCCGTCGACGCGGGGTGCTGGCAATCATTGGGAAACCTTGACGCGCAGCGAGTCGAGCCTGCGTTTGCAGCAGATGGTTTTCGATGGTTTTGCTACTTCAAACGAAGTCGGTCGTCAGCAGGCGACGGTGAACTCCCGCGCTTATGAGCTGTTGGGTACTTCCGAGCGCACGGCGCTGAGCGTGGCACAGGTTTATCTGGACGTGCTGACGCGTGAAGACTTGGTGCGCCTGGCTGAAGATAACCTGCGCAGCCATGAACGGATCTACGATCAGATCAGCCTGCGCACCTCCCGTGGGGTGGGGCGCCTAGCTGACCTTGACCAGGCGGAAGCGCGTCTGGCGCAAGCGCGCAATAACCTGATTACCGAGCAAACCAACCTGGCGGACGCGCAAACCAACTACTTCAGTGCCGTCGGCCAAGAGGCTGCCGAGCTGACTCGCCCACAAGGCTTGCTTGGCCAGTTGCCGGAGAACCTCGGTCAGGCCCGTCAGCAGATGCTGGAGAACAGCCCGATTCTGAGTTCGGCGGAGTCGGACATCGTTGCCGCCGAGAAGCAGTACGAGGCGGCGAAGTCGACCTTCTACCCGCGCTTCGACGCCGAGTTGGCGCGTTCGGCGGATAACAACCTGGATGGCCAGGCTGGGCACGTCAACGATTGGCAGGCCATGCTGCGCATGCGCTACAACCTGTTTGCCGGCGGTAGCAACAAGGCGGACCTGCAATCGAAGTCCTACCAGGCCAATCAGGCCCTGGATATTCGCAACAATGCCTTGCGCGTACTCAATGAAGAGTTGGGCCTGGCCTGGAATGCGTTGAACAATGCCCGCGCGCAGCTACCCATCGCCCAGCAGTACGTGGATTACAGCGGCAATGTGCGTACGGCCTATCAGAAGCAGTTCAGCCTCGGTGAGCGCACTCTGCTCGATCTGCTGGACAGTGAAAATGAGTTGTTCACTGCGCAGCGTCGTCTGGCCGAGGTCAAATTTACTGAACTGTTTACTCAGTACCGGATCAAGGCGACCATGGGCGAGTTGCTCAAGAGTCAGGGAGTGGTCGCGCCACTGGCCTCCGTCGTGCAAGACGACGTGAAGCCACAGGTGAGTCTGCCTGGTTTGAATTGAGTGGTTTGCCGCCTAAGAAAAAGAGTGCCCCAGCGTGGAATCAGAAGTTAGTCGAGTTCAGCTCAGCCATGATCCACGCGGGCAGCATGACGATCCTTTATTGGACGGTCTGCTTTCGCTCTGCGCCTTGCATCAGAAGTCTGCCAGTCGGGCGATGCTGACTACTGGACTGCCCTTGCCGGCACAGCGCCTGAGTGCCGAGCTGTTGCCGCGTGCGGCAGCCCGGGCTGGCTTGCAGGGGCGTCTGTTGCAGCGCCGCCTGGAGCAAATTCCAGCGATGGCGATGCCGGCATTGCTGCTGCTCAAAGACGGCCGCAGCGCTGTGCTGATTGGCTGGGAGGCTGACGGCAAGGCGCGTTTGCTGCTTAGCGAGAGCGATGGTGGCGAGGTGCGGGTCGAGCCGCAGCTACTGGCCGAGGATTACAGCGGCCAGGTGTTCTTCGCTCAGCCGCAGCACAAGTTCGATGTCAATCACGGCACCCTGATCCCACGCACCCGCTCCTGGTTCCGCGATACCTTGAAGCGCTCGCGCTGGCTGTATGCCGACGCCATCGCCGCCAGTGTACTGATCAACGTGATCGCCTTGGCGGCGCCGCTGTTCGTCATGAACGTCTATGACCGCGTGGTGCCCAACCAGGCCGCGGCGACACTCTGGGTGTTGGCCATCGGTATCTCCGGCGCCTACCTGTTCGATCTGTTGCTCAAGTCGATGCGCGGCCTGTGCCTGGACTTGGCCGGCAAGAAGACCGACCTGATCATCTCCGCCACGCTGTTCGAACGCATCGTCGGCATGACCATGCGGTTTCGCCCGGCGCGGGTCGGCAGTTTCGCGCAGAACATCCATGAATTTCAGACGCTGCGCGACTTTCTCGCCTCGCTGACCCTGACCAGCCTGATCGACCTGCCGTTCACCTTGCTGGTGTTGTTGGTAATCGCGCTGCTGGGCGGGCATCTGGTGTGGATTCCGGTGCTGGCGTTCCCGATCGCCGTGCTGATCGGCTGGGCGCTGCAAAAGCCGTTGGCCGAGACCATGGAACGGACCATGGCGCTGTCGGCGGAGCGGCAGTCGAGCCTGATCGAGACGCTGGCCGGGCTGGATGCGGTCAAGGTCAACAACGCCGAAAGCGAGCGCCAGTATCAGTGGGAGCAGACCATCGGCACCCTCAGCCGGTTGGAGTTGCGTGCGCGCATGCTGTCCAGTCTGGCGCTGAACATCACCCAGTTGATTCAGCAATTGGCCGGGGTGGTGATGATAGTGTTTGGCGTCTACCTGATCATCGATGGCAACCTGAGCATGGGTGGTTTGATTGCCTGCTACATGCTCAACGGCCGCGCCCTCGGCCCGCTGACGCAGCTGTCCGGGCTGCTCACGCGCTATCAACAGGCGCGAGTGACCATGGATTCGGTCGACCAGATGATGGAGCTGCCCCAGGAGCGCCATGAAGATGAGCGGCCGCTGACCCGCCAGACCCTGCAAGGCGCCATCGAGTGCCGGCAGTTGGATTTCAGCTACCCGAACCAACAGAACCCGGCGCTGAAAGGCCTCAACCTGGTCATTCGCCCGGGCGAGAAGGTCGGCATCATCGGCCGCAGCGGCTCGGGTAAGAGCTCCCTGGCCAAGCTGCTGGTCGGGCTCTATCAGGCCGATGCCGGCAGCCTGCTGGTGGATGGCGTGGACATTCGCCAACTGGATGTCAGCGAGTTGCGCCACAACATCGGCTACGTGCCGCAGGACATCCAGTTGCTCAGCGGTACGCTGCGCGACAATGTGGTCTCCGGCGCGCGTTACGTCGAGGACGAGTTGGTGCTGCAGGCGGCTGAGTTGGCCGGCGTGCATGAGTTCGCCCGGCTGCATCCGCAGGGCTATGAGTTGCAGGTGGGCGAGCGGGGGCAGCAATTGTCCGGCGGCCAGCGGCAAAACGTCGCCCTGGCCCGCGCGCTGTTGCTCAATCCGCCGATCCTGTTACTCGATGAGCCGACCAGCTCCATGGATAACACCGGCGAGGAGCGCCTGAAACAGCGCCTGGCCGCGCTGCTGGCGAATAAGACCTTGGTGCTGGTCACGCACCGGGCCTCGATGCTGTCGCTGGTCGACCGCCTGATCATCATCGACAAAGGCCTGATCATCGCCGACGGCCCGAAAGCCTCGGTCATGGACGCGCTGAAGAAGGGGCAAATCAGTGTCGCGTAAGTTGTGGATGGGACAATTCCGGCAAAGCTTGCGTGGCTATTTCAACGGCTCGGACTCGCTGAGCGGGCAACCGCTGCCGGAGGTCAGCAAGGCGCTGGTGGAGGATGCGCCGCGGGTGGTGCGGCTGACCATCTGGACGCTGATCGGCTTCTTCGTGTTTCTGCTGCTGTGGGCCAACTTTGCGGTGATCGATGAGGTTACCCGGGGCGATGGCAAGGCGATTCCGTCCTCCAAGCTGCAAAAAATTCAGAACCTCGAAGGCGGCATAGTCGCCGAGCTGTTCGTTCGCGAGGGCCAGATCGTCAAGATCGGTGACCCGCTGCTGCGCCTGGATGACACCCGCTTCGCCTCGAATGTCGGCGAGACCGAGGCCGATCGGCTGGCCTTGCTGCTGCGGGTCGAGCGCTTGAATGCCGAGGTCGAGGGTCGTCCGCTGAATGTGCCGCAGAGCGTGCTGAGTTTGGCTCCCGGCCTGGCGGCGAGCGAGCAGTCGCTGTATGAGAGCCGTCGCCAACAGTTGCAGGACGAGGTGGCCGGACTGCAAGAGCAACTGATCCAGCGTCAGCAGGAGTTGCGCGAGTTTGCTTCCAAGCAGGCGCAGTACCGCAACAGCCTGAATCTGCTGCGACAGGAAATTCAGATGTCCGAGCCATTAGTCGCCGAAGGCGCGATCTCCCAGGTCGAAGTGCTGCGGCTCAAGCGCGCCGAGGTGGAGAACCGTGGCCAATTGGAGGCCACCGGCCTGGCGATTCCACGGGCCGAGTCGGCGATCAAGGAAGTCGAGCGCAAGATCGACGAGACTCGCGGGCGTTTTCGCAGTGAGGCGCTGACCCAGTTGAACGAAACCCGCACCGATCTGAGCAAGATCGAGGCGACCGGTAAGGCGCTCGAGGATCGCGTCAGCCGTACCCTGGTCACCTCGCCGGTGCGTGGTATCGTTAAGCAGTTGCTGGTCAACACCATCGGCGGCGTGATCCAGCCCGGTAGCGATTTGGTGGAAATCGTGCCCTTGGACGACACCTTGTTGGTCGAGGCGCGCATTCGCCCGCAGGACATCGCCTTCCTCCATCCGGGGCAGGAGGCGGTGGTCAAGTTCAGCGCCTATGACTACACCATCTACGGTGGGCTGAAGGCCAAGCTGGAGCAGATCGGTGCCGACACCATCACCGATGAGGAGGGCAACAGTTTCTACCTGATCAAGCTGCGCACCGATAAGAGCCACCTGGGTTCGGAGGAGCAGCCGCTGCTGATCATTCCGGGGATGGTCGCCTCGGTGGACATCATCACCGGCAAGAAGAGCATTCTCAGCTACCTGCTCAAGCCGATCATTCGTGCCCGTGCCGAGGCGTTGCGAGAACGTTGAGACCGACGTTTTTGTAGGAACGGCCCATGTCCGCGAAGAAGCCAATCGCGGGCATGGGCCGTTCCTACAGTGCCGTGCTATTCGGCAACGAACAGCTTCTGCACCACCGAAAAATCTTCTTGGCCGTGGCCCTGCTTGAGCAGCAAGCGATACAGGCTCAGCGCCAGCGCGCCCATCGGGGTGCTGCTGCCGGTGGCTTGTGCGGCTTCCTGGGCCAGGCCCAGGTCCTTGGTCATCAACTCCGCCATAAAGCCGCCGCTGTAGCCCTTCGACGCCGGGGCGTTTTCCATCACGCCGGGCCAGGGGTTGTAGCGCTCCAGCACCCAGTTGCCACCGGAGCTCTGGCGCATGATCTCGGCCAGGGTCTTCGGGTCGAGACCATTGGCCACGCCGAGGGCCATGCTCTCGGCGGTGCCGAGCATCTGCACCGCCAATAACTGGTTGTTGCAGACCTTGGCCACTTGCCCGGCGCCATCCGGGCCGGCGTGGAAGATATTCTTGCCCATGGCGTTCAGCAGCGGCCGGGCTTTCTCCAGCGCACCGGCTTGGCCTCCGATCATAAAGGTCAGGGTGCCGGCCGCCGCGCCGGCGGTGCCGCCGGAGACCGGTGCATCCAGCATCTCCAGACCCAGCTCGGCGGCGGCCTGGTGCACCTTCTTGGCCGACTCGGGGGCGATGGTCGAGCACTCCAGCACCAAGCTGCCGGGGGCGATATAGCCGAGCAGGCCCTGTTCGCCGAGGTACAGGTCTTCGACATGGCGGCTGGCCGGGAGCATGGTAATCACCACTTCGGCTTCTTGCACGGCGTCGCGGGCGTCATTCGCGGGGTGGGCGCCTTCGGCCGCCAGCTCGTCGATGGCGCTTTGCTGCAAGTCGAAGACCTTGAGTTCGAAACCGGCTTTGAGCAGGTTGCGAGCCATGGGTAGGCCCATATGGCCGAGGCCGATAAAGGCGACTTTTTTCATGGTTGTGCTCCTTGGCCGAGGTGAGGTGAATAGGTTCTTACAAGTCCGCCAGCGGGTGCGGGCCTTCCCAGGTCGGCTGGAAGTGCGCCTCGATGACGGCTGCGGGAATGTTGGCGACGTCCGGCCAGTGCCAGCGCGGCGCGTTGTCCTTGTCGATCAGACGGGCACGTACGCCTTCGGGGAATTCCGGGTGGCGACAGCTGTTCAAGCTCATGGTGTATTCCATCTGGAACACTTGCGCGAGGGACAGGTGTTTGCCCCGTTCGATCTGCTGCCATACCAGGTGCGCGGTGAGCGGGCAGCCGGCCGCCAGGGTCTTGGCCGCGCGGCTGAGCAGCGGGTCGCGATCGTCTTGCAGGGCGCTGATGGCGCGCCAGGCGCTGGGGAGGTCGGCGACATCCAGCAGGTGGTCGATAGCGTTGCGCCGCGCGAGCAGCGGGGCTTGCGGCAGTTGCTCATGGGCCTCGTGTGCCATGGCTTTGAGCAGGCTGTTCAGCTGCATGGCCGGCTGTTCTTGCCAGTTCAGTTGCAGCAGCCCCTGGATCAACTCGTCCTGCTGCTCGTCACGCAGGAAGCGGTCGGCCAGGCCGAGCTGGAGTGCATCCTGGGCATTGACTTGCGTGGCGGTCAGGCCGAGGAACAGGCCGAGCCTGCCTGGCAGGCGGCTGAGGAACCAACTGCCGCCGACATCCGGATACAGGCCGATATTGATTTCCGGCATCGCCAGGCGGCTGCTCGGGGTGACGATGCGGATGCCCGCGCCTTGCATCAAACCCAGGCCGCCGCCCAGCACATAGCCATGGGCCCAACAGATCAGCGGCTTCGGATAGGTGTGGATGCGGTGGTCGAGGCGGTATTCGTCGGCGAAGAAGCGCCCGGCCAACGGCGGTACTTGGCCGGGATGTTCGCGGCAGGCCTCAATTAGCCTGCGCACATCGCCGCCGGCGCAGAAGGCTTTCGGCCCGTTGCCCCGCAGGATCACGCAGGCGATGGCCGGGTCTTCGGCCCAGGCGTGCAGTTTGGCGTCCAATGCCTCGATCATCGACAGCGAGAGGGCATTCAGGCTCTGTTCGGCATCCAGGCTGGCGATGCCGATGCGGGCGCCGTGCCGACTCACGAGCTCTTCGAAAGTTACGTTCATGTTGCCGGTTCCTGGTGCGCGCGGCGCACCCTACGGGTGTGTGTAGAGTGCGCTGTGCGCACCATCTAGGCTTATCGGTTACGCCATTGCGGGTCGCGTTTTTCCAGGAAGGCGTTGACGCCTTCGCGGGTGTCATCGGCATCGAACAGGTCGACGAAGCGTTCGCGCTCCTCGGGCAGCCAGCTGTTCGGCCCGCGCTCACGGGCGCCCTGCAGCAGGGGCTTGATGGTGCGCACCGCGACTGGGCTCTGCCGCGCGACTTTGGCCGCGAGCAGCAGGGCATGGCCGCGGGCTTCCCCGCTGTCCACCACTTGTTCGACCAGGCCGATGCGCAGGGCGGTTTCCGCATCGACGCGCTCGCCGCAGAGGATCATGCGTTTCGCCCAGCCTTCGCCGATCAGCCAGGGCAGCGCCTGGGTGCCACCGGCGCACGGCAACAGGCCAACCGTGGCCTCCGGCAGGGCCATTTGCGCCTGGCGCTCGGCGATGCGGATGTCGCAGGCCAGGGCGCATTCCAGGCCGCCGCCCATGGCGTAGCCGTTGATCGCGGCAATCGACACGCCGCGGAAATCGCGCAGGGCCTCGAAGGCTTCGCCGAAACGCCGGGCCAGCTCGCGGGCGCGGGCTTTATCGCCATCGGCGAAGAGCTTCAGGTCGGCCCCGGCGCTGAAGAATTTGCTGCCTTGGCCGGTGATCACCAGGGCGTAGATAGCGTCATCGCGATTGAGGTGCTCGATCAGCTGCTTGAGGCCGATCAGCGATTCGTGATCCCAGGTATTGGCCGGCGGGTGGTTGATGGTGAGCAGGGCGGTGTGCCCGTGCTTCTCCACCGTCAGTTTATGGGTCAGGTCGAAGAGACCGGGGTTGTAGGCTTCTACGGCGTTGCTCATAAGCGATTTGTCCCTGTCGTAGGCTGGGTAGAGCGCAGCGAAACCCAGCACTTGCAAAAAAACGGACCTGGGTTTCGCGCTGCTCTACCCAGCCTACCTCGTAGCTACAGCAGTTGATCGAGCATACCGCCTTGCTCCAGCAGGCGCCGCGCCACGATCACGCGCATGATTTCGTTAGTGCCCTCGAGGATCTGGTGCACGCGGCTGTCACGGACCCAGCGTTCCAGCGGGTAATCGTTCAGGTAGCCATAGCCGCCGTGCAGTTGCAGCGCCGCATTGCACAGGTCGAAGCAATGGTCGGTGGCGAAGCGTTTACTCATGGCGCAGTAGAGGCTGGCTTCCGGGTGTTGCTGATCGAGCTTATGCGCGGCCAGGCGCACCATTTGCCGGCTGGCAGTGAGGTCGGTGAGCATGTCGGCAAGCTTGAATTGCAGGGCCTGGAACTCTGCCAGCGGCTTGCCGAATTGCTTGCGCTCCTCAACATAGCGCAGCGATTGCTCGAGCGCGGCCTGGGCCGCGCCGAGCGAGCAACTGGCGATATTCAAGCGGCCGCCATCCAAACCCTTCATCGCGTAGACGAAGCCCTGGCCTTCCGGGCCGATGCGGTTGCCCGCCGGAATGCGCACGCCCTCGAAACTGATCGAGCGGGTCGGCTGTGCACGCCAGCCCATCTTCAATTCATTGCGCCCATAACGCACGCCGGGGGCATCGGCCGGCACCAGAAAGCAGGAAATCCCCTTGGCGCCGTCTCCACCGGTACGCGCCATGACAATCAGTACGGAGGTCGAGCCGGCGCCGGAGATAAAACATTTGCTGCCGTCGATGACGTACTCGTCGCCCTCGCGTTTGGCGCGGGTGCGCAGGTGCGCGGCGTCGGAGCCGGCGTCCGGTTCGGTCAGGCAGTAAGAGGCGAGCAATTCGCCGCTGATCAGGCGTGGCAGCCATGCGGCTTTCAACGCCGGGTCGGCGAAACTGGCGAGCATCCAACTGGCCATGTTGTGAATGGTTAGGTAGGCGGTGGTGGCGACACAGCCGGCCGACAGTTGCTCGAAGATCAGCGAGGTCGACAGCCGCGAGAGCCCCAGGCCACCATCCTCCTCACCGATATACAGGGCCAGATAGCCCTGCTCGGCGGCGCGACGGATCACGTCTACGGGGAAGTGATGGTCGCGATCCCAGTCGGCGGCGTGCGGTGCCAGTTCATGGCTGGCGAAGGCCCGCGCACTCTCGACCAGCAGGCGTTGCTCTTCGCTTAGGTCAAAATCCATGTCTTCTCCATTGGTGCAGGAGCCTAGATCGTAGGCTGGGTAGAGGCGCTAGCGCCGAAACCCAGCGTGATGCGGCGCTGGGTTTGGCTGTGCTCTAGCTAGCCTACTTCAACTGAATGGTCATATTCGGCCCACTCACCGGACTCTCATCGAACCAGCGGCTGGTGACGGTCTTGGTCTCGGTGTAGAAACGCACGCCCTGTTTGCCATAGGCGTGCAAGTCGCCGTAGAACGAGCCTTTCCAGCCGGTGAAGGAGAAGAACGGCAGCGGCACCGGCACCGGCACGTTGATGCCGACCTGGCCGACTGCGATGTCGTGCTGGAAGTGCCGCGCGGCGCCACCCGAGCTGGTGAAGATCGAGGTGCCGTTGCCGTAGGGGCTGTCGTTGATCAGTTTGATCGCGTCCGCCAGGCTCTCGACCTCCATGCACACCAGCACCGGGCCGAAGATTTCCTCGCGGTACAGGCCCATCTTGGTGCTCACCCCACGGAACAGGCTGGGGCCGAGCCAGTTGCCGTCGGGGTAGCCAGGCACTGTGCAGTGGCTGCCGTCGAGCAGACACTCGGCGCCTTCGGCTTTGCCTTCGACGATCAGGCGTTGCACGCGTTGCTTGGCCTGCTGGCTGATCAGCGGGCCGTAGGCGGCGCGCGGGTCATTCCAGTAGCCGGGACGCAGTTCGGCCATTTGTCCGGCCAGTTCGGGGATCCAGTCTTTCGCGGCGCCGACGAAGACCACCACGCTGATCGCCATGCAGCGTTGCCCGGCGGCGCCACAACTGGCGCCGACCAGGTTGCTCAGGGCCTGATCCTTGTTCGCGTCGGGCATGATCACCATGTGGTTCTTCGCCCCGGCGAAGGCTTGCACGCGCTTCAGGTGGGCGGTGCCGGTGCGGTAGATATGCTGGCCCACCGGCACCGAACCGACGAAGGAGATGGCACGGATATCCGGGTGGGTGAGCAGGGCGTCGACTTGTTCGCGGCCACCGTGCAGCACCTGCAGTACGCCTTTCGGGGCGCCGGCCTCGATAAACAGCTCGGCCAATCGGTTGGGGGTCATGGGGTCCTGTTCGGACGGCTTGAGGATGAAGGTGTTGCCGGCGGCGATGGCCAGCGGGAACATCCACAGGGGAATCATCGCCGGGAAGTTGAACGGGGTAATGCCGACGCAGACGCCGAGCGGCTGGATCCAGCTGGCGGTATCGATACCGCGGGCGATGTTTTCGCCGGTTTCGCCCATCATCAGGCTGGCGATGTTGGCGGCCTGCTCGACGACTTCGATCCCGCGCCAGACATCGCCCTTGGCATCGGCGAAGGTCTTGCCGGTTTCCTTGGCGAGGATCTGTGCCAGCTCGTCGTGGTGTTCCTTGAGCAGGTGCTGGTAGCGCAGCATCAAGCGCGCACGTTCGGATACCGGCACTTCACGCCAGCTGAGGAAGGTTTCCTTGGCGCTGGCGATGGCCGCTTCAATTTCCTCGTGGGTGGCTTTGGGGGCCAGGGCCAGGACTTCCTGGGTCGCCGGGTCGGTCACCTCGATCAACTCGCGGGAGCGGCTTTCGCGCCACTCACCGGCAATCAACTGGGGAATTACCTTGCTCATCGCACTCTCCACGGTAGCGGGTTGCCAGCGTTTATATATAGCGACTGTTGGGCGTGCTGAGGATTGACGATCTTGGTCGGTGGATGGACGATCTTGGGATTGATTATCGCTCGGCCCGCTAGGCCGAAGGATGCAGCCGCATGGTCCGTAGCGTCGAAACCTCTAACTGGCCCCTGCCGGCCAATGGCCTGCGCTTTATCACGCCGCCGCGCTTACGCCGGGCGCTTTCCCGTCATCCGCTGGCGATGGGCTGCTATCCGCTGGCGCTCGGGTTTTATCCCGAGGCATACGGGCATCGCATGAGCCGCCCGCAGCCGGAGGATCATCTACTGCTCTATTGCCGCGCCGGCCAGGGTTGGTTGGAAACCGAGGATGGACGATTCGAGGTCGGCGGTGGTGATCTGCTGTTGCTGCCAAAAGGTCGCGCGCATGCCTACGGCGCGGACGCCAGTCGACCCTGGACGCTGTATTGGGTGCATTTCGAGGGCGAGTTGGCGGCGGAGTTTTTGCGCCCGCTGGGCAAGGGGCCGATCTGGCGGATTGGCGTGCAACCGCGTCTGCTGGCGGAGTTCGATGCGCTGCTGGGGTTACGCCGGCAAGGCCTGAGCCTGCCGCATTTCATTCTGGCGGCGCACCAGCTGCAGGTGCTGCTGACTTCGCTGGCGGTACTGCCGGCACGGGCCACGCTGAAGTCCGGGCGGGTATTGGATGTGGATGCGGTGCAGGCGGTGATGCGCGCCCATCTGCATGGCGCGCTGAACCTCGACCAGTTGGCGGCGCAGTTCAAACTGTCGCGCTTTCACTTCGCCAAGACCTACCGCGCGCTGACCGGCTATGCGCCGATCCAGGACTTTATCCGGCTGAAAATGGCCCACGCCTGCCGTCTGCTGGATGAGGGCGAGCAGGGCATCGGCCAGGTTGCCGAGCAATTGGGCTACGAGGACGTGTATTACTTCTCGCGGTTATTTCGCAAAGTCGTCGGCATGGCGCCCAGTCACTACCGGGCGCTGCATCAGGGGTAAGCGCTTGGGGGCGCCGCAAGCGGCTCCTTGTTGGGCATTGCTTTGCTCAGCGCCAACCTACACGCGTGCGATGGTCGCCAAGCCGGTGGCGATGATCTTTTCTTGACCGTCGCGCAGGGCAAAGACGTCGGCGCGGGTCACCACCTGACGTTGGCCGGCCTTGATCACGGCGCTGCGGCAGATCAGCTTTTCGCCGATGGCCGGTGCCAGCAGGTTGACCTTGTACTCCGCGGTCACCACATCGCCGACCACCGAGGCCGCGGCCCAGGCGCAGGCGCTGTCGATCATAAAACCCACCACCGCGCCGTGGACGAAGCCGTGGTGCTGGGTCAGTTCGTGCCGCGGCAGCACCTCAAGGGTGATCTGGCCGGGGGCGAACTCGGTCAGCTCGAAGCCGATCATCTGGGCAAACGGCGAGTGTTGCAGGGCTTCTTCCAAATGTTCGCGGGTAATCGCGGTAGGGCTTTCCATGGCATCTCTCCGGCTGAGGTTCATCCACAGTCTTGGCCTCTGGGTACGCTACGGCAATCAGCATCCAACGGCGTGATGGCGCTGTATCAGCACTTGCCTTGACTTGCCCGGAGCGCTTCTCTAGGTTGCCGTTTTTGTTGGCTATGTCTGAGTTAGCTGTTGCAGGGCGGGCATTGGAAATGCGCAAAACCTGACGAAGGGTTGCAGCCCAGCTAACGGGTACATAACCTTTTTTTGTTTGTGTTCAGGCCGCGCTGCGCGCAGGCCTGTTGGGGGATGGATGAACGCCGCGGATGACCGTATCAAACTCGAAGCGGGTTGGAAGAACGCCCTGCGCGAGGAATTCGACAAGCCCTATATGCGCGAGCTGAGCGAGTTCTTGCGCGATGAGGCGGCGGCCGGCAAGGAGATCTATCCGCCGCGGCCGCTGATCTTCAACGCGCTCAACCTGACGCCGTTGGATCAGGTCAAGGTGGTGATCATCGGCCAGGATCCCTATCATGGCCCCGGTCAGGCCCATGGCTTGTGTTTCTCGGTGCAGCCGGGGGTAGCTCCGCCGCCGTCCTTGCTGAACATCTACAAGGAATTGAAGCGCGACCAGAATATCGAGATCGCCCAGCACGGCTGCCTGCAGAGTTGGGCGGAGCAGGGCGTGTTGCTGCTCAATACCTCGTTGACCGTCGAGCGTGCGCTCGCCGGCTCCCACGCGAGCAAGGGCTGGCAGCTCTTTACCGATAAGGTCATTGAGGTGGTCGGTGCCCATCAGTCGCGCCTGGTGTTCCTGCTCTGGGGCGCGCATGCGCAGAAAAAGGAAAGTCTGATCGACCCGACCAAGCACCTGATCCTGCGCTCGCCGCACCCCTCGCCGTTGTCCGCCCATCGCGGTTTTATCGGCAACGGCCACTTTGGCCGCACCAATAAGTTCCTCGTTCAATACGGCCTCAAGCCGATTGATTGGCGGTTGCCGGAGATCGTCTGAGGTTGGGCATGCGCTCTGCTAAGCGAGCACGTCAAGTAGGTAATAGGCGGAGCGAAGAGCCAAAAAAAGCCCGCACAAGGCGGGCTAAAACGTGGTCTTGCCGATTCGTTGCCAGAGCCTGAACACCGGCTCTGCGAGAAACAGCACCAGCAATAACCTCAACACCTGCAACGCCGTCACCAGCGGCACCGAGAGGTGGAGTGCCTCGGCCGTCAAGCTGAGTTCGGCGATGCCGCCGGGCATCATGCCGAGCATCAGCGACTGGTGATCCAGCGCGCCGAGCCAACCCAAAACCTCCGCGGCGAGCGCGGCGAACAGCATCATCAAGGCGGTAGCCAGCAGAGTGCGAGCGATAAACGCGGGGGCACTGCGAAAGAACAGCCTGTCGAAGTGGCAACCCAGCGCACTGCCGATCAACCATTGGCCCAGCGCGCTAGCGAAGCCGGGCAGGCCGATCTGCAGGTCGAAGCCGAGGCTGATCGCCGCGCTGACCACCAGCGGGCCGAGCAGCCAGGGATTCGGTTGGCGCAGGCGTTGCCAGAACACCGCCACCAGCGCACCTGTGGGAAACAGCAGGGCCAGCCAGCGCCAGTCCACCGCTGCGGCTTGATGTACGGGCGCTCCAGCACCCAGCAGCCACTGGAACAACGCGGGCACGCTAAGTATCACCAGCAGCAGACGCAGACTTTGCCCGGCCGCGACCCGGCTGGCGATGGCGCCATTGCGGGCGCCGAGGTTGAGCATTTCGCTGGCGCCGCCCGGCATGCTGGCGAAGAACGCGGTGGCGCGATCCTCGCCGCTGCGGCGCAGTAGCGAGACGCCTATCAGGCAGGACAGTGTGGTCAGCAGCGCGCCGACCAGGATGATGCCGTTATGCGACAGCACCTGTTCGAGCACCGCCGGGGTGAAGTGCAGGCCGATGCCAATGCCGATGATCCATTGCCCGCATTTGCGGGCGCCGGGTACTTCAGCCAACTGCCAGCCCGCCAGGCAGCGCAGCAGAATCACCGTCAGCAACGAGCCGATCATCCACGGCAGTGGCCAGTCAACCAGGCTGGCCAGGTAGCCGCCGGCCAGGCCGACCAGCGGCGTTCCCCACCAGTCCGGCCAGGTTCTTTCAGGCATTCGCCAGCTCGCGCCGCAGGGCAGCACGCTTACGCAGGATACGGACGATCGGCAGCACCAGCATGGCCGCTACCAGCACCCAGCAGCCGATGCTGATCGGGCTGGCCCAGAGAATGTCCAGGTTGCCGTTGGAGATCGACAGTGCGCGGCGCAGGTTATCTTCCATCAAGCCGCCCAGCACAAAGCCGAGCAGCAGCGCCGAGAGCGGGAAATCCAACTTGCGCAAGACGTAACCGAAGACCCCGATGCCGACCATCAGCAGCAGGTCGAAGGTCGTCGCATGCACGGCGTAGACGCCGATCGAGGTGATGATCGCGATCAGCGGCACCAGCGCCCAGTTCGGCACGCTGAGGATGCTGGTGAATACGCGGATCATCGGCACGTTGAGGATCAACAGCATGATGTTGGCGATGAACAGCGAGGCGATCAGGCCCCAGACGATGTCCGGTTGGTTCTGGAACAGCAGCGGGCCTGGGGTGATGTTGTATAGCGATAGCGCGCCCAGCATCACCGCGGTAGTGCCGGAGCCCGGTACGCCGAGGGTCAGCATGGGGATCAGGTTGCCGCAGGCGCAGGCGCCGATGGAGGATTCCGGTGCGGCCAGGCCGCGCATGTCGCCCTGGCCGAACTTGCCTTTCGGGCCGATCAGGTTCTTCTCGCTCATATAGGCCACCGCACTGCCGACAGTCGCGCCGGCGCCGGGCAGCACGCCGAAGACGAAGCCGATCAGGCCGCCACGCAGGGTGGTCATGAAGGTGAAGGTGACTTCCTTGAAATTGAACATCATGCGGCCGCTGGCTTTGATCGCCTGCTGGCCGTGATGGGTTTTCTCCAGCATCAGGAGAATCTCGCTGACCGAGAACAGGCCCAGGACCAGGACCACGAACTGAATGCCGTCGGCCAGGTGGACGTTGTCGCCGGTGAAGCGGTACACGCCGCTGTTGGCGTCGATGCCGATAGTCGCGAGGAATAGCCCGAGCAGCGCCGCAACCAGGGTTTTCACCGGTTTGTCGCCGGCCATGCCGCCCAGGCAGACAATGGCGAAGACCATCAGCACGAAGTACTCCGCCGGGCCGAAGGCAATCGCCCATTTCGCCAGCAGCGGGGCGAACAGGACCATGCCGATGATGGCGATGAACGCGCCGACGAAGGAGCTCCAGGCCGAGAGCGACAGCGCGACCCCGGCCAGGCCCTGGCGGGCCATCGGGTAGCCGTCGAGGGTGGTCATCAGGGTCGAGGCCTCGCCGGGAATGTTCAGCAGAATCGAGGAGATGCGTCCGCCGTACTCGCAGCCGAGGTAGACAGCGGCGAGCAGGATCAGCGCCGATTCCGGTGGCAGGCCGAGGGCGAAAGCCACGGGAATCAACAGCGCTACGCCGTTGATCGGGCCGAGGCCGGGTAGCAGGCCGACTATGGTGCCGATAAAGGTGCCGATGAGGGCCGCCGTCAGGTTATAGGGGGTCATGGCAACGCCGAACCCCTGACCGAGCAAGCTTAAGGTATCCATGTCATCACTCCAGCACGCTGAGCAAACCCAGCGGCAGCGGTACGTCGAGCACTTTGTCGAACAGCAGATAAAGACCAATCGCCAGGCCGAGGCTGACCAGCACCGCGGGTTTCCAGGGCGCGCCATAGAGCATGGCCAGGCCGATACCGACCAGGCTGCTGCTGACGATCAGGCCGAGCGGCTCGAACAGTGCGGCATAGGCCAGCAGCATGACGATGCACAGGCCGATCTTGCGCAGCGTGGCGTTGTCCAGCGGGTGGTCGTCGTGCCCTTTGCTCAGGCGTGTCGGGCGAATGGTCAGGTAGATCAGGCCGATTGCGGTCAGGCCGAGAATCAACAACGGGTAGGCGCGCGGGCCGACCGGTTCGTAGGAGAAGGCCGTCTGGTATTGCCAGGCGAACACGGCGAGCACCGCGCAGGCGATGAGCCCGCTCAGGGTGAACAGTCGTTGGAACAGCATGGGGAAGTCCTCGCGGGAACAGGCAGAGGAGCGCGCTGGCCAGGACCTTCTCGAAAATTGAGAGGCATGGCTGGCCAGCGCGCGGCCGTTTATTGAATCAGGCCGAATTCCTTAGCCAGCAGCTTGTAGTCGGCGACTTGCTTCTTCACGTAGGTATCCAGTTCCGGACCGGTCATCGCAAAGGGGAACAGCTCACGCTGGTCGCGCAGCTTGGCGAAATCATCGGAGGCCAGCAGTTTGTTGAAGGCGTCCTTCCACCAGTTGTACTCGGCGTCGCTGACTTTTGGCCCGAGATAGAAACCGCGCACCACGGGCCAGACGATGTCGTAGCCCTGTTCCTTGGCGGTCGGGATATTGGCCATCGCCGCTTCTGGCAGGCGTTCTTCGGCGAACACCGCGAGCAGGCGCATGCCACCGCTCTGGACGTGCGGCATGGAGTCGGAGATGTCGGTACTGCCGACCTGAATATGCCCACCGAGCAGGGCGGTCGCGATTTCGCCGCCGCCTTCCAGGGCGACATAGCGCAGCTTGCGCGGGTCGATGCCGGCCGCGCGTGCGATCAGTGCGGTCTGCATCCAGTCCTGGCTGCCGACGGTGCCGCCGGAGCCGATCACCACCTTGTCCGGGTTTTCCTGGAGTGCTTTGACCAGATCGTTGAGGGTCTTGTACGGCGAGTCGCTGCGCACCGCGATAGCGCCATAGCTGGTGCCGACCGCCGCCAGCCATCTCACGGCGTTCTCGTCGAAACGGCCGAATTTGCCCTGCGCCAGGTTGAGCAGCGACCCGGAAGAGAAGGCGACTATGGCGTTGCCATCGGTCGGACGTTGCGCGACTACGGCGTTATAGGCCACCGCACCGACGCCGCCTGGCATATAGGTGACTCGCATGGGTTTGCTCAGCAGCTTGGCGTCCAGCAGGCCGCTTTGCGCCAGCTTGCAGGTCAGGTCGAAACCGCCGCCGGGTGCGGCCGGGGCGATGCACTCGGGGCGCTTGGGTTCAGCGGAGTCGGCCAGCAACGGGCCGGCAAATGCCAGGCAGGTTGCCGCTAAGGCGATGCGGGTCAGGACAGTTTTCATGGGCTGGATCTCCTGTGGAGTTTTATTGTGGGTCAAGCGTTACCAGATCGGCAGGCTGTAGCCGACGATCACACGGTTCTCGTCCGCATCGCGGGCGAAGTCGGAGCGGAAGCTGGCATTGCGCAGGCGTACATAGAGGTTTTTCAGCGTGCCGCTCTGCACCACGTATTTGAGCTCGATGTCGCGTTCCCACTCGCCGCCGGTGTCGTCGCTGCCGGCAATCCGGGCGTCGTCACCGCTGACGTAGCGGGTGGTGAAGCTCAGGCCGGGCAGACCGAGGCTGGCGAAGTCGTAGTCGTAACGGGCTTGCCAGGAGCGCTCGTCGGCATTGGCGAAGTCGTTGATCTGCGAGAAGTTGACCAGGTAGGGGTCGCTACCGTCGATATAGGCATAGCCGGTGTCGCCGCGCATGTCCTGGTAGGCGAGGCCGAGCTTGTGGCCGCTGATGGCGTAGCTAAGCATGCCGTTCAGCGCGCGGTTGTCGATCTTGCCGGCATTCGATGCGCCGGTATCGTCACTGAGCATCAGGCGCAGATCGGCGGACAGGGTGCCGGCGCCCAACGGGTGGCTGGTCAGCAGGCCGAAGAAGTGCTGGCGGTAGATGTCGTCCAGCTCGGCGAAGTAGTAGCGCCCGGTCAGGCCCTTGGCGAACTGGTAGTCGAGGCCGGCCAGGTCCAGGTGATCGCTGCTCACGCCGCGGGCGAAGCGCTTGTTCTTGCTGTTGAGCAGCAGGTCCTCGGAGTTGCTCGAGGCGCGGTCGATGACCTTGTCCAGGCGCCCGCCGGTGAAAGTCAGGCCGTCCAGCTCGGAGGAGCTGAGCAGGCCGCCTTCGAAGACCTGCGGCAACAGGCGGCTGTCGCTGGCCTTGACCACCGGCAACTCGGGAACGTGCGAACCGTAGCGTAGCTCGGTGCTGGAGACCTTGACCTTGGCGGTCAGGCCCAGGCGGCTGAACTCGTCCGGGGTGCCGCCGTCGTCCTGTACCGGAAACAGGTCGGTGCCGGTGCGACCGCCGCCGGAGTCCAGCTTCAGGCCGAGCATGCCCAGGGCGTCGAGGCCGAAGCCGAGCGTGCCGTCGGTATAGCCGGACTGGATGTCGAGAATGAAGCCCTGGCCCCATTCCTCACGCTTGTTCTGGCCGTCGCCCTCGCGGAAGTCGCGGTTCAGGTAGATGTTGCTGGTGGACAGGCTGGCCTTGCTGTCTTCGATAAAGTCGGCGTGGGCGACGGGGGCGAGCAGGGTCGCGGTGACGGCTAGGCTAAGCAAATGTGCAGGCGGCAGTGCCTGGCGTGAGGCTGTCAGCATCGTGTGGTATCCATTGTTGTTTTTGTTACGGCGGCACACCACTGTGCGAACCGTTTTGGTGGGTGGTTCGAGCCACCCTAAGCCGATGCTAGGGGGGCAAGCTTTCGCCAAGCTTTCAGCGCTAAAAGTTTTTCAACGGCCAGCGTTGGCTGGCATTTTGGTCATTCACAGGGCGCGCTGCGCCTGTAAACTCCGGCCCTTGAATAGTGCGGGTAGCGCTGCCGGCAGCGGTTTTTGACTCAGGCTTTAGTGGAGGTGGCGGTGCGAATTCTGCTGGTCGAAGACCATCCGCAACTGGCGGCAAGCGTGACCCAGGCATTGAAGAGTGCCGGTTGGACGGTGGATGTGCTGCACGACGGGGTGGCCGCTGACCTGGCGCTGAGCAGCGAAGAGTACGCCCTGGCGATTCTCGACATCGGCCTGCCGCGGATGGATGGCTTCGAGGTGTTGGCCCGCTTGCGCGGACGTGGCAAGACCCTGCCGGTGCTGATGCTGACTGCCCGCAGCGAAGTGAAAGACCGCGTGCATGGGCTGAATCTGGGGGCTGACGATTACCTGGCCAAGCCCTTCGAGCTGAGCGAGCTTGAGGCACGGGTCAAGGCGCTGCTGCGTCGCAGCGTGCTCGGTGGCGAGCAACAGCAGCGCTGTGGCGATCTGGTCTATGACCTGGGCACCCGGCGTTTCAGCTTGCTGGACGACATCCTCAGTTTGACCTCCCGGGAACAAGCGGTGCTGGAGGCCATGATCGCCAGGCCGGGGCGGGTGATGAGCAAGGAGCAGCTGGCGGCTCAGGTGTTTGGTCTGGATGAAGAAGCCAGCGCCGACTCCATCGAGATCTACGTCCATCGCCTGCGTAAGAAGCTTGAGGGCAGCAGCGTGCACATCGTCACGTTCCGCGGTTTGGGCTACCTGCTGGAGCCCATCGGTGGCTGAACCGGGCAGCCTGCGCGGGCGACTGTTACGCCGCCTGGCACTGCTGCTGGCGCTGATTCTGTTGCTCAGCAGCTTGAGCGCCTATTGGAGTGCCCGGCGCGCCGCGGACACGGCCTATGACCGCACCTTGCTGGCCTCGGCGCGGGCGATTGCCGATGGCTTGTACGCCGACGACGGCAAGCTCAAGGCCAATGTGCCCTACGTCGCCCTGGACACCTTTGCCTACGACAGCGCCGGGCGCATCTACTACCAGGTGCTGGATTTGAACGGTGCGCTGGTTTCCGGTTACGAGGATCTGCCGGCTGCCCCGCCGGGCACGTCACGGACCGATGATTATCCGGCGCTGGCGCGCTTCTATGATGCGCAGTACCGCGGCCAGGGCGTGCGGGTGGTCAGCCTGTTGCAGCCGGTGAGCGAGCCGCAGCTCAATGGCGTCGCCGAAATTCGTGTGGCCGAGACCCAGGGCGCACGCGAGCGCATGGCTCGCGACTTGTTGTTCGGCACCTTGTGGCGCATGGGCTTGCTGTCGTTCAGCGCGCTGGTACTGGTGTGGCTGGCGGTCAGCATCGCGCTGCGCCCGCTGGAGAGTTTGCGCCGGGCGGTGGCCGAGCGCGCCAGCGACGATCTGCGTCCGCTGCCGGAGGCGCCGTTACCGCGCGAGTTGCAGCCGTTGGTCAGCGCTCTCAATCAGTTCAATGCCCGGCTGCGCGGTTTATTCGAGCGGCAGGCGCACTTCATCGCCGAGGCTTCCCACGAATTGCGCACGCCGTTGGCGGCGCTCAAGGCGCGGCTGGAGTTAGGCCTGCGCGCGCAGGAGCCGCAGGTCTGGCGCAGCACCCTGGAAGAGTCGGCACAGAACACCGAACGCCTGACCCAACTGGCCAATCAGCTGCTGTCGCTGGCGCGGATCGAAAGCGGGGCGCGGGCTATCGCCGAGGGTGGAGCGCAGCGTATCGACCTCAGTCAGCTGGCTCGCGAATTGGGTCTGGCGCTGGCCCCGCTGGCCCATGCCCGTGGCTTGTCGTTGGCGCTGGAAGCCGAGCAGCCGGTCTGGCTGCGTGGCGAGCCGACCCTGCTCAACGAGCTGCTGTGCAACCTGGTGGACAACGCCCTGGCGCATACGCCCGCAGGCGGCAATGTGATTCTGCGGGTGCTCGAGCCGGGCGTGCTGGAGGTGGAGGACGACGGCCCGGGGATTCCCCCGCAGGAGCGGGACAAGGTCTTCGCCCGTTTCTATAGGCGCAGCCCGCAAGGCAGTGGCGCCGGCTTGGGGCTGGCGATAGTCGGGGAAATCTGCCGCGCCCATCTGGCGACCATCAGCCTGCATACCGGGGCGGCCGGCGGCTTGCGGGTACGGGTGGAATTCCCGCCCGAAGCGCGCTGATCAGGGCGCGGGGCTCAGCGGCTGCTGGATCTCCTGCAGGTACTGAGCGATCTTGCCGCTCGCCCGCAGCCGGGCCAGGCCACGGTTGAAACGGACCATCAGCTCGGCATTGCCCAGTACCTCGCGCGACAGCAGCAGGTGCAGGCTGTCGCTGTGCAGCGGCTTGGGGTGGATGCTCAGCTGGTCCCGTTCGGTTGCGCCGAAGTGCTCTTGCAGCATGGCCAGACCGACCACCTTGTCCATCGGGAACACATCGATGCGCCCGGCCAAAAGCTGGTGGAGGCACTGCTCGTCACTGGTCAACCGGTTTACCCGCAGGCGTCCTTCGGCCTCGGCCTGCTGGAAGGCTGCGCCGTAGTAGTAGCTACGGGTAGCGCAGATGCGCAGGCCGCGCAGGTCATCCACCTGCTGCCAGTCGAAGGCGCGGTCTTTGCGATGGAAGAAGTGATAGGCGCTTTCCACCACCGGCTCGCTGATATAGAAGGCCCGCTCGCGCTCCAGGCTGCTCCGCCAGACGGCGGTGCCGGCGCGTTGTCCGCGCTCGGCCAGCTTCAAGGCGCGGACCCAGGGGTAGAACTCCCAGTGTACCTCGACCCCCTCCAGGGCAAAGGCTTCGGCGACTATGCGCGAGGCCACGCCTTGGTGCGGTAGCTGTTGGCCGAGGTAGGGCGGCCATTCACCATTGGTCAGGCGCACTTCAGCTGCAGCCAGGAGGCCGCTGAACACCAATGACAGCAGCAGGAGCAAGTGGCGCATCGGATACATTCACCCGAACAGGACCACTTCCAAGTCTAGTGGCCGAGGCCGCTCTGCGCCCGGCTGGTCTTATTGCAACATGCCCATCGCCGCTTCCATGGCGGCGGCGAGGTCTTCATTCGCCTGCAAATCGGCACGCGGGGCGAGGCCGAGCTTGGCGAAGGCGGGCGCCTGGCTCATGGCTATGTCTCTGGGAAAGGCGGCGCTTGGAAAGCTGGCCGCCTGACTGGGTAGGGTTAGCGTTGGATCTCGCGATTGGAGTCCAGCGTATAGGGCAATTCCAACAAGCTGAGCGCCAGACCATCTTCGCTGCCGAGCCGGATACGGCCGTCGCTCACTGCATCTTCCTGCAGCACGGCGAGCAGCTCGATGCCGTTTTCCGCGTGAGCCGCCAGCACCACCTCGCCGACGCTTGAGCGGTGAACCGGGGAGAACAGTTCGGTGGCCGCTGCCGGTAGTTCGCCGGCGTCCAGGCTCAAGCGATACAGGCGCCGCTTGAGTTTGCCCAGGTACTGCATGCGCGCGACGATTTCCTGGCCGGTGTAGCAGCCTTTCTTGAAACTGACGCCGCCTAGGGCCTGCAAATTCAGCATCTGCGGGATAAACAGTTCGCGCGTAGCCCCCACGACCTGGCCGATGCCGGCGCGCACCTGGGCGAGCAGCCAGCTATTGAGCGGTGCTTGCGGCACGTGCGCGGCGAGGCGGGCTTGCAGGGATTCGTGGGCACTGGCGGGAGCCCAGAGCTCGGCGCGGCCGTCGGCCAGGCGGATGGCGATCGAGTCGGTGCCACGCGCCACGTGGTCGGCTTGCGGTGCCAACTCCAGGCCCAGCTCGGCCAGCACGGCATCGGACCCGCACAGGCCGAAGCGCACCCAGCGGGCGCTTTCATCGCCGAGTTTGGCTTTGGAAAAAACGGCGTATTTCTGCAGTTCGGCCAACTGCGACTCGAGCAGTTCGCTGGCCATCGCCAGGAGATAGCCGTCGCCGTCCGTCAGGATGCGAAAGCTCGACAGCATGCGCCCTTTGGGCGTGCAGCGGGCACCGAGGCTGGCCGTGGTGGCGTTAAGGTAGTTGAGGTTGCAGGTCAGCTGGCCCTGGAGGAACTTGCTGGCGTCAGGGCCGCGGACGGCGAGAACGCCCTCGTGGGGCAGCGTGCAGAAAAAAGCGGAGTCGGCCATTGAGAGTCGCTGAGTAAAAAGTCTGGGGGCCCATCATAGGGCTCAGCCAAGAGCTTGTCAGCGGGTGCCGGTGAGCGCTCTGCACCGTTATACTGCCGGTCTATTTTGCAGGAGCCGCTCGCATGGTCGACGCTATTGAACTCAACCGACTCTTTTGGCATAGCCGCCGCGGCATGCTGGAGCTGGATGTGCTGTTGGTGCCCTTCGTCAGAGAGGTTTACCCCAACCTCGACGCGGCAGATCGGGAACGCTACCGCAAGTTGCTGGAGTGCGAGGATCAGGACATGTTTGGCTGGTTTATGCAGCGCGGCGAGCCGGAAGACGCCGATCTGCGCCGCATGGTTCGGATGATTTTGGATCGTGTCCAGCCCAAGTAAGGTCTTCGAATGTCGCTGGCGCGCCTCGCGGCTGCTGCTGGCGGTTTATCTGGCGGCGCAGGTCGCTGCGCTGGGCGCGCTGGTTTTCGCGGAAATTCCACTCTGGGCGCGTGTGCTCGGGCTGTTGTTGTGCCTGGCGCATGCGGCCTGGGTGCTGCCGCGGCAGATTTTGCTGAGTGATGCGACGGCGTTTCGTGGCCTGCGGCATGACGCCGACGGCTGGCAGCTGTGGAATGCGCAGAACGGCTGGCAAGCCGTCCAGCTGCGCCCGGATAGTCTGGCGTTGCCGCTGGCGGTGGTGTTGCGCTTTCGTCTGGCGGGCGAGTGGCGGGTGCGCGGCCTGTGTATCCCGCGCGATGCGCTGGCGCCGGAGATTCACCGGCGTTTGCGGGTTCGGCTGAAATTCACTCGCCGTAGATGGGCGGCACCAGGATAGTGTCGTGTGCTTCGGGCAGTTGCTTCGGGTAGTCCAGGGTGTAGTGCAGGCCACGGCTCTCGTGGCGTTGCATGGCCGAGCTGATAATCAGTTCGGCGACTTGCGCCAGGTTGCGCAGCTCGATCAGGTCGCGGCTGACTTTGTAGTTGCTATAGAACTCGTCGATTTCATCCAGCAGCAGGCGTACCCGGTGTTGGGCGCGCTGCAGGCGCTTGTTGGTGCGCACTATGCCCACGTAGTCCCACATAAAGCGCCGCAACTCGTCCCAGTTGTGCGCGATGATGATGTCCTCGTCGGAATCGGTCACCTGGCTCGCATCCCAGCTCGGCAGCGCTTGCGGTGTCGGGGTGTGCGGCAAGTGCTGGAGAATGTCGGCGGCCGCCGAGCGGGCATAGACGAAGCATTCCAGCAGCGAGTTGCTGGCCATCCGGTTGGCGCCGTGGAGGCCGGTGAAGCTGGTCTCACCAATCGCGTATAGGCCCGGCACATCGGTGTGGCCGTGTTGGTCGACGACCACGCCACCGCAGGTGTAGTGCGCGGCCGGCACCACCGGAATGGCTTCGCGGGTGATGTCGATGCCAAAGTCCAGGCAGCGTTCATACACAGTCGGGAAGTGCGCCTTCACGAAGTCCGCCGGCTTGTGGCTGATATCCAGGTACACGCAGTCGACGCCGAGACGTTTCATCTCATGGTCGATGGCCCGCGCCACGATGTCGCGCGGGGCCAGCTCGGCGCGTGGGTCGAAACGCTGCATGAAGCGCTCGCCATTGGGCAGCTTGAGCAAGCCACCTTCGCCACGTATGGCCTCGGTCACCAGAAAACTCTTGGCCTTCGGGTGGTACAGGCAGGTCGGGTGGAATTGATTGAACTCCAGATTGCCGACCCGGCAACCGGCGCGCCAGGCCATGGCGATGCCATCGCCGCAGGCACCGTCCGGGTTGCTGGTATACAGATAAACCTTGGAGGCGCCCCCGCTGGCCAGCACGGTAAAGCGCGCGCCATAGGTGTCGACCTCACCGCTGGCGCGATTGAGGATGTAGGCGCCGAGGCAGTTATGCCCGGGTAAGCCGAGTTTGCGCTCGGTGATCAGATCGACCGCGACGCGCTGCTCCAGCAGTTCGATGTTCGGGCGTTGCTTGGCTTGAGCCAGCAAGGTGTTGAAGATGGCGGCGCCGGTGGCGTCGGCGGCGTGAATGATACGCCTATGGCTATGGCCACCCTCGCGGGTCAGATGAAACTCGAAGCCACCGTCCTCGCGCGCGGTCTCATCATCGCGGGTGAAAGGCACACCTTGCTCGATCAGCCATTCGATCGCCTCGCGGCTGTGCTCTACGGTGAAGCGCACGGCATCTTCACGGCAGAGGCCGGCGCCGGAGTTAAGCGTGTCCCCGACATGCGACTCGACGGTGTCGGCATTATCCAGTACAGCCGCTACGCCGCCCTGCGCCCAGTAGGTCGAGCCGTTAGTCAGGTCGCCCTTGCTGAGCACCGCGATGCGCAGGTGGGCAGGCAGGGTAAGGGCCAAAGTCAGGCCGGCTGCACCGCTGCCGATGACCAGGACGTCGTGCTGATAATGTTGGCTCATGTTCGGATTCCGCAAAAAGCGGCCCCTAGTATATAGGTGGGGTGGGCGGCACAATAGCGGGCTTATGACGGTGTATGGCGTTTGGGAACTTTCTTAGTCTCCCGGGTTCCATAGGCGGTTACCCAGAAAGGGACAACGCCGGTTTCGCTGTAGTGTCTGTGGCTCATATCGCACGTTATCACTGCGGCGAAAACCGGTGACAAGATTATCCGCGCAGCCGGCGCCATGCCGTGCTGCGCGACTCCGTGCAAGACAGATGTGTTTCTGTACGGAAGCTTGTTTGGGGGGAGAACTTTTGCGCAAGACCCGAGTCTATCTTGGCAAGACGATTCGCTTGCTGGTGCAGCATCCCTCCGAACTTAACGAGGAGTGTTCATGCTAACCCAGGAAGATGATCAGCAGCTGGTCGAGCGGGTACAGCGTGGCGACAAGCGGGCTTTTGATCTGTTGGTGCTGAAGTATCAGCACAAGATTCTCGGGTTGATAGTGCGTTTCGTGCACGACCCTCATGAGGCTCAGGATGTTGCCCAGGAGGCCTTTATCAAGGCCTATCGAGCACTGGCTAATTTTCGCGGTGACAGCGCCTTTTATACCTGGCTGTATCGCATCGCCATTAACACGGCGAAGAATCACTTGGTGTCGCGCGGTCGGCGGCCGCCAGAGAGTGATGTAAGTGCCGAGGATGCCGAGTTCTATGAGGGCGATCATGCCCTCAAGGACATCGAATCGCCGGAACGTTTGATGCTGCGCGATGAGATCGAGCGCGCGGTGCATCAAACCATCCAGCAGTTGCCTGAAGATCTGCGCACGGCCCTGACCTTGCGCGAGTTCGATGGTCTAAGTTATGAGGACATTGCCAGCGTCATGCAGTGTCCAGTGGGGACTGTGCGCTCACGTATCTTCCGAGCGCGGGAAGCCATCGATAAAGTCCTGCAGCCTTTGTTGCAGGAAGCCTGAGACAGCGGCGCTAGCCAAGAGAGGAACCGCCATGAGTCGTGAAGCCCTGCAGGAATCGCTGTCCGCGGTAATGGATAACGAGGCGGATGAGTTGGAGTTGCGTCGCGTGCTCAGCGCCAGTGACGACGCGGAGTTACGCTCTACTTGGTCGCGTTACCAGATCGCCCGCGCGGTCATGCATAAAGAGTTGCTCGAGCCCCGCTTGGATATTGCGGCGGCGGTTTCGGCGGCGCTGGCCGATGAGGTTGTTCCGCTTGTCGCACCTGTCGCCGCGGTCGCGGCACGTTGGCGCGGTCTCGGCCGCTTGGCGGTGGCCGCCTCGGTCACGCTGGCGGTGTTGGCCGGTGTGCGCCTGTATAACCAGGATGAGCTCACGGGCACCCAGTTGGCCCAACAAGGCGTGCAGCCGACGCTGCCGCAGATGCAAGGCTCCGCGGCGCTATTGGCCGGCTATAGTGAGGGTGTTGAACAGGCTCCAGCCCCGCAGGCGAATGACGCTCGGCGAGCGCAGTTGAGCTGGCATGAACAGCGTCTACCAACCTACTTGCGCCAACATGCGCAGCAGGCGGCCCTGAGTGGCACTGACAGCGTGCTGCCCTATGCCCGCGCGGCCAGCCTGGAAAGCCGCTGAGGAGGATCATGCGCGCCATCCCTTTCTCTCTCCTGCTGGGTAGCTGGCTGGCCCTGCCAGTGCAGGCGGCTGATGCGCAAGATTGGCTGAACCGCCTCGCCGAGGCGGAGCAGCGGCAAAACTTTCAAGGGACGTTCGTCTACGAGCGTAACGGTAGCTTCTCCACTCATAGTATTTGGCACCGGGTTGACAGCACCGGCGACGGCGAAGTGCGTGAGCGCTTGCTGCAGCTGGATGGCCCGGTTCAGGAAGTATTGCGGGTGAATGGCCGTACTCAGTGCGTGAGTGGTGCCTTGGCTGATCAGGTCTCCGATGGCCAGAGCTGGCCGGCTCGAGCGCTGGATCCCAAACAGCTCGCCGCCTGGTATGACCTGCGCATCCTTGGCGAGTCGCGGGTGGCGGGGCGTGCAGCCGTGGTGGTGGCGGTTCTGCCGCGTGATCAACACCGCTATGGTTTCGAGCTCCATCTGGATCGTGAGACTGGCCTGCCGTTGAAATCCCTGCTGTTGAATGAGAAGGGGCAGCTGCTTGAGCGCTTTCAGTTCTCTAGCCTAGATACCACGGCCCCGCTGGATGACGCGTTGCAGCCGAGCGCTAATTGCCAGCCCGTGCATTTTGCTGAGGCGCAAGCCATAGAACCGAATGCCTGGCGTTCGGAGTGGTTACCGCCGGGCTTCAATTTGAATAGCGTGCTGGAGCGACGTAGCCCGGCTTCGGCCGAGCCTGTCGCATGTTTGATGTATGGCGATGGCTTGGCGCGTTTCTCGGTGTTTCTCGAGCCTCTGCACGGCGCCGCGGTAGAGGATGCGCGTAGTCAATTGGGACCAACCGTGGCGGTGTCCAAACGCATGTCGACGGTCGATGGTGACGTGATGGTTACCGTGGTTGGCGAAATCCCCCTGGGTACCGCTGAGCGCGTGGCCCTGTCGATGCGTGCTGGTGCGGCGCAAGCCACGCCATGATCGAAGAGTTGGGGGTGGGCGGTCCCGCCGTGGCCTGGTTTTCGCTGCGCTGGTGGAATCGGCGCAGTGCAGACGCTCTCGCGTTGCAGCCGATAGTGTTGCGCGCCATGCTCACTGGGTCTGCCGGTTCGTTCTGAGTTTATTTTGTTGGTTCTGGATTGGAGCTGAATGTCGATGCTTAGCCTGAAATATGGTCTGTCTGCGCTGCTCACGCTGTTGTTGCTGAGTCAGGCGGCGGTTGCGCGTGCCGAATTACCGGACTTTACCGAGTTGGTCGAGGACGCGGCGCCGGCCGTGGTGAACATCAGTACCCGGCAGAAAGTGCCGGAGCGGATAGCCGCCGCTCCAGGTCAGCAGCAAATGCCGGACCTGGAAGGTCTGCCACCGATGCTGCGTGAGTTTTTCGAACGCAACATGCCGCCAGCACCGCGTAATCCAGGCAATGGTCGGCAGCGTGAGGCGCAATCGCTGGGCTCGGGTTTCATCATCTCGGCCGATGGTTATGTGCTGACCAACAATCATGTGGTGGCGGGTGCCGATGAGATCATCGTGCGCTTGTCCGATCGCAGTGAATTGGAAGCCAAGTTGATCGGCGCCGATCCGCGCACCGATGTGGCGCTGCTCAAGGTGGAAGGCCAGGGTCTGCCGACCGTCAAGCTGGGTAAATCGGATGATCTGAAAGTGGGCGCCTGGGTGTTGGCCATCGGCTCGCCGTTTGGCTTTGATCACTCGGTGACTGCCGGCATCGTCAGTGCCAAGGGCCGCAGCCTGCCGAATGAAAGCTATGTACCCTTTATCCAGACCGACGTGGCGATCAATCCGGGTAACTCCGGTGGGCCGCTGTTCAACCTGGCCGGCGAGGTGATTGGGATCAACTCGCAGATTTTCACCCGTTCGGGCGGTTTTATGGGCTTGTCCTTCGCCATTCCGATGGATGTGGCGATGGATGTGGCTAATCAGCTGAAAACCGAAGGCAAGGTCAGTCGTGGCTGGTTGGGTGTGGTGATTCAGGAAGTCAATAAAGACCTGGCTGAGTCTTTTGGCCTGGAGAAACCGGCCGGTGCGCTGGTGGCGCAGGTGCTGGAAGATGGCCCTGCGGCCAAAGGTGGCTTGCAGGTGGGTGATGTGATTCTCAGCCTGAATGGCCAACCGATCATCATGTCTGCCGATCTGCCGCATCTGGTCGGGGGCTTGAAGGCGGGCGCCAAAGCCAACCTCGAAGTGGTTCGCGAGGGTACTCGCAAGACGCTGCAACTGACTATCGGCGCCTTGCCGGCAGAGGGTGAAGAGCTTGCTGCGACCGGTATGCCGGGGATGGAGCGCAGCATTAACCGGATGGGGGTCAGGGTTGCTGAATTGACCGCCGAGGAGAAAAAGGGCCTCGACCTCAAGGGCGGCGTGGTGATCAAGGAGGTGCTGGAGGGGCCTGCCGCGCTGATCGGTCTACGTCCGGGCGATGTGATCACTCATCTGAACAATCAGGCGATCGACTCGGCCAAGACTTTCACACTGGTGGCCCAGGCCTTGCCGAAAAATCGCTCGGTCTCGATGCGGGTTCTGCGCGAGGGGCGGGCTAGCTTCATCACCTTCAAACTGGCTGAATAAATCAGCTGGGTAGGCGAAAAGGGCGGTCTTTACCGCCCTTTTGCATGGGCACCGGTCGGCAGCTAAACGTGACGCCCCGAGCGCTGATCGGGTACACTTCCCGGCTATTTTTCGGCGGGCAGTCTGCCTGCGGCCTTTTTGAGTGTTGATCCGTGAGTGACCTGAGTCATATCCGTAATTTCTCCATCATCGCCCACATTGACCATGGCAAGTCGACCCTGGCTGACCGCTTCATCCAGATGTGCGGGGGCCTGGCCGAGCGCGAAATGGAAGCTCAGGTGCTGGACTCCATGGACCTGGAGCGTGAGCGTGGGATCACCATCAAGGCCCACAGCGTTACCCTGTATTACAAGGCGCAAGACGGTAAAACCTACCAACTGAACTTCATCGACACCCCCGGGCACGTCGACTTCACCTATGAAGTCAGCCGGTCGCTGGCGGCCTGTGAAGGTGCGTTGCTGGTGGTCGATGCCGGTCAGGGTGTAGAGGCCCAGTCCGTGGCCAACTGCTACACCGCTATCGAGCAAGGTCTCGAGGTCATGCCGGTGCTGAACAAGATCGACCTGCCGCAGGCTGATCCAGACCGCGTCAAAGAAGAAATCGAGAAAATCATCGGTATCGATGCCACCGATGCGGTGACCTGCAGTGCCAAGACCGGTCTGGGCGTCGATGAAGTGCTCGAGCGCCTGGTGCACACCATTCCGGCACCCACCGGCAACATCGAAGACCCGCTGCAAGCGCTGATCATCGACTCCTGGTTCGACAACTACCTGGGCGTAGTCTCCCTGGTTCGCGTGCGCCACGGTCGCGTGAAGAAGGGCGACAAGATTCTGGTCAAATCCACCGGTAAGATCCACCTGGTGGACAGCGTCGGCGTATTCAACCCGAAACACACCGCTACCCTTGACCTGAAAGCCGGTGAAGTAGGCTTCATCATCGCCGGTATCAAGGACATTCACGGCGCGCCGGTTGGCGACACCCTGACCTTGAGCTCCACGCCGGATGTCGACGTGCTGCCCGGTTTCAAACGCATTCAGCCGCAGGTCTACGCCGGCCTGTTTCCGGTCAGCTCCGACGACTTCGAAGACTTCCGTGAAGCCCTGCAAAAGCTCACGTTGAATGACTCTTCCCTGCAATACACCCCGGAAAGCTCCGACGCACTGGGCTTCGGCTTCCGTTGCGGCTTCCTCGGCATGCTGCACATGGAGATCATTCAGGAGCGCCTGGAGCGTGAGTACGACCTGGATCTGATCACCACCGCGCCCACGGTAATTTTCGAGTTGCTGCTCAAGACCGGTGAAACGATCTACGTCGATAACCCGTCCAAGTTGCCGGATCTGTCGGCGATCGAAGACATGCGCGAGCCCATCGTGCGGGCCAATATTCTGGTTCCGCAGGAGCACCTGGGCAACGTCATTACCCTGTGTATCGAAAAGCGTGGCGTGCAGCACGACATGCTGTTCCTCGGCACTCAGGTACAAGTGACCTATGACCTGCCGATGAACGAAGTGGTCCTGGACTTCTTCGACCGGCTGAAGTCCACCAGCCGCGGCTATGCCTCGCTGGACTACCACTTCGATCGCTATCAATCGGCTAGCCTGGTCAAGCTGGACGTGCTGATCAACGGCGACAAGGTCGATGCCTTGGCGCTGATCGTGCATCGCGACAATGCGCACTACAAAGGCCGTGCATTGACCGAGAAGATGAAAGAGCTGATCCCGCGGCAGATGTTCGATGTGGCCATTCAGGCCGCGATCGGTGGGCAGATTGTCGCGCGCACCACAGTAAAAGCGCTCAGGAAGAACGTGCTAGCCAAGTGCTACGGCGGCGATGTGAGCCGTAAGCGCAAACTGCTGGAGAAGCAGAAGGCTGGTAAAAAACGGATGAAGCAAGTGGGCAACGTGGAGATTCCACAAGAAGCCTTCCTTGCGGTGCTCAGGTTGGATGGTTAAGGACTATGTCGCTGAATTTTCCGCTGTTGTTAGTCATCGCCGTGGCCGTCTGCGGCGTCTTGGCCTTGTTCGATCTGCTGTTGCTGGCGCCGCGTCGGCGAGCTGCGATCAGCGCTTATGAGGGCCAGGTCGGCGAGCCCGACCACATGGTGCTCGAACAACTGAACCGGGAGCCGCTCCTGGTGGAGTACGGCAAGTCGTTCTTTCCGGTACTGGCCATCGTCCTGGTCTTGCGCTCCTTCTTGATCGAACCGTTCCAGATTCCCTCCGGCTCGATGAAGCCGACGCTGGAAGTGGGCGATTTCATCTTGGTCAATAAGTTCGCCTATGGCATCCGCCTGCCCGTGCTGGATACCAAGGTGATTGAGGTGGGCGACCCGCAGCGCGGCGATGTGATGGTGTTCCGCTACCCGAGCGAGCCGAACATCAACTACATCAAGCGGGTAGTCGGTTTGCCCGGCGATAAAATTCGCTACGGCAGTGATAAGCGCCTGTTCGTCAATGGCCAGTCGGTAGCGGAGCAACTCGTCGGTGAAGAACCGGGCTCGCTGGGCAGTGCCGTGCTTTATCAGGAAAAGCTGGGTGCAGCCGAGCATCTGATCCGTAAGGAAATGAGCCGTTACCGCGCCGAGCCAGGCCGGGAATGGACGGTGCCCCAAGGGCACTACTTCATGATGGGCGACAATCGCGACAACTCCAACGACAGCCGCTACTGGAACGATCCGAAGATTCCCAAGAACCTGCTGGGCATGGTGCCGGACAAGAATATCGTCGGCAAAGCCATCGCGGTATGGCTGAGCTGGTCCGATCCGAAACTGCACAACCTGCCGAACTTCTCCCGAGTTGGCCTGATCCGCTGACTTTTCGACTATTTGCGGCGCTGTTCAAGACGGCGCCGCGCGCTATATATAGTCTTGCCCGTGGGGCTTAAGACTTTCCAATAACTCTGACATTGAGGTCGATCATGACATTTGCGCGTTCGCAGAAAGGTTTGTCGGTTCTAGGTTGGCTGATGGTGCTGGCGGTGGTGGCATTCTTTGCCAGCACGGCGTTCAAGATGATCCCGCACTACCTGGACTACAAGTCGCTGGAAAAAATCATTAGGTCGGTCGAAACGGATAAAGCCGCAAATATCCGCAGCGTGGGTGAGTTTTACGCGCACGTCGGTAAAGGCCTGCAGGTCAACAGCATCCGTGATTTTGATCTGGAAAAGGCCCTCGTGGTGAAAGTCGAGAACAACGAGTTCCGCGCGCACCTGAAGTATGAAAAGCGTGAAGCCCTGATCGAAAATCTCGATCTGGTGGCGCGTTTCGACAAAGAATTCCGCGTGCGTATGCCGTGAGCGCATCGCTAAGCCGCCTCGAGCGTCAGCTCGGCTACACCTTTCAAGACCAGGATCTGATGATCCTGGCGCTAACCCATCGCAGCTTCGCCGGACGCAATAACGAGCGTCTGGAGTTCCTCGGCGATGCCATCCTCAACTTCGTCGCCGGTGAAGCGCTGTTCGAGCGTTTTCCGCTGGCGCGCGAAGGCCAGTTGTCGCGTTTACGCGCACGGCTGGTGAAAGGTGAGACTCTGGCGGTGCTGGCTCGCGGTTTCGACCTGGGTGAGTACCTGCGTCTCGGCTCCGGCGAGTTGAAGAGCGGTGGTTTTCGGCGGGAATCGATTTTGGCCGATGCCCTGGAAGCCCTGATCGGCGCCATTTACTTGGATGCCGGGATGGATGCCGCGCGCCAGCGGGTACTGGCCTGGCTAACCTCTGAACTGAATGGCCTGACGCTGGTCGATACCAACAAAGATCCGAAAACCCGCCTGCAGGAGTTCCTGCAGTCGCGCGCCTGCGAGCTACCGCGCTATGAAGTGGTGGATATCCAGGGCGAGCCGCACTGCCGAGTCTTTGTCGTCGAGTGCCAGATCACCTTATTGAATGACAAGACCGTAGGGCAGGGTGCCAGCCGCCGTATCGCCGAACAAGTGGCGGCCGCGGCAGCACTGATTGCCCTCGGCGTGGAGAACGGCCATGACTGATTCACCTGCAACACGCTGTGGCTATGTCGCCATCGTCGGCCGCCCCAACGTGGGCAAATCCACGCTGCTCAACCATATCCTCGGGCAAAAGCTGGCGATCACCTCGCGCAAGCCGCAGACCACTCGCCACAACATGCTCGGGATCAAGACCGAGGGCAATGTCCAGGCTATTTACGTCGACACCCCCGGCATGCACAAGAATGGTGAGAGAGCCCTCAACCGTTACATGAACAAGACCGCTTCGGCGGCGTTGAAAGACGTCGATGTGGTGATCTTCGTGGTCGACCGTACCCGCTGGACCGAAGAGGACCAGATGGTTCTCGAGCGTGTGCAGTATGTCCAAGGCCCGGTGATTCTGGCGATCAACAAGACTGACCGGATCGAAGACAAGGCCGAATTGATGCCGCACCTGGAGTGGTTGCAGCTGCAACTGCCAAACGCGGAAATCGTGCCGATCTCGGCGCAGCATGGGCACAACCTCGAAGCCCTGGAAGGCTTGATCGCTCAGCATCTGCCGGAGAACGAGCACTTCTTCCCGGAAGACCAGATCACCGATCGCAGCAGCCGTTTCCTCGCGGCCGAGCTGGTGCGCGAGAAGATCATGCGTCAGCTGGGTGCCGAGTTGCCGTACCAGATCACGGTGGAAATCGAAGAGTTCAAGCAGCAGGGCAAAACCCTGCACATCCATGCGCTGATTCTGGTCGAGCGCGATGGGCAGAAGAAAATCATCATCGGCGACAAAGGCGAGCGGATCAAACGCATCGGCATGGACGCGCGCAAGGACATGGAAGTGCTGTTCGACTCCAAGGTGATGCTCAATCTCTGGGTCAAAGTGAAAGGCGGCTGGTCCGACGATGAGCGGGCCCTGCGTTCCCTGGGTTACTCCGACATCTAACGCATGCCAAGCAGCGCGCTACCGGCTTTTGTCCTGCACAGCCGGGCCTACCGCGAGAGCAGCGCGCTGGTGGACTTCCTCACCCCGCAAGGGCGTCTGCGGGCGGTATTGCGCGGTGCGCGCGGTAAGGCCGGCACCTTGGCGCGGCCTTTCGTGCCAGTGGAAGTCGAGTTCCGCGGCCGTGGCGAGTTGAAAAATGTTGGCCGTCTGGAAAGCGCCGGTGTCCCTCACTGGCTGCATGGCGATGCCCTGTTCAGTGGTCTCTATCTGAACGAACTGCTGATTCGCCTGCTGCCGGCGCAAGACCCGCAGCCCATTCTGTTCGAGCACTACGGCGCGACCTTGGCGGCGCTGGCGGCCGGTCGGCCGCTGGAGCCGCTATTGCGTGCATTCGAATGGCGCCTGCTGGATGAGCTGGGTTATGGTTTTGCCCTGGCTGAGGACCTCCGCGGTCAGCCGATCGCGCCGGATGGCCTGTATCGGTTGCAGCCGGATGCCGGTCTGGAGCCGGTGGCGCAGCTGCAGCCGGGCCTGTTCCACGGTGCGGAGCTGCTGGCCATGGCCGACGCCGATTGGTCTGCCCCGGGCGCCTTGGCGGCGGCCAAACGCTTGATGCGCCAGGCCCTAGCCCCCCATCTAGGCGGCCGACCTCTGGTCAGCCGCGAACTCTTTATGACGCTCAAGGAGCCGAACCGTGACTGATGCCAACCGAATTCTGCTGGGTGTGAACATCGACCACGTCGCTACCCTGCGCCAAGCGCGCGGCACCCGTTATCCCGATCCGCTGAAGGCGGCACTGGATGCCGAAGAGGCGGGTGCCGATGGCATCACCCTGCACCTGCGTGAAGATCGTCGGCACATCCAGGAACGCGACGTGCGCATCATGAAGGACGCCCTGCAGACGCGGATGAACTTCGAGATGGGGGTGACCGACGACATGCTCGCTTTCGCCGAGAGCCTTCGCGCCGAACACGTGTGCCTGGTGCCGGAAAGCCGCGCCGAGCTGACCACCGAGGGCGGCCTGGATGTGCTCGGGCAGGAAACCCGTATCCGCGCAGCGGTGCAGCGTCTGAGTAAGGTGGGCAGTGAGGTTTCGTTGTTTATCGATGCCGATGAGCGGCAGATCGAAGCGGCCAAGCGGGTGGGGGCGCCGGCGATCGAGATCCATACCGGGCGCTATGCCGATGCCCATACTCCGGCTGAGGCTGCGCGTGAGCTGGCGCGGATACGCGATGGCGTGGCTTGCGCCCTGGCCCATGGCCTGATCGTCAACGCCGGCCACGGCCTGCACTATCACAACGTTGAGCCGGTCGCCGCAATCGCCGGCATCAATGAACTGAATATCGGCCACGCGCTAGTTGCGCACGCCCTGTTCGTTGGTTTTAAAGCGGCCGTGGCGGAGATGAAGCACTTGATAGTCGCCGCCGCCGGCCGGCGCTAGAAGCCGCCAGCCGCGAGTTGGCTCGGGTACAGCGCAAACTCTACGTAGGGCGGGCTCAGGAGCGAAGCGAACAGTCCGCCGTTTGCCAAGGCGTACTGCTCCGCGAGTACGCCCTACGCAGTGGCAAGCAATCGGTTCATCTCAAGGCTTGCGGGCGGTCAGCACCGCCCGCATCGGCGCGGGCAAGCCTTCGCGGGTGCGCGAGTGGTCGCTGGGGTCGAGGAAGTCCGCTAGGGACTGATAGCGCATCCATTCGGTGCTGCGTTGCTCCTCGATGCTGGTGACGCTGACATCGACGCAGCGCACATCGACGAAGCCGGCACGCCGCAACCACAGCTCCAGCGCCGGCACCGAGGGCAAGAACCAGACGTTGCGCATCTGCGCGTAGCGGTCTTCCGGTACCAGCACCTGCTGCGCATCGCCCGCCACCACCAAGGTTTCCAGCACCAGTTCGCCACCTTTGACCAGGCAGTCTTTCAGCGCCAGCAGATGGTCGATGGGCGAGCGGCGGTGGTAGAGCACGCCCATGGAGAACACCGTGTCGAAGCCTTCGAGTTTTTCCGGCAGCTCTTCCAGGGCAAACGGCAGGTGCCAGACCGGCAATTCCGGTAGATAGCGCTGGATCGCCTGGAATTGGCAGAAGAACAGCCAGTTGGGGTCGATACCGATCACGCTCTCGGCGCCGGCGCCGAGCATGCGCCACTGGTAATAACCGTTGCCGCAGCCGACATCCAGCACGCGCTTACCGCTGAGGTCGAGGTGCGGCGCGACCCGCGTCCACTTCCAGTCCGAGCGCCATTCGGTGTCGATCTGCACGCCGAATAGCTCGAACGGCCCTTTGCGCCAGGGCGACAGGCCAAGCAGCGCCTGGCGCAACTGCGTGCGGCTGGTTGCATCGCAGTCGCTGTCCAGTTGCAAGCGTTCGCGCAGTTCGACCCGACTCGGCGTCAGCGCGGGTAAGGCATCCAGTGCGCCCTGCCAGCGTTCGAGGTCGCCGTGGCCGATCTCCAGCTTGTTGTCCAACTGCTGTTGCAGGCCCGCAGCCCAACTGGCCAAGGGGCTGTCCGCCAGGCGGCGGGCGAGGGGGGCGAGGTCGATCATGGCAGGGCGATCAGTGAGGCGAAGTTGAGGCACTGGAACCAGGGCACGACTCTGCTGAAGCCGGCGGCCAACAGGCGCTCACGGTGTTCTTCGAGGCTATCGGGGAGCATCACGTTTTCCAGCGCACTGCGTTTCTGGGCGATTTCCAGCTCGCTGTAACCGTTGGCGCGCTTGAAGGCGATATGCAGGTCGGTGAGCAGCGCCTGTTCTTCGGCATCGTTGAAACGCAACTTCTCCGAGAGGATCAGCGCTCCGCCCGGCAGCAGGGCCTGGCGAATCCGGCTGAGCAGGGGCAGGCGTTGTTCGGGCTGGATAAATTGCAGGGTGAAGTTCAGCGCCACCAGCGAAGTCGGCCGGAACTCCAGGCGCAGGATATCGGCTTCGATGACCTCGACCGGCAGCAACTCCTGGAACATCGAGTCTTGCGCGTGCAGGTATTCACTGCAGCGTTCGACCATGGCGCTGGAGTTGTCGACCGCGATGACCCGGCAATCCTCGCTCTTCACATGCCGGCGCAGTGCTTGCGTGACCGCGCCCAACGAACTGCCGAGGTCATACAGCACACTGTGCGGCTGGGCGAATTGCGCCGCGAGCACGCCGATGTTCTCGACTATGGTCGGGTAGCCCGGTACGGAGCGCTTGATCATGTCCGGAAACACCCGCACCACGGCCTCGTTAAAGGCGAAGTCCTGAACGTGGGGCCGGGGTTGTGCGAAGAGGCGGTCGGGTTCTTTGCTCACGGTGGTTCCGAAGGCGATAACGAAGAGGCCGGCATTTTAGCCAAGACTGGGTCACAGCCATACCCATACCCTTAGATAGCTACTTCAACTGGTCGGAAAAGAACTCGCCAGCGCCCTGCATCGGGCCGAGTGGATTGCGCTTGACCTCGAAGCGGCGAATGTTCGGCTCGCCGCTGCTGACCTTGTGCACCAGCTTGTCATCGACCAGCACGAAGACCGTGCGGAAGGCCCAGCCATAGAACTCGCGCTGCTTGCGGAAGTTGAGCACGTCGGCCCAGAAGCTGCCGACTCGTTGGGTATCGGTCTTGGAGAACTCGAAGGCATAGCCGATGCAGCGGTCCTTGGCCTCCAGGCACTGCATTATGCCGTCCGGCAGGTAGTCGAGGGGGACATTCGGCTGGACGAACATCAGGCGCACGTCGATAAACGACAGCATGCGCCCATTGCCCTGGGTCAGTGGGTCGAAGCCCAGGGAGAACAGCTCGGAGCGGGTGGTGATGCCGGGCAGCGCCTGGGAATAGCGGATCTCGGTATCCGTATAATCACCGAAGGGCGAGATGGTCTCCGCATACTCGCTCGGCAGTAAGCTAGTGCAGCCAGCCAGTAATACTGCCGAGAGAACCGCAACCGCACCGCACCTACCGCCGCCCATGATGTTCTCCCCCGATTCAGTTCTCTCCCTATTTGCTATAGACGATTTAACGAGCGGCTGCCGTTTCATTTTTGAGACAGCAGGTTAACGCGGCAGACGCTGGATCGCCGAGGCCGTGATGCTCCACTGGCCCAACCAATAGCTGAGGACGATGGCGTAGGGCGCGCCGATCAACGCCACTATCAGCCAGCGCATATTCGACCCTCAGCGCTTGTTTGAGCGGCGACTATGCCCAGCCATGGCGCAAAACCACAGGCGGATTTTTGTAGGAACGGGCCCATAGACGTTTGGCGGGCGGCTTATTGCACGCTGATCTGGCAGTCGAAGGTCTTGGCCGGTGCGACATCCACTTCCCAGGGCCGCTGGTAGAGCAGCAGCAAGCGCCCGTCGCCCGGGTTGGCGGCCTGGAAGCGCCAGGTTGACTGTCCGGCACTGCCGACCAGGCCGGCGTCCTCCGGGTTGCTGTAGACCTCCGGCCCCAGGCTGCGCAGCACGCCGGGCGCGGCGTCCTTGACTTGCCAACGGAAGCCGGTGGTGGGGTTGCTGGCCAGGGTGAGGGTCAGCTGTTGCCCGCTGTGCAGCTTCAGCGGGCAGTCGTCTTGCTGGTTCTGTTGCAGCGTGACGTTGCGGGGCTGCTGCGCGCAGGCGGCGAGCAGACTGAGAGCGAGGGCTAAGAGCAGGCGGGCAGCAGTCATAAACAGTTCCTGTCGGTTTAAAACGAGTACCTTGGCACATAAGTTTGGCGAAGGGATGGCGAGTGGCAACGCTGCTTGGTGGCAAAAAACGCCGCCAGGACTCGTCCGAAACTTGTGTGTCGAGGTACTAGGCCAGCATAACCTCAAGGCACTGAGCATTCGTAGCCTGGATCGCGCGCCGGGTTGTCCACAACCCAGTTCCGGGTTACGCCGCCGTGCGGTTTTTCCGGGCTACAAATGCGCCTTGGCGATCAGAACAGCACCTTGGCTACATCCGCATAGCGCTTGGCGAAGTGTACGGTCAGGCCGGCCTTGAGGTAGTCCGGCAGCTCGGCGTAGTCGCCACGGTTGGCTTCCGGCAGGATCAGCTCGAAGATTTTCTGCCGCCGCGCGGCGATGACCTTCTCGCGCACCCCGCCAATCGGCAGGACATGGCCGGTGAGGGTCAACTCGCCGGTCATCGCCACGCCCTTCTTCGGCGCCTGGTTACGCGCCAGCGAGAGCAGCGCGCTGGCCATGGTCACGCCCGCGCTGGGGCCGTCCTTCGGCGTCGCGCCTTCCGGCACGTGCAGGTGGACGAAGGCCTGGTCGAAGAAGGTCGGGTCGCCTTGGTAGGCCTTCAGGTGCGAGCTGATGTAGCTGTAGGCGATCTCGGCCGACTCCTTCATCACCGCGCCGAGCTGACCGGTGAGCTTGAAGCCGCGGTTCAGCGTGTGAATGCGCGTGGCCTCGATCGGCAAGGTGGCGCCGCCCAGGCTGGTCCAGGCCAGACCGGTGAGCACGCCGACGCCGGAGAGCAGCTGCTCGCTGCGAAACACCGGCATGCCGAGGTAGCCTTCGAGATCCTTCGGGCCAATCTTCAGCTTGGCGTCAGGTTGCTCCAGCAGCGTGACCACCGCCTTGCGCACCAGTTTGCTCAGCTGTTTCTCCAGCTGACGCACCCCGGCCTCGCGGGCATAGCCTTCGATCAGCGCCTTCAGCGCGCTGTCGCTGATCGCCAGGCGCTGTTTCGGCACCCCGGCTTTCAACAATTGCTTGGGCCACAGGTGGCGCTTGGCGATGGCGAGTTTTTCCTCGGCGATGTAACCGGACAGGCGGATGACTTCCATGCGGTCGAGCAGCGCGCTGGGGATCGAGTCCAGGGTGTTGGCGGTGCAGATGAACAGCACCTTGGACAGATCCAGGCGCAGGTCCAGGTAGTGATCGAGGAACTCGGCGTTCTGCTCCGGGTCGAGCGTCTCCAGCAGCGCCGAGGCCGGGTCGCCTTGGTGGCTGGCGCCGAGTTTGTCGATCTCATCGAGCATGATCACCGGGTTCATCACTTCGACGTCCTTTAGGGCCTGTACCAGCTTGCCGGGCAGGGCGCCGATGTAGGTACGGCGGTGGCCCTTGATCTCCGCCTCGTCGCGCATGCCGCCGACGCTGAAGCGATAGAACGGCCGGCCGAGGGTTTCGGCGATCGACTTGCCGATACTGGTCTTGCCGACCCCTGGCGGGCCCACCAGCAGGACGATGGAGCCGGCAATCTCGCCCTTGAAGGCGCCGACGGCGAGGAACTCGAGGATGCGCTCCTTGATGTCGTCGAGCCCGGCATGCTGCTGATCGAGCACCTTGCGCGCGTGCTTGAGGTCGAGCTTGTCCTGGCCGTAAACGCCCCAGGGAATGACGCTGGCCCAGTCCAGGTAATTGCGCGTGACGGCGTATTCCGGCGAGCCGGTTTCGAGGATCGCCAGTTTGTTCAGCTCCTCGTCGATGCGTTTGCGCGCCTGCTCGGGCAGGGTCTTGCCTTCCAGGCGCTGCTGGAACTGCTCGATATCGGCGCTGCGGTCGTCCTTGGTCAGCCCCAGTTCCTGCTGGATCAGCTTGAGCTGTTCCTTGAGGAAGAAATCCCGCTGGTGCTTGCCGATGGTGCGGTTGACCTCGGCCGACAGCTCACCTTGCAGGCGCGCCACCTCCACCTCTTTGCGCAGCAGCGGCAGCACCTTCTCCATGCGCTTGAGCATGGGCACGCAGTCCAGCACTTCTTGCAGCTCGGTGCCGGGGGCACTGGTCAGGGCGGCGGCGAAGTCGGTCAGCGGCGAGGGGTCGTTCGGGCTGAAACGGTTGAGGTAGTTCTTCAGCTCTTCGCTGTACAGCGGATTGAGCGGCAGCAGTTCCTTGATCGCATTGATCAAGGCCATGCCGTAGGCCTTCACCTCATCGCTCGACTCTTTCGGGCTCTGCGGGTACTCGACCTCCACCAGATAGGGCGGTTTGCGGCTGAGCCAGCCGAGGATGCGCACGCGGGTCAGCCCCTGGGCGATGAACTGTAATTTGCCGCCTTCCTCGGAGGCATGGTGGATGCGCACCAGCGTGCCGTGCTCGGGCAGGTTATCCGGGTCGAAGCCGCTGGCATCTGCCGGCGGGGTGTCGATATAAAACAGCGCCAGGCTCTTGTGCTCGGTCTTGACCACGCGCGCCAGGGTTTCCGCCCAGGGCTGCTGGTTGACGATCACCGGCAGCACCTGCGCCGGGAAGAACGGGCGGTTGTGGATGGGGATCACATAGAGGCGCTGCGGCAGCCGTTGGTCGGGCAGGGCGAGGCTCTGGCTGTGGGCGTGCGCGGCGTCTTCGACTATGTCCGGGGTGATGTGCTGATCGTTCATGCGGCACCTTGTCATGACTACATGAAGGGTAGATGGGTTGGCGGTCGAGGTAATTCAATCCCCGTGCCGTTGTGAACGCGGTCTTTACGCGGGTCGGTGGTTGCTGGGAAAAGCCGCTGTACTCCCGTAAACTGCGCAAAATTTGACCAGCAGCCGCCATGCTCAAAGCCCGCCTGATCCGCCTGGACGACCAAGCCCACGAACATGCCCACGACCATCACCAGTTGGTGATGTCGTTGTCCGGTCGTGCCGAGTTTGAGGTCAATGGCCGCGGCGGTGAGGTGTGTCGGATGCGCGCCTGCCTGGTGCCGGGCGATGCCGAACATCAATTCGCCGGGGTCGGCGACAACCGCATGCTGATCCTCGATCTGGATGAGCAGGGCAACTCGGCGGAAGACCTGGAACTGCTCGGCCACCTGTTCGACACGCCGCGCTACCCGGCGCTGGACGCGGACTTTCAAAACCTGCTGAGTTATGCCGGCGCCGAGTTGGCCCGTTATGGCAGCGATCCGCAGCTGGCCCGCGCCCTCGGGGGCGTGCTGTTGCGGGCGCTGCACCTGCGCTTATTTGGCGAGCAGGCGAAGCGGGCGGTGGGCCTGCTGAATGTCGAGCGGCTGGATGCCTACATCGGCGAGCACCTGGCGCGGCGCATCAGCGTCGCCGAACTGGCGCAGGTGGCCTGCCTCAGCCCCAGCCACTTCCATGCGCAGTTCAAAGACAGCGTCGGCTTCACCCCGCACCAATACCTGCTGAAAACCCGCCTCGACCGCGCCGCGCGGTTGCTGCGCGAGAGCGCTCTGCCGCTGATCCGCATCGCCGAAGAGTGTGGCTTCTCCAGCCAGAGCGCGCTGACCACGGCGATGCGCCGCTACCTCGGCCTGACCCCCAAGCGCCTGCGCGGCGCCGAGTGAGTTGCCTCGCTGCCGAGCGCCGTCGCTAGCCGCTGTTTGGCTCTGAGCCTGCTCCAGGGCGCGGCGCCGGGCATGCAGGGCGCTATATGCCAGCGCCGCTGGGCGGAAGTTCCCTCGAATAGAGCTTTGTGCAAAAACTCCAGAGGTTCTTGCAAGAACCTGTCATGCCTGTGCCTCTAAATTCCGCCATCCACTTGCACAGTCAAGTGGGTTTAGGCCGAAGTGTTATTTGGCCTGAGCAGCAGCACTGAGCTAGACCCATAGCAGTGGTCGCCATAACAGTGGCTTCCATGGCAACAGTTCCCATAACGACAGTTTCCATAACAACAGTCTCCACAAGAGGATGGGCGTGATGTTCAAAGCCAGTCACGTCTTGCAGGGCGAGTTCCTTACCCGGATCTCCTCCCAAAAGGCCGCCGATTTTTTTCCTGTCATCAGCGCCAATTACAGCGTTGACGAGGCAGCCTATCTTACCGAGCTCCTCGAGCTCGCCGATCCTGGTGAAGCGGGTATCGCGGCTATCCGCAGCGGCGCCCGGACGTTGATCGAAGACGTTCGTAGCCGGGATAACGCCGTCGATACCCTCGACGCACTGCTGCGCCAGTACAGCCTCGACACCCAGGAAGGGCTGATGCTCATGTGCCTGGCCGAGGCTCTGCTGCGTGTACCCGATGCCGCCACCGCCGACGCGTTGATCCGCGACAAGCTGAACGCCGCCGAGTGGGATCGCCACCTCGGCAAGAGTGACAACGTGTTGGTCAACTTCGCGGCCTGGGGCCTGGTGATGACCGGCAAGGTGGTCAACCTGGATGGCGCCAGCAGCGGCAAGCCCGGCGGCGTGCTGAGCAAGCTGGTGCAACGCTCCGGCGAGCCGGTGATTCGCGCGGCGATGAACCAGGCGATGAAGCTGATGGGCAAGCAGTTCGTCCTCGGCCGCACCATCGGCGAAGCGCTGAAGAACGGCCGCCCGTGCCGCGAACAGGGCTACACCTATTCCTTCGACATGCTCGGCGAAGCGGCGCTGACCGCTGCAGACGCCGAGAAGTACATGGCCGACTACCGCAAGGCCATCGACACCGTCGGTGCCGAGCCGCAGGTCGGCCCAGGGCCGAAACCGTCGATCTCGATCAAGCTCTCCGCCCTGCACCCGCGCTATGAAGTGGCGCAGCGCGAGCGGGTGCTCAGCGAGCTGTTCGCCAACGTCCGCGAGCTGGCGATCCGGGCGCGCCAGCTGAACGTCGGCATCGCCGTCGACGCCGAAGAAGCCGACCGCCTGGAGCTGTCGCTGGAGTTGTTCGAGAAGCTGCTGCGCGACCCGGCCATCGCCGGCTGGGGCGAGTTCGGTCTGGTGGTGCAGGCCTACTCCAAGCGCTGTCTGCCGGTGCTGGTGTGGCTGACGCTGCTGGGCAAGGAACTCGGCGCCAAGATGCCGCTGCGCCTGGTCAAGGGCGCCTACTGGGACAGCGAGATCAAGCAGTCGCAGCAGTGGGGCCTGGATGGCTACCCGGTGTTCACTCGCAAGGAAGGCACCGACACCTCCTACCTGGCCTGCGCGCGCTTCCTGCTCTCGGAATTCACCCGTGGGGTGATCTACCCGCAATTCGCCAGCCACAACGCCCATACCGTGAGCTGCATCCTGGCCATGGCCGCTGCCGCCAGGGAGTCGCGCGAGTTCGAGTTCCAGCGCCTGCACGGCATGGGCGATGCGCTGTACGACACGATTCTCGAGAAACACCGCAAGCACGTGCGGATTTATGCGCCGGTCGGCGCACACAAAGACCTGCTGCCGTACCTGGTGCGGCGTCTGCTGGAAAACGGCGCCAACTCGTCGTTCGTCCACCAACTGGTCGATCCGAGCATTCCGGTCGAGTCCCTGATCGATCATCCGGTCACCCAATTGCGCAGGTTCAACAGCCTCGCCAATGACAAAATCCCCCTCCCGCCGGCCCTGTTCGGTCCGGCGCGGAAAAACTCCCAAGGCATCAACATGAACATTCAGCAGTCCTGGAATGAGCTTGAGCTCGCCTATCAGCCGCACCTCAAGCGTCAATGGCAAGCCGCACCGGTGATCAACGGGCAGAAACTGCCCGGCACCGCCCAAGAAGTGCGCTGCCCTTACGAACTGAGCCGGTTGGTCGGTACCGCCCAGTTCGCCAGCGCCGCCCAAGCCCACCAGGCGTTGGATGCCCTGGCGGCGGCCTGGCCGCGCTGGAATGCGACTCCGGTGGAGCAGCGTGCGGCGATTTTCGAGCGCGTCGCGGACCTGCTCGAGGCGAACCGCGGTGAGCTGATGGCGCTGTGCACCCTGGAAGCCGGCAAGACCCTGCAGGACGGCATCGACGAAGTCCGCGAAGCCGCGGATTTCTGCCGCTATTACGCCCAGCAGGCGCGCCTGCGTCTGGGCCGTGAAGAGCTGCAGGGCCCGACCGGTGAGCGCAACGAGCTGTTCCATGAAGGCCGCGGCATCTTCGTGTGCGTCAGCCCGTGGAACTTCCCGTTGGCGATCTACCTCGGCCAGATCAGCGCCGCACTGGTGGCCGGTAACTGCGTATTGGCCAAGCCGGCCGAGCAGACCAGCCTGATCGCTGCGCGCACGCTGGAACTGTTGTTCGACGCCGGTCTGCCGACCGACGTGATTGCCTTCCTGCCAGGCGACGGCGCCACGCTCGGCGACGTGTTCTGCCACGACGCCCGTGTGGCGGGCGTGTGCTTCACCGGTTCGACCGACACCGCCCGGATCATCAACCGCCAGTTGGCCGAGAAAGATGGCCCGATCGCCGCCTTGATCGCCGAAACCGGTGGCCAGAACGCGATGATCGTCGACTCCACCGCGCTGCCTGAGCAGGTGGTCAACGATGCCGTGCATTCCGCCTTCACCAGTGCCGGCCAGCGTTGCTCGGCCCTGCGCGTGCTCTATGTGCAGGCGGATATCGCCGAGCGGGTGATCGAGTTGCTCAAAGGCGCCATGGCCGAGCTGAACGTCGGTGCGCCGGACCTGCTCGCCAGCGACGTCGGCCCGGTGATCGACAAAGAAGCCATGGCTGGCCTGCAAGCGCATATCGCCCAGTTGAAAGGCGAGGGCAAGCTGATTGCCGAAACGATTCTGCCCGCCGGGCTGGATGGCCACTTCATCGCCCCGGTGGCGTTCGAAATCGGCGGCATCGGCGAACTGAAGAAAGAGCACTTCGGCCCGATCCTGCACATCGTGCGCTTTGAGGCGGCGGAGCTGGACCAGGTGGTCGGCGCGATCAACGCCACCGGCTATGGCCTGACCCTCGGCGTACACAGCCGCAATGAGGAAACCGCACGGCGCATCGAAGCGCTGGCGCGGGTCGGCAACCTCTACGTCAATCGCAACCAGATCGGCGCCGTGGTCGGTGTGCAACCCTTCGGCGGTTGCGGCCTGTCCGGCACCGGCCCTAAGGCTGGCGGCCCAAGCTACCTGCTGCGCTTCGCCAACGAGCGCAGCACCTCGGTGAACACCACCGCGGTGGGGGGTAACGCCTCGCTGCTGTCACTCGCCGACGCGTAATAACCGAAAAATGGGCGGGTGCCGATCAGGCATCCGCCCGGTTTTGTATGAGCAAGGGGTTAACCCCCCGCACCAGGGCGTTCGCCACAAGCGACGCCGTTAGCCAATCAAGGACGCGGACAACCCCGCGACTTATATAACAACAAACGAGAGGGAAACCCCTTAATGACTGCCAACACTCCAATGCTGATCACCTTCGTGGTGTATATCGCAGCCATGGTACTGATCGGCTTATTTGCCTATCTGCGTACCAAGAACCTGTCCGATTACATTCTCGGCGGCCGTAGTCTCGGCAGCTTCGTCACTGCGCTGTCGGCTGGCGCCTCCGATATGAGCGGCTGGCTGTTGATGGGTCTGCCGGGCGCCGTCTACCTGTCCGGCCTGTCCGAGAGCTGGATCGCCATCGGCCTGATCGTCGGTGCCTACCTGAACTGGCTGTTCGTCGCCGGCCGTCTGCGCGTGCAGACCGAGCACAACGGCAACGCCCTGACCCTGCCGGACTACTTCACCAACCGCTTCGAAGATAACAGCCGCGTGCTGCGGATCTTCTCCGCCGTGGTGATCCTGGTGTTCTTCACCATCTACTGCGCCTCCGGCGTCGTGGCGGGTGCGCGCCTGTTCGAAAGCACCTTCGGCATGTCTTACCAGACGGCGCTGTGGGCCGGTGCCGCGGCAACCATCGCCTACACCTTCGTCGGTGGCTTCCTGGCGGTCAGCTGGACTGACACAGTGCAGGCGTCGCTGATGATCTTCGCGCTGATCCTCACCCCCATCGTGGTGATGCTGGCGACCGGCGGTGTCGATCCGACCTTCGCTGCCATCGAGCTGAAGGATTCCACCAGCTTCGACATGCTCAAGGGCGCCAGCTTCATCGGCGTAATCTCGTTGATGGGCTGGGGTCTGGGCTATTTCGGCCAACCGCACATCCTCGCCCGTTTCATGGCGGCGGATTCGGTCAAGTCGATCCCGGCCGCCCGCCGCATCTCCATGACCTGGATGATCCTCTGCCTGGGTGGCGCCGTCGCCGTGGGCTTCTTCGGCATCGCTTACTTCGCCGCGCACCCGGAAGTTGGTGGCGCCGTGACCGAGAACCCGGAGCGGGTATTCATCGAACTGGCGAAGATCCTGTTCAACCCCTGGGTTGCCGGTGTGTTGCTGTCGGCCATCCTGGCGGCGGTGATGAGCACCCTGAGCTGCCAGTTGCTGGTCTGCTCCAGCGCCCTGACCGAAGACTTCTACAAGTCCTTCCTGCGCAAAGGCGCCAGCCAGACCGAGCTGGTCTGGGTCGGCCGCGGTATGGTGCTGCTGGTGGCGCTGATCGCCATCTGGCTGGCCGCCAACCCGGAAAACCGCGTACTCGGCCTGGTCTCCTACGCCTGGGCGGGCTTCGGTGCCGCCTTCGGTCCGGTGGTGTTGATCTCTCTGGTGTGGAAGAACATGACCCGCAACGGCGCTCTGGCCGGCATGCTGATCGGCGCCCTCACCGTGATCGTCTGGAAGCAGTTCGGCTGGCTCGGTCTGTACGAAATCATTCCGGGCTTCATCTTCGCCTCCGTCGGTATCCTGGTGTTCAGCCTGCTGGGCAAGGCGCCTTCGGCCGCCATGCTGAAGCGTTTCGCCGAGGCCGAGCAGGAGTACCAGGACGCCCACAGCGACGGTCAGGCAGTCCTCGTCCGTTAAGCCATCCCACGGCAGCTGGCGGGTCGTTCAGCTGCCGTTCAGCCTAAAGCTGGGGCGTTTTCACGCCATGCGGCTCAGGCATCTTGCGTGCGACCGATAGTGCTTCGCCGGCCCACAGCTCGCTGTGTTGGGCCGGTTTTTTTTGCCTGGAAGTTGCTGACTGCCTAGCCGTGTAGGGTGGTTATTTCCCACCGACTTGCAGGGGTACCTGGCAGCGGGTGTTGCCGTTGGGTGCGAGGTACGGCTGGAGAATCGGCGCCATGCCCTTCAATACCTGCACCGGTAACGCCGAGGTAAAGCGGAAGCCTTCCGCCGCACGGCCGGGAACGTAGGCGGTGAGGGTGCCGAAGTGCTGGCTACCGAGGTAGAAGACGAACGTGGCGGTGCGGTTGATGGCGCGGGAACTGAGGATGCGCCCACCGGAGCCGACGCTTTCGATCCGGTTGTCGCCGGTGCCGGTCTTGCCGCCGAGGATCAGCGGGGTGCCGTCGGCCAGGCTGAAACTGCCTTGCAGGCGCCGGGCGGTACCGCTGTCGACCACTTGCGAGAGCACTTCACGCAGGGCTGCGGCGACTTCCGTCGGGAGTACCCGGCGGCCGCGATCCGGATCGAGGCCGAGGCGGGTTTCGTAGGGGGTGTCGGCGGCGAAGTGCAGGCTGTCGATGCGAATGGTCGGCTGGCGCACGCCGTCATTGAGGATGATGCCCATCAGTTCGGCCAACGCCGCCGGGCGGTCGCCGGAGCTGCCGATCGCGGTAGCCAGCGACGGCACCAGGTGGTCGAAGGGATAGCCGACCCGCTGCCAGCGCCGATGGATATCGAGGAAGGCCTCGACCTCCAGCATGATGCGGATGCGGCTGTCACGGGCGCCCTTGTGGCGGCTCTTGAACAGCCAGCCGTAAACCTCCTGGCGCTCGTAATCGCTGGCGGTCACGGCGTCCTTGAAGCTGGCCTGCGGGTGTTGCAGCAGGTAGCCGAGCAGCCACAGCTCCAGCGGGTGCACGCGGGCGATATAGCCCTGGTCCGGCAGGCTGTAGGCGCCGGGGCCGTATTTGCCATACAGCTCGTGGATGCGTTTTTCGCCGACTTTCTCCTGCGGCAGGTGGGCGTTGATAAAGGTGCCGAAGGTCGCCTCATCGACCTCCGGCATCAGGTAGCGGTGCACCGCTGCCAGGCGCGAGGCGGTCGGGCGCAGGCCATCGAGGAAGGTGTCGAGGCGTTCCGCCGCGTTTTTGCCCTGGTATTTGCGCCAGAAGCGCAGCAGGAACACCGTGCCCTCGCGGTCGGCGAAGCGGCTGAGGTAGAGCTGGCGGCGCGGGTCGCGGTCGTCCTTCAGCAGTTCGGCGCTGTTGTTCGGGGCCTGGTAGGTGCTGTAGCGCACCAGGTCGCGCATCAGGCGGATAAACGGCAGGTTGATCGACTCGCGCAACGCCTCGCGCAGCGTCGGGTTGCGGCCGTTGTCCTCGCGGCGGAAGTTGCTGAAGGTATGCAGGCCGCCGCCGGTGAAGAAGCTCTCGCCGGGGCTGGCCGAATACTTGCGCTCCAGCGCGGCACCGAGCATAGCCGGTAGGCTCCGGTCGCTGCTGCTGGCCAGATAGTCGACGGCCCAGCGGCTCAGGCGATCCTGCTCGGGGACTTCGACTTTGCGCAGCTCGGCCGGCGTTTGCCCGGCGAAGCGCTGGTGCAGCTCGGTGATGATTTCCAGGTAGGTGGTGAGCACGCGCAGCTTGGCGGTGGAGCCGAGCTCCAGCTTGCTGCCTTCGTTGATGTCGAAGGGTTGGTCGGTGCTGTCGGTCTGCACCCGCACCCGCGAGCCATCGGCGGTGAGCTCGAAGAGGGTGAAGCTGTAGCGCACGTCCTGGGTTTTTTCCGCCGACAGCAGGCGTTCGCCGAACAGGCCGATCTGCTCGGCGAAGGCCGGCTCGGCGAGTTGCCGCAGGTAGGCGCTGACGGCTTGCTGCAACTCGCCGTTCAGCGTGGTGCTGGCGGCCAGGTCCAGCCGGTCGAGGTCGTACAGCGGCTTACTCAGCATGCCGGCAAGCCGGCTGCGGGCGACGCTGATGCCTTTGTTGCTCTCAACGGGTTGTAGCGTGGGCTGCAGGACCAAATCGCGGAACTGGGCCTGGCTGGCCAGGGCGGCCTCGCGCAGCGCGGTGTCGATTACCCCGCCTTGGGCCAGCAGGCGGATGTGGCTATCGGTCAAGGCGGCCAGTTCCTTGCGACCCTGCGCCAGGTAATAGGAGGGGCGCCGCTGGGCGATCATCAGCGAGAGCACCTGCCGCAAGGCCAGGCCGCGCTGCGCCGTGCTGGCCTCGGGGGACTGCGCCGGGTCGAGCAGGCGGTTCACCGCCTGGAAGTCGGCGCCGTACCAGACCCGCAGGCCATCGGCCAGCCCGTGGATTTCACCATGCCCTGGCGCGGCGGAGAGCGGCACACTGTTGAGGTAGTCGCGCACTATGGTTTCGCGGGCGTGGAGGGTCTGCGGCCCACCTTGGTAGGCGCGGACGCTGGCGGAGATCATCTGCCGGAGTTTTTCCTTGGCGGAAACGGTCATCCCATCCGGCGAGTGCTGGTACTTCTCCAGCTGTGTGGCCAGGGTGCTGCCGCCGGCGGATTGTTCCTGCATATCGAGTTTCTTGCCCAGTTGCGAGAGCGCCGCCAGGGTGAAACGCGGCCAGTCCACCGCCGGGTTGGCCAGCGGTTGCTCGGTCGTCAGCAGGTCGCGGTTCTCGATAAACAGCAGGCTGCGCACCACCAGGGGCGGGATGCTGACGAAGCTCGGGTAGAACTGCTGTGGGTAGCGGAAGCTGTAGAGCGGCAGCCCCCGGCAGTCGGCGATGTCCAGGCCGGTTTGCAGCTTCTGCGGGTAGGGTACGAAGAAGCCGCGTTTGCCGTAGTCGAGCAGGGTCGGGGAGAAGCGCGCTTGCTGCAGGATCAGGTAGTCGCGTTGTTGCAGGCGCTCCAGCATCTGCGGCATGAAGGCGTAGCCGAAGCGTTTGTCGAACGGCCCATCTTGGGGGAAGTGGATGGCGTCGCTGGGGCCGGGTCGTACCTCATAGCCGAGGGTGGCGGCGTAGCGGCTGAATTCGCGGGCCTGGTATTTGGCCGTTTTCATTTCCTCATTCAGCAGCACAGCCAGCGCGAACAGCAGCAGTAACAACAGTAACCAGAGCAACCGGTGGGATCTTGTGCGAGGTTTCGAAGGGGGGGGCGCCGCAGGCAACAACACTTCCGGGAGGCTGTGCACGGGGAGCTCAACCTGCTCTGCGTCGGATTGCCATAGTGCACCCATATCTACTTGGCCTTGGCTGCGCGTGTTGTTCGCATTTGCTTAGAGCTTAGACGCTGTCAGCGCGTCTAGAATCCAGCTAACGTTTTAATTGCAATGGATTTAGAGGCCAGGAGGGCCCTATGCAGCGCGATCATCGTGAACAACTCAACTTCAGTTGGCAGGCCAATGCCGATGCCTGGACGGCGGCAGTGCGCGAACAACGCATTGAAAGCCGGCGGCTGGTGACGGATGCGGCGATCCTGCGGGCGATACTGGCCTGTGAACCGAGGCGGGTGCTGGATATCGGCTGCGGCGAAGGCTGGTTGTGCCGCGGGCTGATGGCGCATGGCATCGAGGCGGTCGGGGTGGATGCCTCGGCGCCGCTGATCGAGGTCGCCCGTGCGCTGTGCTCGGGGCAGTACCGGGTCTGCGGTTATGCCGAGCTCGAGGCGCAGGCGGCGCTGCTCGGGCGGTTCGAGGTGCTGGTGTGTAATTTCGCCTTGCTCGAAGAGCCGCTGGCGCCAGTCTTGCGCTCCCTGCACGGGTTGCTGGCGCCGGGCGGGTCCTTGCTGATTCAGACCCTCCACCCCTGGAGTGCCCGTGGCGAGGGGATTTACCAGGATGGCTGGCGGGTCGAGACCTTCGCCGGCTTCGGTGCAGGCTTCCATGCACCTATGCCCTGGTTCTTCCGCACGCTGGAATCCTGGCTGACGCTGCTGGCGGAAACCGGCTGGCGCCTGCAGTGGTTGCAAGAGCCACTGCACCCGGAGAGCGAGCAGCCGGTTTCATTGTTGCTGCTGCTGACTTCCGAGCAGCGCTGAAGCGCCCGCAGATGCTGGGCTCCTAGCCTGTGACGGCGAGACTTGCGGGGTGCGGCTATGCAATTTCTCGTGAATATCGACGTGCCGGATCTGGAGGCGGCGATCGGCTTCTATACCCAAGTATACCCAAGCCCTGGGCTTGCACCTGAGCCGCCGTTTGTTCGACGGTGACGTGGCCGAGCTGCTGGGCGGGCCGGCGCCGCTCTATCTACTGCACAACCCCGGCGGCAGCACGGCCTGTGTGGGGGCCGAGCGCGATTACCGCCGGCACTGGACCCCGCTGCACCTGGACTTCGTCGTCGAGGATCTGCAAGCCGCCTGTGATCGGGCGCTGGCCGCCGGGGCGCGCAGCGAGGGCGCCATCCGCAGCGAAGCATGGGGACGCATCGCGACCTTCGCCGATCCCTTCGGTCATGGCTTTTGCCTGCTGCAATGGCAGGGGCGCGGCTACGCTGAAGTGTCCTGAGCCTGGGCTCGATAATCTACAAGGAGGTCGCTATGTCAGTTTTTGCCAAATCCACCCGCGCCAACCTGATTCCCTGCCTGCGCTACCGCGATGCGCCTGCCGCCATCGCCTGGCTCTGCCGCACCTTTGGTTTCGAGGAGCATCTGCTGGTGCCCGATGAGCGCGGCGGCATCGCCCATGCGCAGTTGAGTTGCGGTAATGGCATGTTGATGCTCGGTTCGGCCGACGAGTCGGCGTCGGCTTACGGCCGGCTGATGCGCCAGCCGGATCAGGTCGGCGGCACTACCCAGAGCCTCTATATGGTGGTCGCCGATGCCGACGCTCTCTATGCCCGGGCGCAAGCCGCCGGAGCGCAAGTCGTCATCGAACTCAAAGACGAGGACTACGGTGGCCGCGGTTTTACCTGCCGCGATCTGGAAGGGCATGTGTGGAGTTTTGGGACTTACGACCCTTGGGACGAGTCATAAGCGGCTTTGGCCCTCTCGCCGGGGAGATGGGCCGGCAGCGGAACAGCCCTTCCCCCTCCGGGATGAATCGCCCCTGGTTCCGCAGACGACTGTGACCGTCCGGAATGGGCGAAAGCCGGCAATCAGTGTGTCAGCCGCCCAGCTCAGAAACCTCCCACCCACCCTAGCCACGATCGGCGGCCCTTGAGGCCGCAGCCCTAGGCTCGCATCATGGATCCCATGACCCTCACCCCTGCTTTGTCGTCCTCCAACGCCGCGGCGCTGGAGGGTTTCCACCCCGCTGTGGCCGCCTGGTTCCGCGCGACCTTTGCGCGGCCTACGGCAGCGCAGGCGGGTGCCTGGCCGGCGATTCGCGCCGGCCGCTCCACCCTGGTGGCCGCGCCCACCGGGTCGGGTAAGACGCTGACGGCCTTCCTTGCCGCCATCGATGAACTGGTGCGCGAAGGGCTGGCGCAGGGCGGCTGCCTGCCGGACAGCTGCGCCGTGGTCTACGTGTCGCCGCTGAAGGCGTTGTCCAACGATATCCGCATCAACCTGGAGGAGCCGCTGGCCGGCATCCGCGCCGAGTTGCAGCGCCAAGGGCTGGTCGATGTGCAGATCCGCACGGCGGTGCGCACCGGCGACAGCACGCCGGGCGAGCGCGGGGCGATGCGCAAGCGCCCGCCGCATATCCTGGTGACCACCCCGGAATCCCTCTATGTGCTGCTCGGCTCCGAGTCCGGCCGGGCGATGCTGGCCGGCTGTCGCAGCCTGATCGTCGACGAGATTCACGCCATCGCCGGCAGCAAGCGCGGTAGCCATCTGCTGCTCAGCGTCGAGCGGTTGGAGGCGCTGTGTGGGCGGCCGTTGCAGCGCATCGGCCTGTCCGCCACGCAGAAGCCCATCGCGGCGGTGGCGCGCTTTCTGCTCGGCAGCCAGGGGCCGTTGCCGGTGGCGGAGGAGGGGCTGGGGGCCGAGGCTCTTGCGAGTGCTGCCCCTCTCCCTCATGGCGAGAGGGGCATGTTTGCCCAGGCCGACTGCGCAATAGTGGATGTCGGCTACAGCCGGCAGCGCGACCTGGCCATCGAGGTGCCGCCAGTGCCGCTGGCGGCGGTGATGAGCAACGAGGTCTGGGAGAAGGTCTACGACCGCCTGGCCGAGCTGGTGGCGCAGCACCGCACCACCCTGGTGTTCGTCAATACCCGGCGGCTGGCCGAACGCGCCTGCCGCCACCTCTCCGAGCGGCTGGGCGATGCCGCGGTCGCCGCCCATCACGGCAGCATGGCCCGGGAGCTGCGCCTGGACGCCGAGCAGCGCCTCAAGCGCGGCGAGCTGCGGGTGCTGGTGGCCACCGCGTCGCTGGAGCTGGGCATCGATATCGGCGAGGTCGAGCTGGTCTGCCAGCTCGGCTCGCCACGCAGCATCGCCGCCTTGCTGCAGCGGGTCGGGCGTTCCGGCCACAGCGTCGGCGGCACGCCCAAGGGCCGGCTGTTCCCGCAGTCGCGGGACGACCTGATCGAGTGCGCGGCGCTGCTCGACTGCGTGCGCCGCGACGAGCTGGATGCCCTGGTCATCCCCAAGGCGCCGCTGGATGTGCTGGCCCAGCAGATAGTCGCCGAGGTGGCCTGCCGCGAGTGGAGCGAGGATGGCCTCTACCAACTGCTGACCCGCGCCGCGCCCTATGTCGGGCTGCCGCGTGCGACCTTCGACGCCCTGCTGAGGATGCTCGCCGAGGGCTACAGCGGCCGCCACGGGGTGCGCGGCGCCTACCTGCATCGCGACGCGGTGAACCGGCGCCTGCGCGGCCGTCGTGCCGCCCGCCTGACCGCCATCACTTCCGGCGGCACCATCCCCGACAGCGGCGACTACAGCGTGCTGCTGGAGCCGCAAGGCCTGCAGGTCGGCACCCTCAACGAGGACTTCGCCATCGAGAGCATGGCCGGCGATGTGTTCCAGCTGGGCAACCAGTCCTACCGCATCCTGCGGGTAGAGCCGGGGCGGGTGCGCGTCGAGGATGCCCAGGGCCTGCCGCCGAGCATCCCCTTCTGGCTGGGCGAGGCGCCGGGGCGCAGCGACGAGCTGTCGGCCGCGGTGGCGCGGCTGCGCGAGCAGGTCGAGCAACTGCTAACGGCCCTGGACGCCGCTGGCGAACCGAGCGCGGATAACGCCGCCGCTATAGAGGCTGCCACTGCCTGGCTGATGCAGCAGATCGGCCTCAGCGAGGCGGCGGCGCGGCAGATAGTCGAATACCTGGCGCGGGCGCGCGCTGCCCTGGGCGCCCTGCCGACCCAGCAGCGGTTGGTGATGGAGCGCTTCTTCGACGAATCCGGCGGCATGCAGCTGATCATCCATTCGCCCTTCGGCAGCCGGCTCAACCGCGCCTGGGGCCTGGCCCTGCGCAAGCGCTTCTGCCGCAACTTCAACGTCGAACTGCAGGCCGCCGCCACCGAGGACGCGCTGATCCTTTCGCTGTCCACCAGCCACAGCTTCCCGCTGGACGAGGTGTGGCACTACCTGCACTCCAATAGCGCCGAGCGGGTGCTGGTGCAGGCCGTGCTGGATGCGCCGCTGTTCGGCGTGCGCTGGCGCTGGAGCGCCACCATCGCCCTAGCCCTGCCACGCTTCATCGGCGGCCGCAAGGTGGCGCCGCAGCTGCAGCGCATGCGCAGCGAGGACCTGCTGGCGGCGGTCTTCCCCGAGCAGGTGGCCTGCCAGGAGAACATCGTCGGCGAGCGCGAGATTCCCGATCACCCGCTGGTGGCGCAGACCCTCGACGACTGCCTGCACCAGGCCATGGACAGCGAGGCCTGGCTGGCCCTGCTGCGGCGCATGGAGGCCGGCGAGGTGGAGCTGATCGCCCGCGACCTGCCGGCGCCCTCGGCGCTCGCGGCGGAGATCCTCGGTGCCCGGCCCTATGCCTTCCTCGACGATGCGCCGCTGGAGGAGCGGCGGACCCAGGCGGTGCAGCGCCGGCGCTGGTCCGACCCGGAGTCGGCCGACGACCTCGGCGCGCTGGATGCCGAGGCCATCGCCGCGGTGCGCCAGGAGGCCTGGCCCGAGGTGCGCGATGCCGACGAGATGCACGAGGCGCTGCTGGCCCTGGCCTGCATCAGCGCGGCCGAGGCCCGGGCCAATGCCGGCTGGCCGGACTGGTTGGCGCAGCTGGCCCGGGCGCGACGGGCGAGCTGTCTGCAGCTGGAGGGCGGGCCGGCCCTGTGGCTGCCGGCCGAGCGCCTGTGCCAGCTGCAGGCGCTTTATCCCCAGGGCATAGCGAAGCCGGCGATCAGTGCGCCGGCCGGTTTCGATCAGCCTTGGGCGGCGGAAGCGGCGCTGGTGGAGGTGGTGCGCGCACGCCTGAGCGGCTTCGGCCCCTTGCCGCTGGCGCGGATCGCCGCCGACCTGGGCCTGGAACCGGCGGCGGTGGCCTTTGCCCTGGCCAGTCTGGAGCGTGAGGGTTATGTGCTGCGCGGGCGCTTCAGCCCCGGCAGCGGCGAGCAAGAGTGGTGCGAGCGGCATCTGCTGGCGCGCATTCACCGCTACACGGTGAAGCGCCTGCGCCGCGAGATCGAGCCGGTGGAACGCGCCGATTTCATGCGCTTCCTGTTCGACTGGCAGCGTGTCGCGCTGGCCAGCCGGGTGCGCGGCGCCGAGGCCCTGGCCGGGGTGCTCGGCCAGTTGGAGGGCTTCCAGGCGGCGGCCGGCGCCTGGGAGAGCGAAATCCTGCCGAGCCGGGTAGCCGACTACGGCATCAACTGGCTGGACGACCTGTGCCGTTCCGGGCGCCTGGTCTGGTGCCGCCTGGCCGGGCGTAGCCGCGCCGCCGGCGGGCCTCTGCGCAGCACGCCGATCGTCCTGTTGCCGCGCAAGAGTCTGGGCCTGTGGCGCGCCTGCCTGGCGGATGCGCCGGCGCCCGAACTGTCCGCCCGTGCCGAGCGCGTGCGTCAGGTACTAGCCAGCCAGGGCGCGCTGTTCTTCGATGAGCTGGTGGACGAGGCGCACCTGCTGCGCAGTGAACTGGAAGACTGCCTGGGCGAACTGGTGGCGCTCGGCCTGGCCAACGCCGACAGTTTCGGCGGCCTGCGCTCGTTGTTGCCGCCGGCGGCCCGGCGCAGCCGCCACGACCGCCGCGCGCGCCTGGCCCTGGCCAATATGCAGGACGCCGGGCGCTGGGCCCTGCTGCGTACGCGCGCAGAGGAACAGGCGGCGCAGGGCAGGATGGGGGCGCAGGCGCTGGAGCATGTGGCACGCACCCTGCTGCGCCGCTATGGCGTGGTCTGCTGGCGCCTGCTGGAGCGCGAGGCCGACTGGCTGCCGTCCTGGCGCGAGCTGCTGCGGGTCTATCACCGCCTGGAGGCACGCGGAGAGATACGCGGCGGGCGCTTCGTTGCCGGAGTGTCCGGCGAGCAGTTCGCCCTGCCGGAAGCGGTCGGCCTGCTGCGCGAAGTGCGCAAGCGCCCGGCGGATGGCAGCCTGGTCAGTTTGTCCGCCTGTGACCCGCTGAACCTGCTGGGGACGCTGTTGAATGGCAGCAAGGTGCCGGCGCTGGCGGGCAACCGCCTGCTCTATCGCGACGGCGTGCCGGTGGCGACCCTGGTTGCCGGCAAGACCAGGCTGCTGGTGGAAACCGACCCCTATACCGCCGCCGAGTGGCGGGCCGCGCTGATCCACCCGCCGGGCGCGGCTGCGCCCATCGGCCACGGGCCACGCCGGGCTTGGTTGCGGCCTTGAGCGCAGCGACAGACACCCTTCACCCCCGCGAATAAAAAAGGGACGGATTCATTCGACCCCGTCCCCCTTTGTTCTGCGTTCAGCCCTTGGTTTTCAACCTGGCCGCTCGTTACTTCGGTTGCGCCACCACGCGCAGGTAGGGCTTCAGCGTCTTGAAGCCCTGCGGATATTTCTTCCTGGCCTCCTCGTCGGACACCGAAGTGGGGATGATGACGTCCTCGCCCGGTTTCCAGTTCACCGGGGTGGCGACCGTGTGCTTGGCGTTCAGTTGCAGCGAGTCGAGCAGGCGCAGGACTTCGTCGAAGTTGCGCCCGGCGCTCATCGG
>NZ_SCMO01000016.1:0-111119 GCF_005503735.1 Pseudomonas sp. 2FE | reverse complement strand
GGCGAAGGAGTGGAGCGAAAGTGCTCAGCTCAAGCAGCTTGCGGAGCAGAGCCTAGCGTGGAGTAACGGGGCCCAGATGAAGGGACTTGCTGCACGGGCGAAGGAGTGGAGCGAAAGTGCTCAGCTCAAGCAGCTTGCGGAGCAGAGTCGAGCGTGGAGTAACGGAGCCCAGGTGAAGGGGCTTGCTGCGCTGATGCAGCAGTGGACTGATAGCTCTCAGTTGAGAGCGCTTGCATTTTCGGCTTTGGAGTCGGGCCTGACTTCTGACCAAGTGATTGATGAGCTGGCTTCCCGGTCTAGCAAGGAGGCTGGTTCCAGCTTAGGGAGCGGTCGTGAGCAGGTTCGGGTAGATGTGGGGAGCTCGCTATCTCTTGGCGGCTATTTCACTGGAGAGGTAATTTCTAGTCCTGATGAGAACCGAGAGCTTTCGAATGCTCCGACTTGGTTCTTGTATTTTTGGCTATTTTTTGTCGCGCCGATGCTCTATACGCTGGAAAACTGGGAGACCATGCGCGCCAATCTGGTTGATATGAATGCGCGTATGCCTCAAACCGAGTCCATTTCAGAAGTGCGTCGTTTCATACGCACCAATCTTGCTGGAAAACCCGGGGATGTTCGCCTAGTAACCGGCTCTGACGTTCGATTGAGGGCAGGGCCTGGGATGGGGGAGGATGTAATTATGACGCTGCCTAAATATGCTCCTGTTGTTGTCTTGGGCAAGGAGGATCGGACATGGCTATTTGTGTCATATGAGCATGAGGGATTCGTGATAGATGGGTATGTCTCCACGAAATTTCTTGAAAAAGTAAGAAAGTAGGCTGCTGTTGCTGCTTTTGGTTGCTAATTAGGCTCTGGTTTTAGTGGACTATTTTTTGTCTATCACTGGGCCGCAGCAGCCCAGGGTGGCAAGGATGACTCTTGGGGCGGGGTTTAGCCTCAATGGGGGTCATCAAGCATCAGGCGTGATTCGAACCAGCTTGGATCAGCTGTCGCGCAGGGTTCTTGGCTTTTCTCACGGCTGAGATTCGCCTTCGTGATTATGTCCTTGTAGCTAGTGCGCTCACTGGTGTCGCGTCCGATCTTGGTGTGTTTGAAATAGGTATCGACGACCTCAGTAAATCGGCTAGACGGGGTAGGGGACGGTTCGATGCCATACGCTTGGCACTGCTCCGCCATGTACATGACGGCATAAAGGGTGGGGTCTATCTTTGCGCTTTTTTCTGGCGCTTCGTGCTCAATCCATTTCTGGGCTGCGCTAATCAAGAGATCTAGCATCTCTGTGTCTAGCCCCCACCTGTCATGTTTGCGTCGCTTCAGTGCTGTCGCGCGCCAAGGCGCGATGTCCTGGGTCAGTCTGAACGAAGTGAGGAGCGGCTCAAGCCCTATCCCATCAATGATGGCGTGGCCGGAGTCGATCTCAGACATGCATTTTGTCAGGGCGCGCTGGTCGTCATTCTCCATGTCCATCCAGACATCTCTGGCCTTTGTAAGCGCGTTCAAGTAGCGCTCGCCGAGCTCATTGCGCTCACGGGAGGCATGCGATTTGTTCAGTTGTTCAGCTCGAATGAGCTCCTCCAGAGTGCTTTGGTGCGCGATGAGCGCTGCTAGCTGGTTCTTGTAGCCTCTGAGTACGTTGGGTGTGTATTGAGTGTCTTCACAGTCGCTTTCACCGATGCCTCCCCAGTTGTGGAAGAGTGACGCGAGGGCGTCATAGAGGCGGCGATTAACGGTGACGTCCTTGTGGTTGATCAGGCGAGGCATGCGAGGCTGTCCATTAGGGCATTTGAGGGGCATTATGCAGATGCGTTGAGTTGCACATGTCGTGCACAGGGCATCTTGCATGCCATTGATTCATAAGGAATTTGCTAACGATCCATCATCGGCGCCACGGAGAAGCGGCGGGAGGGCTCGGGGCGCGGGGTTACTGGCGTAGAAGCGTGTAGGGCGGTCATCTTACTCTGTCTGATTTACAGCTGTTTTCGCTCGTTTCGACCATTTTGAAGGCTCAGTGCTGCACTGTAGGACTTCATAAATTTTTTGTAGCACCGGGCAAAACGATGGGACCGATCACGGCGAGGCCGCGTAAAGGCGGCATGGGCTATAGCGCGCAGATCAGGATCAAGCGCGACGGGGCCGTAGTTTATCAGGAAAGCCAAACCTTCGATCTCAATGGGCCTTAGTGCAAGGCTTAGAGGTATCTACGAAGCTAGGGGCGATTAGGTGACATTGCTCGTTTCTATCTATGGAGACTTAACCATGTTTCGCAGTGAAGCCCTCTTGCCGCATCTTTTTCAGCAGCGCCTGCCAATAAGGCAGGTGCTCTGTATCTCCAAAGCGTTCAAGGCCTTCTTCCCTGACAAAATAGAGCCCTTTGGCATCAAAGGCATAGAGCAGCGACAAATCCTGACGTTCAGAAGCGGGGAGGATGCTATAGATCAGGTTGTCCAGTACCAGAGGCTCGGCGGTTGGCGTTGAGTAGTAGGTCATCACCATGTGCGCCTGGTTCAGCTTCAGTACTTTGGCATAGACGATCCGCAGCTTTTCCTCTGGTACACCGAGCTGGCGCAGGGTGAAGTACTTGGCCAAGGAAAAGTCCTCGCAGTCCCCAGCCCCTTTGACCAAGGTCTCGATCGGCGTCGCCCAATAGTCGTCCTGCTTCCAGAGAGCGATATCGCCGCTGAAACGAACATGGCGGTTGAAGTACCGGTTCACCGCCTTCAGTTTTTCCATTTCCGGTAGATGCCGACTGCTCTCGATCAGGTCGCCCCAGGACAGGAGGCGATCCGTGGCTGGACTCAGTCGTCCATAGCGTTTTTCCGCCTTGCGGAGGATGAGGTCGAAACTCCAGCTTGCCTTAGCTTCGGCCATGCCTAAGAGCAAACTTCCGCTCAGGGTCGTGACTGCGATCGCCCGCCACAAAGCACTTGTATATTTGGACCGAGAGACTTGCCGGAGCAACAGGATAGATCTCCGTGAATGCGGCCATGGCCGGGTTCAACTTAGCGGATCATTCCATTGAGATACTGATGACTAGAGGATTTCGTGCTTTCTCAAACAGCTGTGTGGTGGGTCTACTGTCCAGGACACGGCCATTTTTCCCCAACAAGCCGACTCACACTCCGCTAGTTTGCGTACTTGAGCAAGGTTATTGGTTAAAACTTGATCACAATAGCGTCATTTCAAGCTATCGATCAAGCATTCCACCGTCGCACTGGCGATGGGGCAAGGGCTTTGCAGAACTTATCGCGCAGCAGCACGCACTCTGAAGTGAGGGGCTGACAAAAGCACAGCCGCTGCTCGTGGCCGCCGGAAATTCCCAAAGCCTGGGCCTACCGGATATCCCGCACAACGCCTGATCTACATGGAGCTGATTCTGGCATTGTTGCGCAGGCCATGTTCGCGCACTGTACCCTCCCGACATACCCAAGGTCGGATTGGTTAAGCCTCAGTCCTACATACCCCTCCAGGCGCTCGGGGTTAGCTCTGAGCCCCTGGAGCGGTAAGCCTTATCACTCAATGCCCGTATTCGATCCTCTGTTGGTGTATTGGAGATTTGTACTGGGGTGCCTGTCCCTTGATCGACTGCGCATCATTGGATTCAAACTGCGGGCCGGCAGCAGTGGGCTGCTCTTTGAGTAGTTGGGTAAAGCGTTGACTTTCATCCCCTCTTGCTCGAGTTTGGGCAAACTCATTGCTAAGCATGCGAGATTCCAACAGGCGATCACTGCCATTTTCCGCCAGTAAGTAAGCAGGCTCCTGCTCGAACGATGAGAACGGTGCGCTGGCTGCTTGCCCCGAGGCGGTGGCTGCAAGTACCACAAATAGGCCGCTGAAGGCCGTCGTGCTGAATGTTGATTTCATGATAAAACCCTCCATTCCCCCCTGCCCCTGAGTTTAGATAAGTAACTGAGGGGTTTGTTACAAACGTATTTCGCGGTCGGATGGGCGGCGGTTTTTAAGACAGCAGGTAGTTTGCCGGGTAGCCGGCGATTACCTGATCGGTACCGGCCTTGGTCAAACCGATGACCTGAAAGGCGTGCTGTTTCCCGCCTACTTCCATGCCAGGAGAACCTGCCGGCATACCCAGGCGATGCCGAGAGGATCGGATCGCGTGCTCAACTCAATGACCTGCGCTGCAGGGACGTGACCCTCGACCGCATCATAGAAGCAGTCACTGAGGTCATTTGATTTATCCCCGTGAAAATGGACGCATGTCCACGATAGGGGTTAGCCGATCCTGCCCAGCGCCGGAAACACCTCCAAAAGCCAATAAGCCAAGGCCGAAAGTTGGCCGGTGATCATGGCCAGGCCCATAAGAATCATGATGGCACCGGACCCGAGATGGATCGTTCGGCTCCAACGGCGAAGCCGCTTCATGTGGTCCAGGAAATGGTTGGTGAACAGGGCGGCCAGTAGGAACGGCACCCCCAGGCCCAGCGAGTAGATGGACAGCAGCGCGATGCCGTTGACGTCGGCGCCGGAGGCGCTCACCGTCAAGATGCTGCCCAGGATGGGGCCGATGCAGGGCGTCCACCCGAAGGCGAAAGCCACGCCCAGGATGTAAGCGGCCAATGGGCTGCCCTTGGATTTGAGCTGGTGGACGAAGCGCACGTCCATATGCAGCCAGCGCGGGTTGATCAGGCCGGTCATGAACAGCCCGAAAGTGATCACGATGAGCCCGCCGATCAGGTTCGTTTCCTGCCGGTAGGCGAGTAGCAGCCGGCTGATGGCGGTGGCGCTGGCCCCCAGCGCTACGAAAACCGTCGCGAAGCCGAGCACGAAGGTCAGGCTCATGCCCATCACGGCGAGCCGCTCCCGCCGGCTTTCCAGGGCCTGCAACTCGTCCACCGAGCGACCAGCGATGTAGGACAGATATCCGGGCACCAGCGGTAGCACGCAGGGCGACAGGAACGAGATCATCCCGGCGGCAAAGGCGCTCAGGATGCCGATGTTACTCAGACTCATCGCCGACTAATTCCTCTGGGCTGAAGCGATAACCTCCCGCAGGTACTCGATGACCTCCGGGCTGTTCCATTCGGCACCACCGAGCTTGCGGCCCACCTCCCGGCCCTGGCGATCCAGCAGCAAGGTAATCGGCAGGCCGAACGCGTTGAGATTCTGGATCGCTTGGCCACTGTCGTCGATATAGAGCTTGAGGTGCTGGATGCCGATCTCGCGGTAGAAGTCCCGCACGACCTGCGGCCCGGCGTCATCGATGGAGAGCGCCAGCACCTGAAAGTCCGCGCCGCCGAGCTGCGCCTGCAGTCGATCCAGGGTCGGCATCTCCTGGCGGCATGGCCCACACCAGGTTGCCCAGACGTTGAGCAGTACCACCTTGCCCTTGAAGTCGGCCAAGCTGTGTGGCTTGCCCTCGCCATCGACGAACTTGACTTCCGGTACCGGCTTCGGCTGAGGCCAGATCGTCAAACCGGCACGGGTGCTGGTCTCGGCGGCCTGCTCGGCTCCTTGGCTGCCGGCCTGCAGGACGAGGGCCAGGAGGCTGGCGGTTGCCAGCCGCCAAACCCAGACTAGGCCTATGCGCTTAGAACGTCCCATAGACCTTGGGCTCGGCGCTGCGGCTGATGTAGTACACCTTGCGCGGCTCCCGCTTCGGCCCGCCCATGCCTGGGGTGCGTGCCGGCATGCCGGATACCGAGATGCTCGTGATCATGGGGCGCTCCTTCATTGGAAGTTAGTTTGCCGGGTAGTCGGCGATCACTTGATCGGTACCGACTTTGGTCAAACCGATGACCTGATAGGCCTGCTGTTTCCCACCTGCTTCCATACCAGGTGAGCCAGCCGGCATACTCGGAACAGCGATGCCGAGAAGATCAGATCGCTTGCTCAGCTCAATGACCTGCGCCGCTGGAACGTGACCCTCGACGAACTTCCCATTGATCACTGCGGTGTGACAGGACGCCAGGCGCGGAACAACGCCGAGGCGTTGCTTGACCGCACTCATGTTGGACTCGACATGGTCGTTGACCTTGAAGCCATTGGCCTCGAGGTGCTTGATCCATTTCTTGCAGCATCCACAGCTGGCACTGCGGTGCACATCAATTGTCAGCGCCTCTGCTGCCTGAGCTGCAGAAGCCATGAACAAGGTGGCGAATGCGGCGACACGCAGTGCTCGGCCTTTCCGAAGAAGTTTAGCCTCCATGGACGTGCTCTTTCCCATCGGCGTGGGTGTGGGTCTTAGCCGCCGGCTTGGACTCTGGCTCAGGCTCGTCAGGTGCTTGCCCGGAGTCATGGTGACTCGCCCCAGCCACTTCGCCGGCATGGTGATCTTCGCCTGCAGCGTCATCATGCCCAGCGCCGGCTGACTTGTCGCTACCGTGTTGGCCCTCATGGTTATGCATGTCAGTTTCGCCACCACCGTGCTGGTGGCCACCGCTGGTTGTTACCAAAGCCTGGTACTTCTCGGCATCGAGAGTCGGAAGCTGCTGCAGGAAAGCCACCATCCCCCAGATGTACGGGTCGCCCATACTTTTGCCCCAGGCGGGCATGCCGGTGGCCTTGATGCCGTGCTTGATGATCCAGAACGCAGTTGCGGGGCTCCCGTCCACACCGACTTTCGTCAGGTTCGGCGGCGCAGGGTACAGGCTCTGGCTCAACTCGGTTTCGGCGGTGCCCGGTGCCAGGTGACAGCCAATGCACATGGAATTGTAGTTGCCGGCGCCGGCGCGGATCAGCGCTTCGTCATTCAGGTTAGGGACTTCGATATCCCGGGCACGCACCTCGATGGAGCGATCACGGGCCATGGCCAGGAAGGTATGCACGGCCGGCAGATGGGGATCATCGGCGCCTACGTTAACCAGGCCAAAGTAGGCACCTGCGCCTGCTGCGGCGCTTGCGACGATACTCGCTGCCACTAAGGTTTTAACTGTTCTTTTCATCTCAGGTCCTCAAAACCACATCCGAATACCGGCTACCAAGCGAGCCTCGTTATCATCCTCACCTTCATCGCGGGCCAGGTCGGCGGTATTGCCGTAGGAGCGATTCCAGGTGACGCCGATGTAGGGGGCGAACTCCCGGCGAATTTCATAACGCAACCTGAGACCAACCTCGGTATTGGCCAGCCCAGAACCGATGCCGCGCTCGGGGTCGTTCTTGCCGTAGAGGTTCACCTCGGCCGTCGGCTGCAGGATCAGGCGGTTGGTGAGCAAGATGTCGTAGTCGCCTTCCAAGCGAGCGGCGGTCTGACCGTTCTCACCGATGAACGCGGTGGCTTCGGCCTCGAAGGCATAGAGCGCCATACCCTGGATGCCGAAGGCTCCCCAGGTTTGCGCTGAGCCTGGTTTGAAATCCTGGCGGACACCGGTGACGACATCCCACCAAGGTCCAATGGAGTGTCCCCAGAGCGCTTGGACTTCGGCATCCTCGGTCACGCCATTGGTTCGCTCACCTTCGGAGCGCAACCAGAGGCGATCGACGTCGCCGCCGATCCAGCCGATGGCATCCCAATTCAGTGCGCTGCCCTCATCGGCGTCCTGGTATTCGAACTGATCGAGCAGGAAGAAGGAGTTGAGCTTCTTGTCGTGCGCCGCATGGCCAGGCAGCGGGGGGAAGGCTGCTTCACGGTCGGCATCGGTCAGGACCGGAATCGGCGTCCGACTCGTTGTCCTGGGTCCTTCGTCAGCGCTGCCTTGGTTCATCTGGCTGTGGTCCATGCTGCTGTGATCCATGGAGCCGGGGTCCATTGAACCCGTCTGGCCATGATCCATGGATTGCATTGAGCCATGCCCCATCGCGGAATGATCCATCTGGGCGCTGTCGGAACCGCTCTGCTTGGGCGGCGTGGCTTCAGCTTTAGATGCAGGCTTAGCTTCCACCGCGGCAGGCGCGGGCGAAGATGAGTGCATCGAATGGTCCATTGCCTCGGCAGCGTTCGCCAGACCGGCCGTAACCGTGCTGAATGAAACGGCCAGAGCCATCAGGGTCGGATGGGAAAACCTACTGGTCATGATTTCGTTCCGCTGCGGCCTCGTTGGCTTGGTGCTCATGGTTCATCGAGCCATGGTCCATCTTGCTGTGATCCATGGAGCCGTGATCCATTTTTTGGGACTCAGCGGCCGGGCCCTTCTGCTGCGTTGCGGGCTTGTCGGTGGAGTCCGCAGCAGGAGCGGAGGAGTGCGCGTGCTCACCATGGTCACCAGAAGCAAGCGCGATGGGTATTTGCATGACACCCAGCAAGCCAACGGCGAAGGCACTGCCGATCAGCGTTTTACGATTCAGGAATTTGGTCATTATTGGTTTCCTTTACTCTTCCACACGGACTTCGCGGAGCATGCCCATTTCCATGTGCAGCAACAGGTGGCAGTGGTAGGCCCAGCGGCCGAGGTTATCGGCAGTTACGCGGTAACTGCGCTTCGAGCCTGGGGGCATGTCGATGGTGTGCTTACGCACCATGAAGTTGCCGTTCTCATCCTCGAGGTCGCTCCACATGCCGTGGAGGTGAATGGGGTGGGTCATCATGGTGTCGTTCACGAGAGTGATGCGTAGCCGTTCGCCATATTTAAGGAGCAGTGGCTGCGCATCGGAGAACTTGATGCCGTCGAACGACCAGGCGAATTTCTCCATGTGGCCCGTCAGATGCAATTCGACTGTGCGGCTAGGTTCGCGGCCATCGGGATCGGGGAAGGTGCTTTTGAGATCGGCATAGGTGAGAACCCTACGGCCGTTGTTCCGCAAGCCGATACCCGGATCGTCGAGCTTCGGCGTTGGGCTCATGGTCTGCATATCGACCAGCGGATTGTTGTCCTCTGATGCTGGGTGCGACTGCATTCCGGCCATGCCAGCCATCTTGCTGTGGTCCATGCCGGCCATGTCGCCGCTGCCCATGCCAGGCATCTTGCTGTGATCCATGCCGGCCATGTCGCCGCTGCCCATGCCAGGCATCTTGCTGTGATCCATGCCGGCCATGTCGCCGCTGCCCATGCCAGCCATCTTGCTGTGGTCCATGCCGGCCATGTCGCCGCTGCCCATGCCAGGCATCTTGCTGTGATCCATGCCGGCCATGTCGCCATTGCCCATGCCAGCCATCTTGCCGTGATCCATGCCGCCCATGCTTCCATGGTCCATGCCCATGTCACCCATCCCAATCAGCGGACGGGGATCGATCTCGGGAACAGGCGCGCTCAGGCCTTCACGCACGGCCAGGGTGCCGCGGGCATAGCCCGTGCGGTCCATGGATTGCGCGAAGAGGGTGTAGGCCTCTTCACCGGCTGGCTCGACGATCACGTCATAGGTTTCCGCGACGGCGATGCGGAACTCATCGACGCTGACAGGTTTAACGCGCTGGCCATCGGCGGCCACCACGGTCATTTTCAAACCCGGGATGCGTACATCGAAGTAGCTCATGGCCGAGCCGTTGATAAAGCGCAGCCTGATGCGCTCACCCGGTTTGAAAATGCCGGTCCAGTTGCCGTTGGGTGCCTGGCCGTTCATCAGGTAGGTGTAGGTGTAAGCGCTGACGTCGGCGAGATCGGTGGGGCTCATTTTCATCTCGGCCCACATCTTCCGATCGGCTACCGTGGCGGACCAGCCTTTCTCGCTCACGTCATCGATGAAGTCGCCGACGGTGCGCTTGTGGAAGTTGTAGTAGTCCGACTGCTTCTTGAGCTTGGCCATGACACGAGCAGGATCTTCATCGGTCCAGTCGCTCAGCATCACCACATAGTCGCGGTCGTACTGGAACGGCTCGGGCTCCTTCGCATCGATCACTATCGGTCCATAGACGCCAACTTGCTCCTGCAACCCTGAGTGGCTGTGGTACCAGTAGGTGCCGTTCTGCTTAACCTTGAATGTGTACTCGTACATGCCATCCGGCGCGATGCCGTGGAAGCTCAGGCCAGGAACGCCATCCATGTTGGCGGGCAGGATGATCCCGTGCCAATGGATGGAGGTGTCTTGCTCCAGGCGGTTCTTGACGCGCAGCGTGACCGTGTCGCCTTCACGCCAGCGCAGCAGCGGGCCCGGCAAGGTACCGTTGATGGTCATGGCCATGCGCTGCTTGCCGGTAATGTTCACCGGGGTTTCGCCGATCGACAGATCGAACTCCGTGCCGGATAGCGCAGTGAGTTGGCCAGGGCTGGTGACCGCCCAGACCGGGGTGCGCCATAAGCCCAGGCCGCCAAGAATGCCGCCGGCGGCCAGGCCTTTAACGAACGTCCGCCTTGAGGTTTTGGATTGCATGCCGTTTATGTCCAATCAGTCAAAGGAAACCGGTGCTGAACAGCCAACGCGAGTTGGCAGGTTGGGGCCGCTTTATCAGGAATACTTCTCGAATCCCTAACCAGCCGTGCCCGCTGCCGTTATCTGTCAAATGCTGGCGGCCAGCGAGCGTAGAAACTGCCACATTTGAACCCTCCGGATGATTACATTTCTGTCAGCTTGGGAAAGCGCCAGACAGATCAGCAACTGGCGTGATCGGCCGCCTTGGCTTTGCTTTCAGCTACTGCGGCTTCAGCCTTCTGTTTCTGTGCAACCTGGTAGGCTTGCACCGAGACTTTCCGGGGCTGCTCCATGCGTGCGAAGGTCCGGTCAGCGCCACCTTCGGCTAGGGTCAGAGAGGAAGCGCTCAGAGCAGCGACGACGAAGAGAGCTTTCATGGATTTCATTTGGGTATCCTCAAGTGAGATTGGGTTGCCCCGTTGATGCCACATCGCAAGGTGGTTCTTGGGGCTGAGCGTCAGGCTCGAAGTAACCATACCCATGCCACCCTGTCAGAAACCTGAGGCGAAGATTACAGTTCGGTCAGGTTCCGATTTTCTCCTTGATGAGCCTCCTGCTTGCTCTGTAGTGTCTGGGCCATGCCAGGCAGGTTGCCGACTTGAGCGGTTGCCTGAATTTCATGAGAGGCAGTCATGCCTATCCTTCCGCGGGTCAGAAATGAGTACGTCGCTCCTGACCCCAACACCACCGATCAAGAGAGATAGATAAATGTCGATAAAAACTACCGCGGCCACCGGTGCAGCTTTGGCGCTTGTCGCAGCCGGCCTGTTCGCAACTCTGCCGGTTCAAGCGGCTGAAGAAGCCCAAGTGCAGTGCTTTGGAGTGAACGGCTGTAAAGGTCAGAACGACTGCCAGACCGCCAAGAACGCTTGTAAGGGACAAGGCGAATGCAAAGGCCAGGGCTTCAATCTGATGACCCAGGCAAAATGCGATGAAGCAGGCGGCAAAACCAGCGAGTAACGCAGTGCAGGGGAGTGCTTGCCACTCTCTTTTTCTGGAGCCAGGAATGAGTAAGAACAGCAACCTGGGGTTTGGTCTGGGGCTGCGCAGCGAGTATTACCAGCAGATTCTTGAGCAGCGTCCCAAGGTCGACTGGTTCGAGATTATTTAGGAAAACTACCTGGTGGAGGGCGGCAAGGCCCTCTATTTTCTGGACGCTATCAACGAGCAGTATCCGTTGGTGATGCATGGTGTTCCGCTGTCCATTGGCGGCCCTCATACGATGGGCATCGACTATCTGCGGCGGTTGAAGCAACTCGCAGACCGGGTTCAACCACAGTGGCTCTCGGATCACCTGTGTTGGAGCCGGGGTAATGCACACCACCCGCATGATCTGCTACCACTGCCATGCACCCAGGAAAGTCTGCTGCACGTCGCAGCTCGTGTTCGTCTGGTGCAGGACGTGGTCGAGTGGCCAGTAGTGTTGGAAAATGTCTCGGCCTACGTGCAATGGGCCGATTCCACCATGAGTGAAGCGACGTTCCTCAGAGAGTTGAGCAGTTTGACTGGCTGCTATCAAAAATGGCCCACGGTTAGATCAAGGCTAAGCGTCTATCGCGGACGAGCCGCTTGGCAGCAGTTAATCGTGAACATGCCCGTGGCCTTCGCTGCCAGCTTGGCCTTCGTGCTCACCGCTGCCACATGCCGCAAGCAAGCCCAGCAGACAGACCAACAGCATGGATCGGCCCAGGGTGGCTGTAGTTTTCATTGGGTAGTCCTTTCTTAAGAAGTAATGGGTATCTGATCTTTCGAGTCCAAGCCCTTCTCCCGCCGCATGACGGGAGCGGGCATGTCTTAAATCAACCGTTTGACGTTCAGGTATTCACCGGTCGTCTTCAGCGTGATGGTCACGTCGCCATTGCTGCGATTGCGCCAAAACCAACCATGCGTGCCGTCAAAAATAGCGGTGAACTCACCCTTATCGCCTGTCACCTGCTGGCCTTTTCGGTAGCTGTGGAAATAACCTTCTGCCCCGTTATAGGGCTCACCATGTGTGTCGTGATTAACCGGGCCTCCGGTGGTAGACCATTCGTAGCTGACCTTCGCGTTATTCAACATGTCCAGCTTGATCTCGCGGGCTTCACCCGGCTTCAGGGTGACCGTCATCTCGTCCGTCTTTAGCGCGGGCTTAGGCTCCGATACGGACTCAGCCGCTGGCCGTGCAGCGACTTGTACTTGTGGCGCTTCTTGCGCCGGAGCTTGAGCAGGAGTCGTCGCTCCTGGCGGAGAGACCGCAGCATCTGCTGCAGCTTCTTGCGCCAGGGTGATTTTCAGCTCACCCATTTGTGTCAGGCCCAGCACACGGCCGGCGCCCGTTGGATCGATGGCGTATTCCGATGGCATGACCACCGTTACCAGCAGGGCGATGGCGGTGATCAGGGCGATAGCTGTCGAGCGCAACAGCTGACGGCTACTGGGCAGCTCGTTAAGGGTAGGAAGCGGAGTATTGAACATAGAGAGAATTCCTTACGCGGAGACAAACAGGCCGGTGAACTGGTAACCCATCAGCAGGAAACCGGCACTCATCATGGCGACGTTGGTGGTGTAGGCATGGCGCCAGAAGCTGGCGGTGCGACGCCAGTAGCCCATCAAAATCAGAATGGCGCTCAGGGCCAGTAGTTGGCCGATCTCGACACCGACGTTGAAGGCGAGCAGATTGGGGATCAGGCCATCAGCTGAGATCTCGTACTCCTGGATCTTGGTCGCCAGACCAAAGCCATGAAGTAAGCCGAAGAGCAAGGTGGCCACTTTGGTGTTCGGCTGATGGCCGAACCAGCGCTGGAGCGCCCCCAGGTTATCGAGCGCCTTGTACACCACGGAGAAACCGATGATGGCGTCGATCACATAGGAGCTGACGCTAATCTCCGTCAGCACGCCGAGCAGCAGCGTGACCGAATGGCCCACCGCGAACAGCGTGACGTACAGCCCCACGTCCTTCAGGCGGTAGAGGAAGAAGATCACCCCAAAGAGGAACAGCAGGTGGTCGTACCCCGTGATCATGTGCTTTGCGCCCATGTACGTGAACGGCAGCAACATGACGCCGGAGCTTTCCTGGATGAAGCCTTTGTCACCCTCAGCCACAGCATGAGCCAGGGCATCAGGCATGCCGAGGAACAATAACGCCGTGAACAACAGGAGCAGTAGTAGCGGGCGGTGCGAGCGCAGAGTAAATGCGCCCATGCCGCTCATGGATAGCGAATGCATGGATCAGTCCTAGGTTACAGTGGTCTTGGGCCGCAGAGCGGCCGTTGTCAGAGCACTAACGAAGGACGTGGTGGACGCTCGATCAGAAAAATCGGGGCGCTGGGAAGGAAGTACCGAGGCACATCCGTGCGAACGGATTGCTTCGGTTGCTCGGGCAGACTGAGAGCGGTCGTTAGATATGGCGTCTCATGCAGATGGTCGCCGGTCAGCGGGGAGTGATAGTGATCGGAACAGCTCGCGCAAGAGAGATCGGCCTGGTCGTCATGCACGTGATAGCCATCGTCGGTGACTTCCCAGTCCGGCTGGTTCGCCCCCACCAGCAACGTATAGGTATGCCCGGCCCAAGCCATCAATATGGCTAGAGCGAGTGCAACTACCACTTTTGTCGTCACTGCTTTCGTGAACATTCCAAACTCTAACGACGTGAGAAATTCGCCAACAGACCCAGGCTCAAGTGTTTGCCAGCATCCTCCCTGGGAGGATAGGATGCGAGAGTAAATCATTAGGGTAAGAGGCTCAAGCCATGAGCGAACACAACCATCACCATCAGAGCCATGACGACATCATCAAGCGGCTTAAACGCGCTGATGGCCACCTGCGCAGCATCGTCACCATGATCGAAGACGGTCGCGCCTGCGTCGACATCGCCCAGCAACTGCATGCGGTAGAAAAGGCCGTCTGCCAAGCCAAGCGCACGCTGATCCAGGATCACATCGATCACTGCCTGGAACACACAGTCGGCGCGCTCACCAGTGGCGAGCGCGCACCGCTGGAAGAATTCAAACAAATCACCAAGTACCTGTAGGCCTGCCCGTGTCGAATTTTGCCGAAGTCTTGCAACAGGGCACCTCACAGGCCTGGCTGTATTTTCCCAGCGCCATCTTGTTAGGCGCGCTGCACGGCCTGGAGCCTGGGCACTCAAAAACCATGATGGCCGCCTTCATCGTGGCCATCCGGGGCACGGTGAAACAGGCCATGTTGCTGGGCTTGGCGGCAACGGTCTCACATACCGCAGTGGTGTGGCTGGTGGCATTGGGCGGCATGTACCTCGGTCAGGGCCTGGATGCCGAAACCACCGAACCCTATTTTCAGCTCGCCTCGTCCGCGCTGATCATTGCCATCGCGCTTTGGATGCTCTGGCGGACTTGGCGGGGCGAACAGATGTGGCGCTTCGAAGAAGGCGCTGAGCATGATCACCCGCACGGCCATCATGATGAAACTCACCGTATCGATACCGGCCACAGCCGAATCGAGCTGTCCATTTTTGAAACAGGTGTGCCTCCTCGCTGGCGGCTGAGAGCACTAAGCGGTCATGCCTGGCCGGCTACTGAAGTGAGCCTGCTGACGACCCGAACCGATGGGTTGATCCAGCAGTTCAGATTCGCGGATCGGGGCGGCTATCTGGAATCGTTGGATGAAATTCCTGAGCCCCATGAGTTCGCCGCGCGCCTGAGCCTTGGGCATGCCGGCCACTCGCATGACTATGACTTGGATTTCCATGAGCACGACCATGATCACCAGCATGCCGAACTGGAAGGTCTGGAGCTGTCGCTGGAGGGCTATCAGGATGCCCACGAACGAGCGCATGCCAATGACATCCGCCAACGCTTCGCCAATAGCGATGTCACTACGGGCCAGATCATCCTGTTCGGTCTGACCGGCGGCCTCATTCCTTGTCCAGCGGCGATCACCGTTCTGCTGCTGTGCCTACAGGTGAAAGAGATCGCACTGGGTGGGATTCTGGTCCTGTGCTTCAGCATCGGGCTGGCAATCACCTTGGTAGCCGTCGGTGCTGCTGCAGCACTGGGAGCCCGACAGGCGTCGAATCGCTGGCCGTGGTTCGGCACAGTGGTACGGCGTGCGCCTTATCTTTCCAGTCTGCTGATCATCGGCGTCGGTCTCTACGTCGGCTTTCATGGCTGGATCGGCCTAAACGCATAACCATACCCCCCAACGATCAGGACGTTTAAGGCAGTCATCTCATGTTGGCACTCTCCGGCTACCTCGGCCTGTTTCTGGCCGCTTTCGGCGCCGCCACTTTGCTGCCCTTGCAGTCCGAAGCCGTTCTAGCCGGGCTGCTGCTCTCGGACGCCTATCCTGTCTGGGCTCTGCTGGCGGTGGCAATTGTCGGTAACGTGCTGGGCTCGGTGGTTAACTGGCTGCTTGGTTACTACATCGAGCACTTTCGTCACAAGCGCTGGTTCCCGGTTAGCGAAAGTCAGCTGGAGCGCGCTCAGCACTGGTACCACCGCTACGGACGCTGGTCGTTGTTGCTGAGCTGGGTGCCCATCATTGGCGACCCGCTTACGTTGGTAGCCGGAGTGATGCGAGAGTCAATTTGGAGCTTTGTGTTGCTGGTTACGGTGGCCAAGAGTGCTCGTTACTTTGCTCTCGCAGCAGCGACTTTCCTCACTCTTGGCTGGGATTGAGGGCGGCATCAATGACCCATCACATACAGACGCAGAGTCGCAGCGGTAGCCTTGATCTGATCAAGTGGCTGGCCATGGCGACCATGGTTATCGATCACCTGCGCTACATCTGGCCCGGGCTGAGTTGGTTGTTGGTACCTGGGCGGATTTCATTTCCGCTCTTCTGCCTGGTCATCGCGGCGAACGTCGAGCGATCGAAACCAGGCGAGGTTTTCTCTGATAACAACGCTCGCTATCTCGGCTGGTTACTGGTGTTTTCGGTTATTTCCGAACTGCCCTACAGGATCTTCTTCCCGACACCGGGATCGCTCAATGTGCTAGCAACTCTGGCGTTTGGACTGGTGATTGCCTGGGGCGCGCATCATCGAACATCGCTCAGTAGCGCGATGGCCGTAGCTGCTGGCGGCTTGGCCTATATGCTGAATGACTCACTGATGTATGGCTTCATTGGCACACTGATTCCCGCCGCCTTGCTGACGGCGACCAAACGGCCAGGAGTCCTTTGGTTATTGCCGGCAGCCTTGTGCCTGCTGATCAACGCAAGTCGCCATCGGTTGATCGGAGCAGCTGAGTTGCAGGTATATCCCCTACTGGTTCTAGGTACCGCCTTTGCTGCCCCGATCTTCGGCCTCTGGCTTCTGCGCCAGAAGTTCACCTTCCAGGTGTGGCCGGTTCAGCGCTGGGGATATCTGTTTTACCCAGGTCACCTGATTGCCCTGCAGATGCTTAGGATTGTGGCTTAGCTGCATGAGCACCGAATGGCCAGGCGATGCGCCATGTCCGGCCAGAAGCAGCCTGTCAGCTGGCATGCCTTAGTTGAGCGCAACTTTATACTTTCTCATTTGAACGGCCATTACCCGCAACACCCGCGCTGCGCCTGAATTGGCGGGCACTTCACCGAGCCGAACGAACAGAACACGCAGCAGTCACCGCGATTCGGGCGCAGCAGGACCTTGCAGTTGCTGCACTCGTAGAAGAACTGACAGGCGTTCGTGGGCATGCTTTCCTGCTTGGCGAAGCCGCAATGCGGGCAGGTCAGCACGGATTCAAGAACGATAGCGCTCATCGTGGCGTCACTTCTGCACGCTGGAGGGATAGCCCGCGTTTGTAGTCGCCCTGCTCAGCGCCTCCGGCTGGATCTTGTCGGGGTCATAGGTCACGGTGGCCGTCTTCTTGTCGAAATCGACCTCAACGGCGCTCACGCCGGACACCTTCTCAAGCGACTTCTTGACCGTGATCGGACAGAGTTCGCATGTCATGTTCTTCACGTCGAGCGTGACGGTTTTCGGTGTGGCAGCCAGCGCTGCGAGGGGTAAGGCGACGAGCGCGGCAATCAGCAGTTTGCGCATGGTGACCTCCTTTCAGTAGAACAACGGGGCGAACCACGGCACGGCCAACAGGACGAGCAACAGCGCCGCGACCAGCCAGAACGTGAACCGCTGCCGCTTGAGGGGACGAGGGTCGGTGCAGGACGTGCCCGCTGCGCAGACCTGCGGCACCAGGTAGAGCTTGCGCCAGGCCAAGCCGAGAAACAGCAGCGTCAGCCCGATGAAGATGGGCCGGTACGGCGCCATCGCCGTCAGGTTTCCGCCCCAAGCACCGCCGATGCCGAGCGCCAACAGTACCAGCGGCCCGACGCAACACAGCGACGCACCGATGGCGGCCAGCACCCCCGCGATTAGCGAGCCTTTTCCGCTGAGTTGCGCCATGCCTGTCTCCTTGAACCTGCTTGCCAAGTACTATTCTAATTCCAGTACCTAAGTACGGAATCAAGGGGCATGTGATGGCGGTAGAACTGACCATCGGCAGGCTGGCGGATGCCGCTGGGGTGAGCGTCGAGACGATCCGCTATCACCAGCGGCGCGGCCTGCTGGATGAACCGGCCAGGCCGCAGGGCGGGCAGCGGCGCTACGCGGCGGAACAGGCGAAGCGGCTGCGCTTTATCAAGCGGGCACAGGCGCGTGACTTCACGCTGTCTGAAGTCGGTGGGTTGCTGCGCTTGGACGCGGGCTGCGCGTGCGCCGAGACGCAGGCATTGGCGGCCCGCAAGCTGGCGCTGATCGAACAGAAGATCACAGACCTTGCCGCTATGCAGAAAGTGCTGGCCGGTCTGGTGCAGCAATGCGGTGATGGTAATGGTGGCACGAGCTGTCCAATCATCGATGTGCTGACGAAGGATTAATAACTCGCCACGAGTTTCGTAGCCCCCCTGAAGGACTGCTACGGGGCGTTCTGAGCCGGTTGTGACCGACTCGGTTCGGCCAAAAAGCAGCCGATGGACAAGCTGATGGCAAATCAGGAGCTATGCTTGGTCTGCTGCCGAAACTGATCGAGCAGCCTAGGCTTGCCGTCCATGTCGTGTTTCTTCTCGAATAGTGTCGCGCTCGCAGTGACTATCTTCAGGGAAACAAGGTCATTACAGAATGACAAGGAACATTCTGCGACATCATATCGTGAGCAAGCACGACATGATGTCGCCTAATAAAAGGAGCAGTGATGCAGCAACCGCCCAAATCCAAATACGTGCCGGCACTGGGCTTTCACTGGCTTACCCCTTACTACGACGCAGTAGTAGGCTCTACCACGCGAGAACGCATTTTCAAACAAGCGCTCATCAAGCAGGCTCGCATTGAGCCGGGCCATCAGGTGCTTGATCTCGCTTGTGGAACAGGCACATTAGCGATCTGGATCAAACAAAACCAGCCGCAAGCCAACGTAACAGGAGTTGATGGCGATCCTGTCATTCTATCCATTGCGTCTCGTAAGTCACAAAAGGCTAATGTTTCGGTGAAGTTCGACCGTGCGCTGTCCTACAACTTGCCTTACCCAGAGGAGCACTTCGATCGGGTGGTTTCAAGCCTGTTCTTTCACCATCTGTCATGGGAAGCCAAAGAACAGACAGCACAAGAGTTGTTTCGGATTCTCAAGCCAGGTGCAGAACTGCACGTTGCTGACTGGGGACGTGCTAGCAACGCCTTGATGCGGGGGCTATTTTTGTTCATTCAGCTTCTTGACGGCTTCAAAAATACGCAGGACAACGTCTCAGGCAAGCTCATCGAGCTTTTTGAGCAAGCAGGGTTTGTTCAAGTCTCACAACGACAAACGTTCAGTACCATTTACGGAACATTGGCGCTCTATAGTGCGGTTAAACCCAGCTAACAAGTCGTATATGGACTCTCCTCACAAGTAGTGAGTAAAGCTCTTCCAACCCTGTCGTCAGTGCGGTTGCATTCGTATATCCGGCCTGTAGTGGGGGTTACCGCCCTGGCCACTCTGTAGTTCGCACGACGGGGCCAAGCGTTCAGACTGCAAGCCATGGCACAACGACGAAATAGGCGTTCAACAGGTAGAGCCCAGCGAGAATCAACAGTAGTGCACCTAGTAGTTCAAAGGGTTTTCGCAGAGGCGCAAGCTTGGTGGTGTTTTCCAACCAGGCCATGCTCCAGGCACCGAGCGCCAGGGGGATCGCCCGGCCAGCCGCAAAGGCCAGCAACAGACAGGCACCCCACAGAGCCGAACCGACGCTGGCCGCAACCCCCAGCACCACGACCAGGGCCGGTGTGCAGGTCGGGCAGACCGCCACGCTGAACGGCATCCCCAGCAGAAACGCGCCGAAACCCCCACTAACGCGCTTGGCCCGCAAGGGCAGGCTCGGCAGCGGTAGTCGCAGCCATCCCGACCAAAACAGCCCCATCAGGATGAGCAAAGGCCCCAGGAACAAGCCCCACTCTCGACCGAGTACGGCATAGATCCACTCGCCGCCGCTGCCAGCGACTATCCCAAGCGCCAGGTGGGTCAGCAGCATACCCAGGATGAACAGTAATCCGTGCCAAAAGGCCTGGGCGCGGGTGCGCGCCATGGTGACATAGGCGAGCGCGACCGGGATTGCACCGACCGCCACCGGATTCAGGCTGAAGAAGAAGCCGGCCAGGAATGCCATGCCCAACGCCGCCGGCCCGATCTGCGCCATCGCCTGCCGCAGCGCTTCAAGTTCCATGGGCGGCCCCCTGCGCTAGACGCCGCCGCAACTCCTGCGCCAGTTGCTCGGGCGTGGGCAGCTTGGCGAACACCAACTCGCCATCGATGGCCAGTGCCGGCAGGCTCAGAACGCCGAGCTCGACGGCGTAGTCGAACGACTCGAGCACGTTGATTTCCCGCCACAGCATACCGGCCACCAGTTGCTCCGCCACCCCGCGTAACGCCTCGTGCTCGGCCAGGCAGCGGGCGCAGCCCGGTGAGTGAAGCAGCTCAATCTTCATGGCGCTCGCTTCCCTGCATACGCGATTGCTCCAGGGCCGCCAGGATCGGGCAATCGTCCACCGTCAGCGTCTCGTCTGCACAGCTCTCGATAAGCTGGTCCAGGGCGCGCGACATCTCCTGCATGACGCGGATCTTCTGTTCGAGCCGCAGCTTCTTCTCCAGCGCCAGTTGCCGTACGCCGCCGCAACAGGCCGCGTGGTCGGCACGCAAGGTCAGCAGCTGGCGAATCTCCGGCAGACTGAAGCCGCACGCCTGAGCCTGCCGGACGAAACGCACGCGCTGCGACGTAGCAAGACCGTAGAGTCGATAGCCGGACGCGCTGCGGCCATCGGGGGCGATCAGTTCCATTTGCTCGTAATAGCGCAGTGTATCGGTCGATACGCCGGTTGCCGTCGCGAGCTTGCCGATGGTTAGTACGCCCGGCGCGGCAGCGGAGTGGATTGAACCTGCTGCCTGTCGTGAGCCCGCCATCGGCTCAGATCGCCTGGCCTAAACCGGCGGCCCGCAGACGTGATTCGTCCACGCCGCGGCCGGCACAGCAATCGGCCAAGACGCCATCGATGGCCACGGCGGGAACCGAGCGGATACCCAGGGCATGGGCGCGCTGCGCCACCTGCATGTCGTGCATGTCGAGCACGGTCACCTCGCACGACGGGCAGGCCAGGCGTTTCACAATATCCACCGCCTCGTTGCAAACTGCGCAGCCGGCGCTAAAGACTTCGACTTTGCGGGTCATGGTCAACTACCTCCCTCTCATGCACCCGCGTCATCAGGGCGGGCTCCGGCAGGTGCGGAGCGAAGCTCGTCAAACTCACTATAAACCTTCGAGTGCGCTCCAAGGTCAAGGGCGTCAGGCTCGTTCCCCGCGCCTTCTTGTGCAGGCATCCTCAGCTTGACCTTGGAGATTGCTTCAAGGTCGATTGTGGAATTGTTGAGCAGAAGTGGACGGAGCAATGGAGGCGATCGCCCGCCGGCTAAGTGTAGCGGCTTGAGCCGGTCATGAACGACTCAGACCGGCCAACTGCTGACTGCCGCGGGTTGCACCAGATAGCTGACTCAAAAACAGGTTTCTGCGCATCCGCACGGAAGCGAAGGCAGCCGGTGCAGAGATATTCTTTGGCGACGAGGCTGCGGTCGGATACTGTTCGTGCGTTCTTCAGGCATCCCGGCTCCGGTTGTGCGGTGGAATAGCATATACGACAACCAACGTACCTTATTCGTGCTCTGCTGGAGATCTCTCGACGCTGCCGTCGGCTGAACCAAGGAATCTGCACGCCCCGACCAGGGTGATACCGAAAACGACATGGGTAAGCACTGTGACCCAGCCTCGCGAAACCGAAAACCAGGGCAGGAACGCGGTAAGCCTATGCAGATTGACGCCGTAGAGCACCAGACCGTAAACGGCACCGGTCAGGATGGCGAGCTTCACGCTCAGCCGTCTGACGAAGAGCATCGCGATCGCCGCGTAAACGACGGAGAGGGCGAAATGAATGAGTGTCGCAACAACAGAACTGCTCGGCCCATGGCGATGGCGGCGGTCAGGCGCGCATCGCGCAAAAGCGACTCGAGCACCGGTGTCGCGCTTAGCCACCACAAGAGCATTTGTACGGCGGTGGCCAGGGTGCCGGCGACGAAGCCGGCCAACGCTGCCACGATCAGGCGTGACTCGATACGCATGGTCGTAAGGAACTTGGGTTTCGTCATCTGTCACCTGAAGTGCATGTGTCGCGTGTCGCGTGTCGAAACGGCGTTAGCCTCTCGCGCAGCTGGATACCGTGCCTCAGGAGGCCCAGGCCATCTGCGATCTGAGGCGTACCTTCAGGTGCTGGGCCAGGCCAATGCCGCCTGCGCGCATGATCGCGTGGTGGTTCCAGCGGAACAGTGGCTTCGCCAGCGGGGCGAGCAGGTTCATCCACAATAGGGTGGTGCGCACCTGCCAGTCGAAGCGCACGGTAGTGAGGTCTGCGTCTCGTCCGAGGTGCCAGCAGCCGATACCTTCGAGATCACCTTCGACGCTCCCCTCGAGCCGGCGCAAAGGCTCGACCCGGGTCACACGCGTGACGAAGGTTAGCCGGTAAGGTAGTGCGCTCTTCCAGGTGTAGCGCTGCCGGGCCCCCAGACCGTTGGCGTCGCCGTGCTCGAGGGTGACGACGCATTCGACGCCTTTCCACCAACTCGGCCAGGCTTCAGCATGGAAGATAGCGTCCCATACGGCTTCGAGCGGCGCATCAAATTGCCACAACGTGGACAGATGGTATTGGTTACTGCCGGCTACGTGCATTCGAACCTCGCCGGCTCAGGGAGTGAATAAACGTTCGGGAAGGCGGACGTCGGTTTCGACGTCTACCATGTCGACGGTCTCGATCTGCTCTCCGCTCGCCTCGAAACTTTCCACTCTTAGCGGAAACAGGGTGTCGTGCGCCAGCCAGACCCGATAACGATGCACCCCGGTCACGGTAACTCCCGGGTCGCCGACGATGTCGAAGCCTGCGGCAGGCCGTGCCGCGACGTCCGCGTCGCCCAGTGACGACGCGCTGCCACGCGCACGGAGTGCCAGCAGATTTTCCAGTAGCGCGCCGACATCGGAGCGATCAACCCGGTGGCCGCGAGGGCTACGGACCAGCGGATTGTCCGGGGCGAAGGTCAGCGCCAACGAGTGCTTCAGGCCGAACGGCCAGAGGCGCACCCTGCGCATGCCCGGATCGTAGATCAGCACTGCGCCCTTGTGCGGCTGAACGAACTCCATCCTCACCCAGCCAGGTTTGCGATAGAAATAGCGTATCACTTGGCGCTCGCCGTCGACCGCAATCGAGCGAACCGTGACCTGATAAGTATTCAGTGCGCGGAAACGGAGTTCGGCCTCGGCCAGCGGATCGGCCATGACGTCACCGAGGAGTGTGAAGACTAGTATTCCCCATAGCACGCGCTACTCCTGGACCTCCAACACGCCGGCCATGCCTCGCTCGCGATGACTCTTGAAGAGCAACAGCCGGTTTGGGCAATGAAACAGATAATCGCCAGCCGGCAGGGCAAAGCGTAGCGTTTTCGCCTTCTTGCCGAGAGGTACGTCAGCCAGCACCTTGCCGTCCGTCGACTCCAGTACGAACCGGTGCGGGATGACGCCGGGCTCCACCCTCACAGTGATCTCCAGCGACCGGCCCGCCTGCACGACGATATGATCGGGTCGGAAGAAATAACTGCCACCAACGATGACTACCCGCTGCACGTCATCGGCGCCTGCTCTCGTCTGGTAGGGAGCTGCATCCGCCCCGACGGCGCTCGTCACAAACGCGAGCAAGGCGATGGCTATGGCGTCGGCGCACCAATGGGAAAACCGGGAAGGTTTCATTGCAGCGTCTCGGTCACCATCTCCGTGCGTGCGAAAAAGTACTGCGCCGTGAGCAAGGGGTTCGCTCGCGAACACGCGGCCAACACCGGCGAAAGCGCCGGTTGTGCAATTGAGCATTTCACGTCTCATGGTCGGTGTGCTCTCCGGGACTATGTTGCCCCGATGCCGAATGCTCCGATCGAGTGTCGAACCCACTATCTAATTCATCAAACACTACATATAGATTTTCGGCCATAAATTTGGTTCATGGCGCGAGTAGTTCGCCTTTCGAGCGGGCACACGATCCTTGCGCTCGATATCGACGAGTCCGCCGAGGCTGAAGCGCGCGTCAAGTGATGAGGGAATAAGCGAAGGGGTGAATCCCAAGATCAGCGCTCTAAGCACTGATCTTGGTGGGGTAACAAGCCTTCAGGAGGCCAACCGGTAGGCATCAAAGGCTGTGGTATCGGTGCTTTTGCATGACAGACGGGCGGTATAGGTGGCCGTAGGGCTGACTGCATCGGGGGCATAACGGCCTATTTCGGCCCCATGATCTCTGCCAGCCCCTGCACTTGCGGCACCCCTTGCTGCATTTTCAGGCGGCCGTTGTCATCCAGATAGAAAATCGCCGGTGTCGCCATGCCCCCAAGCTCGCTCATCAGCGCAAGGTTGGCGTCGAGTTGCTTCTGGACTTCCGCAGGAATGCTTTCCAGTGCCTTGAGCTTGCTGGCATTGCCGGCGGCTTCATGCTCCTTCAGCGCCGCTTCCGGCTGTTTGGCAGTCAGCAGTGCGGCGGATTTGCCGGCGCTGTCGGCGCGCAGCATGCCGACCATGATGTGGCGCACTTGTACCTTGCCGGATTCGACCCAGGGCCGCGCCTGGTTCCAGAACATGTTGCAGTAGGGACAGTTCGGGTCGGAGAACATGTAGACGATGCGCGGGGCATCGTCGCTGCCATCGGCGATCCAGGTGCTGTTCTCCATGCGCGCCCACATCTCCTTGGCCAGCGGTTCATAAACCAGCTTGTCCAACGGCGCACGAGTCAGGTCCTCGCCCAGGGCATCGAATAGGGTTCCGATCAGCACATGCTTGCCATCCGCAGTGAGATAGAGCGCTATGCCCTGACCGTTGTAGCGAGCGGCATAACCTCGCAGGCCGCTCGGCGCGTCGAACGGGCCGACGATGGTCGCGCCGCGGGCCTCTATTGCCTTGATCGGGGCTGGCAGCTCCTCGGCCTGGGTGACTGCCACGGGCAAGGCCAGCAGGCTCAAGACCGTCAGAAAAATGGGTAAGTACTTGAAACGCATCATGGCTGGGTACTCTCTCGCAAATTTTCCAGCGCGCGAGCGAGGCTCGCGCGGGACAGTTCGCCGAGATGGTTGCCGATCTGGCGGCCTTCGGCGTCGTAGAACAGCGTGGTAGGCAGGGTCATGGAGCCGACGTGCTGGCCGAGGCGTCCGCCGCTGTCGAGCAGCACATTCTCCAGATCCAATCCGCCGGCCTCGAGGAAGCGGAGGATTTCGCCGTCGCCCTCGCCCTGATTGACGAACAGGAAGGTCAGAGCCTCTTCCTTGGCCTGAGCCTCGGCGAGCACCGGCATTTCCCGCCGGCAGGGCGGACACCAGGTCGCACAGAGGTTGATCACTAGCAGGCCGTTGAAAAACTACTGCACTAGGCTATGCGGCGTTGAAATCAGCCTAAAAATGCTCATTTACAGCACGTAAACTGCGCTTTTTCGGCTGATTTCGCCTTGCCTAGCCGTCGCTCGCTACCTTTTTCAACGGCCTGCTAGAGGCTTGCCAACATAGTCCTGCAGCGCTACTGGAGCGCCGCGGTTATCGCGTAGTGCCAGTTCGGGCAGCCGTGTGCCTTGCTCGAAGGCATGCCTGGCGAGATTGCCGAAGCCCCAGCTCAGCACGCCGACCGCCAGCGCCACGCCGAGCGGTTTGCGCAATCCGCGGTCGCGCCAGGCCTGCCAGCCACCCAGCAGCAGCGCCGTGGTCACGCCGGGCCAGGCGATGAAGCCACCGTCGCGAATGTCCACCACCCGCCAGAACTCACCCTGATAGTGCTCGAAATAACCCACCACGAAGGCCAAGCGAGCCACCAATAAGGCAACCAGCAGCAGCCGGAACAGCTGCTGTTCGGGGTTGCGTGCGCTGTCCCGACCGAGCCACCAACCGGTCAGCGCCGCCAGCAGCAGACTGCCGATTAGCAGCAGGTGGGGTACGGCCAAGGTTAGCGGTCCCAGATTGACGGTCAGCATCAGCCACGCTCCCGGGGCTCGGCCCAACGATTGTGAAAGTCCTCTGCACCCACTTCGCGACTGATCTGCAGGGCACAGCGCTCTATACCGTACGGGCCGACCCACAAGGAGCTTGTCGGTCCTGGAACACGGTAACGGGTCAGCAGTTCGCGCCTGTCGCGCTAAATTTTCGACTTGCCGATTCAGCCGATTACAACCCGCCGTAGGCGAAGTGCGTTAAACACAACCGAAGCAGAGCTCACACTCATGGCCAGAGCCGCAATCATCGGCGACAGCAGATGGCCGGTCAGGGGATAGAGCAAACCTGCCGCCAGCGGTATACCCATGGCGTTGTAGAGGAAGGCGAATCCCAGGTTCTGGCGCATGTTCTTCACGGTGGCCACGGACAACGTCCGCGCGCGCAGAATGCCCATCAGGTCGCCTTTCACCAGGGTCACTTGGGCGCTATTCATCGCGACATCGGTGCCGGTCCCCATGGCGATCCCTACCTCCGCACGCGCCAACGCGGGGGCATCGTTGATGCCATCGCCGGCCATCGCGACTCGCCGGCCATATCCCTGTAGGTCGGCAACCAGCTTCTCCTTGTCCTGGGGTTTCACTTCGCCGTGGACTTCCTCGATGCCCAATTGCTTGGCGACAGCACGTGCCGTTGTGAAGCCATCGCCGGTGGCCATGATGACCTTAACATCCTCCTCCTGTAGCTTGGCCACCGCCTCCTTGGAACTCGGTTTGATTGGATCAGATACCGCCAGGAGGCCGGCCAGCGCACCGTCGACCGCCAGGTACATGATGCTGATGCCTTCAAGTCGGAGCAGCTCAGCACGGTCTCTCAGCGGAGCGATGTCCAACCCCGCGTCTTCCATCAAGGTGGTGTTGCCGAGCTGAAGCTGTTTACCCTCTACCTGGCCGCGGACACCGATGCCTGAGCCGGACTCGAACTCTTCCGGCTTGGTCAGAGCAATCCCCGCCGCCCGCGCGTGATCGACAATCGCATGGGCCAGCGGGTGTTCGCTGCCTTGATCGAGGCTGGCAGCCAGGCGTAGCACCTCACGGGAATCGAACTCGGGAGTAGCTTCCACGCTATGAAAGACCGGGCGTCCCTCGGTTAACGTGCCGGTCTTGTCGACGATCAGCGTGTCGATCTTGCACAGATTTTCGATGGCGCTGGCGTCTCTGAACAGCACGCCGCTGCCAGCGGCCTTGCCAGTGGCCACCATGATCGACATAGGCGTGGCGAGACCAAGGGCACAGGGGCAGGCGATGATCAGCACGGCCACCGCGTTGATCAGGCCAAACACCCAGCTGGGTTCGGGACCGAAAAGTCCCCACCCCAAAAAGGTGAGCAAGGCGATTGCGATTACGCCCATCACGAAGTACCCGGCGATGGCGTCTGCCATGCGTTGCATGGGGGCTTTCGAGCGCTGTGCGCGGGCGACCATTTGCACGATCTGCGACAGCACGGTTTCGGCGCCTACCTTCTGCGCCTCCATCACCAGACTGCCGTGGGTGTTGAGCGTGGCCCCGATCAGGGTGTCCCGAGGTCTCTTCATCACCGGCACGGGTTCGCCGGTCAGCATGGACTCATCGACGGCGCTTTCGCCTTCTAGGACGATGCCATCGGCGGGGACCTTTTCACCCGGGCGCACACGGAGATGGTCACCCTGGTGCACATGGGTAAGGGGGATGTCCTCCTCCTGACCATCCGGGTTGATCCGGCGAGCCGTCTTCGGGGCCAGCCCCAGAAGAGACTTGATGGCCGCGGAGGTTTGCGAGCGCGCTTTGAGTTCAAGCATTTGCCCCAATAGGGTCAGGGAAATGATCACCGCGGCCGCTTCGAAGTAGACGCCAATGCGCCCGTCTTGCATGAAGGTTTCGGGGAACACCTGGGGGAATAGTGTCGCAGCGACACTGTAGAGATAGGCGGCCGCTGTCCCGAGTCCGATCAAGGTCCACATGTTCGGGCTGCGCTGACGGATGGATACCACTCCTCGCACAAAGAAGGGCCAACCTGCCCACAGGGTCACTGGTGTCGCAATAATCAGCTCGACCCAGTTCTGCGTGGCGTCATGGAGGATCGGCAGCGAATGGCCTGCCATCGCCAGAACCGTCACGATCACCGTCAGCGGCAATGACCACCAGAAGCGGCGGGTGAAGTCTCTGAGCTCGGGGTTGTCCTCTTCCTCCAGCTCAGGCATGACGGGCTCCAATGCCATACCGCATTTGGGGCAGGTGCCAGGCCCCGCCTGGCGAATCTCCGGATGCATCGGGCAGGTGTATTCAGTTGCTCCAATTACCGGTTGTGCAGGCGAATCATGGGCATGGCCTGTGTGATCGGTGCTGTGCTGATGCCCGGCATAGTGCTGGGGTTCAACTCGAAACTTCTCCTGGCACTTCTGACTGCAGAATTGATACGTCTGCCCCTCGTATTGCTCGCTGAACTGACTGTCGTTACTGACAGCCATGCCGCACACCGGATCGTGCAGGCCCCCATGTTGCTGCTCACCATGATGGGAATGGTCGTGATCGCACGAAGAGGTGTGCATGGGCTAATGCCTTTTCTCGTTCTTGGAGGTTTCTGCTGCATCCCCGTGATGTGCATGAGCCCCATGGTTGTGTCCGAACAAATGCATTAGGGGGCATAGCAGCAGAATCAGGTAGGGCAGAATCTGCGAGATGTGGCCGTAGTGCTCTCGAGCGACATAGAACACGCCGATGACCACCAGCATGATCAGCGCGATTCCAGCCTTGCTCTTCCACAAGGGTGGGGAGGTGTTAGCCGAGTGATGCGGATTCGTCATGATTCAGTACCCATCAGCTGTATCAGCAGGCGTTGCTCTGATCTTAGCGACTGAGAGTAGACAACGCCCATTGTGATGACTTGATGCACATCAACTCGGTGTTACTTCACTGTGATCTGGCCGACCATCCCTGATTGGTAAGGGCCAGGAACGTTGCAGGCGAACTCGAGGCCGGCGCTCTGAGTAAATGTCCAATGGGGAGCAGGGAGAGTACATTTCCAGTGCTCACGAGTGCACCCTAGACAGTCATTCCTGACAGAGAGCTGAAGCCAAGATTACATTTCTGTAAGTTGCTGGTTGGTTGGCGCTATTCGCTGCAAACTCAAGTCGTCATTCGCTTGAGAACCACCCCCATGAAACTCCTGGTAGCTGAAGACGAACCGAAAATTGGTACCTATGTGCAACAGGGCCTGAGCGAGGCCGGGTTCAATGTCGATCGGGTGACCAGCGGTACGGACGCCCTTCAGCACGCTCTAAGCGAAGCCTATGACCTGCTGATTCTGGACGTCATGATGCCGGGCCTGGATGGCTGGGAAGTGCTGCGGATGGTTCGTGCGGCGGGCAAAGATGTCCCCGTGCTCTTCCTGACTGCGCGTGACCGGGTGGAGGATCGGGTGAAGGGGCTCGAGCTTGGCGCTGACGACTACCTGATCAAGCCCTTCGCCTTTTCCGAGCTGCTGGCCAGGGTTCGGACCCTCTTGCGCCGGGGTAGCAGTGCCCCGTCCCAGACCCACATGAAGATCGCTGACCTTGAGGTCGACCTGATGAAGCGCAGAGCCATTCGCGCAGGCAAGCGCATCGACCTCACGGCAAAAGAGTTCGCCCTTCTTGAGCTGCTCCTTCGTCGGCGGGGTGAGGTGTTGCCGAAGTCACTGATCGCATCGCAAGTCTGGGACATGAATTTCGACAGCGACACCAACGTCATCGAGGTGGCTGTCAGGCGACTTAGAGCGAAGATCGATGACGCTTTCGAACTCAAACTGATCCACACCGTCCGCGGAATGGGTTACATGCTCGACACGCCGGAGTCGGCATGAAGAGGCTTTCCCTGACCGCACGCCTGAGCTTGATGTTCATGCTCGCGGTCACTGCGGTGCTGACTGCGGCAGGGCTCAGCTTCAACCATCTCAGCCAACTGCACTTCAAATCACTCGATCAGCACACGCTGGTCGAGAAACTGCAGGCCAGCCAAAGTATTTTGGGGGAGCTGCCTAGCCTTGACGCTTTCGCTGAGGCGAGGCCGCAATTGCAGGCATTGCTTGGGGCGCATCGAGAGCTCACGGCGATCATTCTGGACGGCAACGGCAAGGTATTATTTGCCGATCCGGCACCGCTGAGCATTCCCGAGCGGTTCCGTTCCGCCGTAGGCCCGCGTGATTGGGAGTGGCAGGACCAAGAGCACATGTTTCGCGGCATGACCGCGCAGGTAGCGGTTACCGGACAGGAGCAGCCCCTGACTGTGATGCTGGTTCTCGATGTCACCCATCACATGTCCTTCTTTGTGACCCTGCAGCGTTGGTTCTGGATAGGCCTGGTAATCAGTGCTCTCGTGAGTGCCGGACTCGGGTGGGTAGTGGCACGGAGTGGCTTGCGCCCTATACGGCAGGTGACCGCTCTAGCGGCTTCAATGTCGGCCAAGTCGCTCAAGGAGCGCATCCCAATGGCGCCTATTCCTTTGGAGCTACAGCAGCTGGTTTCCTCATTCAACGCCATGCTGGCAAGGCTGGACGACGCCTTCGTAAGGCTCTCCAACTTTTCCGCCGACATTGCCCATGAGCTGCGTACACCGGTCAGCAACCTGATGACGCACACGGAGGTAGTTCTTTCCAGAAAGAGAAACATCGAGGACTACGAGGAAAATCTTTACTCGAACCTGGATGACTTGAAGCGCATGTCCCGGATGATCGATGACATGCTGTTCCTGGCCAAGGCGGACAACGGCTTGATCATTCCCGAGCGCAAGCGGATTGCCCTCGAGGGGGTGGTGGATAAGCTGCTTGAGTATTACTACCTGCTGGCTGACGAACGCGGCATTGAGCTTGAGCTGTCTGGTTCCGGAAGTATTCAAGGCGATGTCCTGATGCTGCATCGCGCCATTTCGAACCTCCTTTCCAATGCCCTGCGATATACCCCGCAGGGTAAAACCATCAGTGTGCATATCCGCCAGAACAACCTTTCCACAGTGCTGACCGTGGAAAACCCTGGTGAAACCATCCCTCCTGAGTACCTGGAAAGGCTATTCGACAGGTTCTACCGCGTTGACCCCGCTCGACGCGAAGGCAGTCCCAGTAACGCCGGTTTGGGCCTAGCCATCACCCGTTCTATCGTTGAAGCACACCACGGCAGGATCTGGTGTACCTCCAGTAATGGGTGGACGGCTTTCCATATGGAGTTTCCCACTCCAGAAATCGCAAAGGATGGTCTGTCCCGCAGTCGATGGACAGTTAGTTAAGTGCGATGCCGCCGGAGTAAAGCCTGATAGTCGTAGGCACAGCCTGGTAGGCTGGGTGGAACGCAGTGAAACCCAGCGCTGTCGAAACGCTGGGTTTCGGCTACAAACCAGCCATCGCTTCGATATAGGCTTTGCCCTGGTCGTCATACAGGTAGATGCCTTCGCCACGCTCGATGATCAGCGGGCCGACTTCCTGGTGCAGGCGGGCATTGGTGTAAGGGTGCAATTGATACTGGATGTCTTTTTCTGGCAGCGAGGAAACTGGCTGGTTTATGGCACGCTCTCGAGGGGAGTGACAAGCCAGGGGGTTAGGTTGGCGAGGCGGATTGCTGGGCTTTGCCAAAGCCCGGCAGGGCCAGCAACTGAGCGTCGATTTGCTCGATGATGTAAGCGCCGATCGGCAGTGCGGAGGTCGCCGCCGGTGACGGTGCGTTGCAGACGTTGACGCTGCGTCGGGTATTGCGGAACAGGAAGTCCTCGATCAGCTTGCCATCCTCGGAGACCGCTTGGGCGCGGACCCCGGCCGGGTAGGGTTTGAGATCCTGCACCCTGAGGCTTGGGCAATACTTGCGCACTTCCTGCAGATAGCCACGCTTGAACAGCGAGTTCTTCATCTCGATCAGGCCGGGGCGCAGGTTGTCTTTGAGCACCTTGAGGATGCCTGGGTCGGTCAGCATGGCGAAGGTGTCGGCCAGGGAAATGTCGCGTTTGCGGTAGCCCTCGCGCTTGAGCGCCAGCACCGCATTCGGGCCGACGGTGACGCTGCCATCAATCATGCGGGTCAGGTGCACGCCGAGGAACGGCATCGCCGGGTCCGGGATCGGGTAAATCAGGTGGTTGACGATGCGGTTGTGCTGCTCGGGCAGCAGATAGTATTCGCCGCGGAAGGGGCAAATGCTGAAACCCGGATCGAGGCCGAGCATGCGCACCATGCGGTCGGCCATCAGCCCCGAACAGGTGACCATGAAGCGGCCGCTGAATTCGCCGGTCTTGGTTTTCACTCGCATTTCCGTGGGGCGTTCTTCCAGACCGCTGACCTCGGTGCCGTAGCGAATCTCGCCGCCGCACTTCTGGAACTCGCGGGCCATGGCGGCGGTGACCTCGGCATAATTCACTATGCCGCTGGAGGGCACGAATATCCCGCCGATCCCGCGGATGTTTGGCTCACGCTCACGCAACTGCCCGGCAGACAACCAGTGCCGCTCCAAGCCATTGGCCGCGGTACGCTCCCAGAGCGCTTTCATCCGTTGCATTTCCAGCTCGTTGGTCGCCACCAACAGCTTGCCGCACTCGTCGTAGCGGATGCCGTGCTGGTCACAGAAGGCCTTGGTGGCCCGATTACCCTCCAGGCAGAACTTGGCCTTCAGGCTGCCGGGCGTGTAATAGACGCCCGCGTGGATCACGCCGCTGTTATGGCCAGTTTGATGCTGGGCCGGCCCGGACTCCTTTTCCAGCAACAGCATCCTGCTGTCTGGATAGGCCTTGATCAACTGCATGGCCGTGGACATGCCAATGATGCCACCGCCGATGATGATGAAGTCGTACATGCCGTTGCCCCCCCGGTGTCAGGATAGTTGTCGCCTGAGCGGGTCAGAGTATTTTTGCTGGGGCGTTGCCATCATGAAATTTTAAGGGTAGTTTTACATGAAATTATAAAAACATAATTTCATTAGACCTGTATGTTTCAGCAATCCAGCCAGCACATCGCCAGCTATTACGCCCACAGTTGCGCTGATCGCTTGTCGACTCGAGCCGCTCTGGAAGGTGAACAAAGCACCGAGGTGCTGATCATCGGCGCCGGCTTCAGCGGCCTGCACACGGCCTTGCGCTTGGCCCTGGCCGGCAAGCGCGTGACGGTGCTGGAAGCCAGCCGAGTCGCCTGGGCGGCCTCGGGGCGCAATGGGGGGCAGGCGATTCTCGGCTGGTCCTGCGATATGCCGCCGCTGGAGGCGGCGCTCGGTTATGAACGCGCACGGCGGCTGTGGGACAGCATGCGCTGGGCCGCGCAGGAGTTGCGTGAGTTGCCCGCGCGCCACGACTTCGATTGCGATTACCGGGCCGGCCACCTGTGGACCTCGGTGATGCCGCGGCGGGTAAGCCTGCTGACCGAATGGCAGCACGAGGCCAGCCACAAGTGGGGGCATGACGGTCTGCGCTTTATCCCGCGCGCAGAGTTGCCGCAGTGGGTCGCCAGCGAGCGCTATCAGGCGGGCCTGTTCGACCCCGAAGGCGGCCATCTGAATCCGCTGAAATTGGCGCTCGGCCTGGCTGCCGCCATCGAGTGCGCCGGCGGGAACATCCATGAGCAGAGCAAGGCGTTGAGCTACCGCGAAGAAGGCGGTCAGTATCTGGTGACCACCGAACGCGGGCGCATCCGTGCGGATGTGCTGGTGCTGGCCTGCAATGCCTATATCGATCGACTCGAGCCACAGTTGGCCAGTCGTGTTCTGCCGGTCGGCACCTATCAGGTGGCCACCGCGCCGCTGACGGCAGAGCAGGCGACGGCGCTGCTACCGAGCAACGTCTGCGTCACCGATAACCAGTTCGTCCTCGATTACTTCCGCCGCACGCCGGGTAACCGTCTGCTGTTCGGTGGCGGTTGCACCTACCTGGGCGGCATGCCGAAGGACATCGCGGCGGCGACCCGGCCCTATTTGCAGCGGGTCTTCCCGCAGCTCAAGGGCGTCGAGTTGGAGTTTGCCTGGGGTGGGCATATCGACCTCACGCTCAAGCGCACTCCAGACCTCGGCCGCCGCGGCGACCTCTATTGGCTGCAGGGCTATTCCGGACATGGCGTGCTCCCGACCCTGGCTGGCGCCCGCGCGGTGGCCGACGCGATTCTCGGTCAGGCGGATGACCTGGCCCTGTACCAAGGGCTGAGCAACGGCAGCTTCCCCGGCGGCAAACACCTGGCAGCCCCATTGGAGGCCATCGGCAAGGCCTGGTACCGACTGCGCGACAGCATTTGATGAGCAATCTTTTGGAGCTCTTGGCATGAACAAGCAAGAAGAAATCGCCGCTTTGGCGATCCTTATTCACGACCTGCGCAAGCACAAGAAATACACCCTGAAGGAACTGGCCGACAAAATCGGCCGCTCGGTAGGTTTTCTCTCGCAAGTCGAGCGCGGTTTGTCGCGCCCCACCGTGGCGGATTTGACGGCGATCAGCGAAACCCTCGGGGTGCCGACCACCTATTTCTATAGCTTGCCCAAGCCTAAGGAATTGCCTTGGGTTACCCGGCCGGATGAGCGGCGCACGCTGTATTTCGCCAACGGGATTACCGACATTTTGGTCTCGCCGAAGATGTCGGCCACCTTCTCCATGCTCGAAAGCCAACTGGAGGCCGGCGCCAACAGTGGCGAGCGGCACTTGAGCGACAGCTCTGAGCAGGGCGGCTATGTCCTGGAAGGGGAGTTGACGCTGTGGCTGGGCGATAACGACGAGCCGGTCACCTTGTTTCCTGGCGACAGTTTTCAACTGGCCAGCCACACCCGTTGTCGCTACGGCAACCTCACCGAACAGCCCACCCGGGTTCTCTGGGTTTACACCTGATGACTCTTACAAAGATCGAAGGAAGAACAACGATGAATGCTGTCTGCTCTGACCTGCTGGCCGAGGTTCGTGCTTTTCGCCAGCGCTACCCCGAGGTGCGCTACGTCGACCTGATTTCCCTGGATATTCCCGGGCATTTCTATGGCAAGCGCTATCCGCTGGAGATGCTTGAGAAGGTGGCCGCTGGCAGTGCCCTCAAGCTGCCGCAGAACTGCGTGCTGCTGGGCGTCCAGGGCGGGCTGTTCAAGATTGGCGACTACTGCTTCAACGACGGCGACCCGGATGCCCGGCGCCGCCTGGTGCCCGGTACGCTCAAACCGGTGAGCTGGGAAGCACAGCCGTTGGGGCAGATGTTGATTACCTCGGATGGCACCGAGGCGCCGATCGTCTTCGAGCCGCGCGAAGTCTTGGCGCAGGTGCTGGCGCGCCTGCGGAGCAAAGGCATCCACCCGGTGGTGGCCTTCGAGCTGGAGTTCTACCTGTTCGATAAACAGCTGCGCGATGGCCAGCCGCAGTTCCCCCGCGATCTGCTGACGGACGATGCGGACGATCAGCCGAATATGCACATCGAGCGGCTGTCGCGCTTCGCCCCGGTGCTCGATGATATGGTCGAGGCGGCGCGGGCCCAGGGCATCGATACCACGGTGATCACCGCCGAGCTCGGCCCTGGCCAGTTCGAGATCAATTTCGGTCACCTCGATGACGGCCTGCGTGCCGCCGACTGGGCTGCTCTGTTTTGCCGCAGCACCCGTGGTGTGGCCCTCAAGCACGGCTACCGCGCCAGCTTTATGGCTAAGCCTTACCTGCAGCACCCGGGGAGCGGCATGCACGTGCATGTCAGCCTCTACGACGCGGCGGGTAACAACCTGCTGGCGGCTAACCAGCAGCAGGCGCTGCGCCATGCGGTGGCCGGTTGTCTGGAGCTGCTGCCCCATTGCATGCCGATCTTCGCGCCGAACCAGAACGCCCTACGCCGTTTTGGCGGCGCGGTGAACGCGGCGACGCAAGCCAGTTGGGGCTTCGAGGATCGCGATGCCTGCGTGCGGATTCCCGAGTCGGACCCGCAGAACCTGCGGATCGAACATCGCCTGGCCGGCGCCGATGCTAACCCTTATCTGGTCCTGGCGGCGATTCTGGTTGGCCTGGAGGAGGGCTTGGCCGCCGGCCGCGAGCCGATCGCGCCGCTCAACGAAGACCGCAACAGCGGCATCGACTTCCCGTTGGACATGCTCCAGGCGGTGCGTGCCATGCAGCACCAGCCACAGCTGCGCGCGGGCCTGGGCGCGGAGTTTGTCGAGGTCTACTGCGAGAACAAGCGCCAGGACCATCTGGCCTTTATGCAAGAGATCGGTGCGCGCGAATACCGCTGGTATCTGTAAGCGGCAGTTCGCAGTTTCGACACGCTGGCGTGTTAGGCGTGCCTTCTATAGCGCCCTGGCGAGTACGACGTCAAAAACACCACGGCGTAGCTTTCCGTCCTGTTTTAAATCAATGGCCAAAGAGGGTTTGTGGCCGGCCCATGGATCATTCGCAATGAAGGGGTCGCCCTTGAAATAGAGCTGCGTCGTAACCGGAACGTGCAGCGATTCCATGAAGCGCATGTGGATATGGGCAGGTCGCGTCAGCCCCGCGTATTTCTCGAGCCCGGGGAGATTTGGCGGGATCGGGTATCGGCCCGGCACAATGGTCTCAATCTCGTATTGCCCTTTTTCATTGGTGTACAGCATCCCCCGCAAGTGGAAGGTCGTAGTCTCGGTGAAGTTGCCGGGCTTGTTGGTGTCATAGAAGCCAGCGTGATTCGCTTGCCACACCTCGATCAATGCCTTGGGGAGGGGGGTGTGGCAGTCTGAGCTGAACACCGTGCCGGTCAGAACAAGCCGGTCACCGGGCTCGTCGGGGCCTGCCAGGCGGGCGCGAAATGGCGCGCCGAACCGATAGTACGGACCGATGATCTCGGACTCGGTGGGACGACAGTTTTGCTGCGCAGCAAAACCGGGCCCGGCCAGCAGCGCGCCCCCGGCTATCACCGCGCTCCTGTGCAGGAACGTTCGCCGTGAAATAGCCAAAGTCAGCTTTGAAATCAGATAGTTGTTCATGTTTGTCCCCTCTTCGGGTATTCGCACCCTCTAGAGACAAATGCCCTGGCTAACGCCTGGCGGCAACAGGCACATGCCTCGAACCACATTCAGCGCCTTGTCTGGCCGCGTCCTTCAGTAGCCTTCATTAGCCCGTAACTGATACGGGCAATTGTTCAGCTTAGTACAAGGTTCAGTGGGAGCTCCTGAAGCCTTATAGGGCGGGTGAAACCCGCGCGGCAAAAGCTAATGACTGGCTGAGAGTGTCGTGTTGTTTTTGTTTGGTGGGCCCGTCGGTGCAGGAGTCGGTGGACAAGCAAAGCGTTGTCCACCCTACGGAGCCCTTTGCGTTCGCGTAGGGTGGAAAATCCGCGCAGCGGTTTTCCACCATGGGGCGTCCAGGCTGCTTCGCTGGTGGATAAAAGAGCGTTATCCACCCTACAGCAGTATGATCGCCGTTCTTGCCAGGCTGATGAGTCGCCTGGCGTTGCCGAAGTGAGCCTTGAACTTGCCTTTCTTCCGTCGAAATTCTTTTCGTTCTCCTCGTCCCGTGCTGCTGGCATTTGCGCTGTTGCTGCCACTTGCCGGCTGCATGAATTCGGCCGTAGCACCGACCATCCAAGCTTTGCCTGAACGGGTGGAGCTGAGCGGTGTACCCTTCTTTGCGCAGACCGCTTATGAGGGGGCTCCTGGGGCTCTGGCGATTCTGCTTTCGCAACAAGGTGTCGTCACGACGCCTGGGCTGATCGCCAAGAAATTGCAGCTGCCAGGGAGCGAGGCTCGGCTGCAACAGAATATGCAGCGAGTGGTGAATGAACATGGCCTGCTGGTCTATCCCCTAGAGGCAGATCTTCCGGAGCTGCTGACCCAGATCGCGGCAGGTTTCCCGGTATTGGTTCGCTTCAATAATGGCTTTGGCTGGGTATCGGTGCCGCGCTATGCGGTACTGATTGGCTATGACCGCGCGGAGCAGACACTGCTGTTGCGCTCGGGGATGAGTCGACGTTTGTCGATGGATTTCGATGACTTCGAGTCAGCCTGGAACGCTGTCGGGCATTGGGCCGTTCTGGTTCAGGCGCCGGCGCAACTGCCGGCTAACGTGGATCGGCAGCGCTGGTTGACTGGCGCGACAGAACTGGAGCAAGCCGGACAAAAGCTCGCGGCGAGTAACGCTTATCGAACCGTCGAGCGCTCATCATCTAGCTCACAAACTAAAACGGCGCCCTAAGGCGCCGTTGTTCTTTGCTCTGGGCTCAGACCCCGAGTTTGTCACGCAGGGTGTAGTACCAAGCCCCCAGGGCGCTGAACGGCACTTGGAACAGACGGCCGCCAGGGAAGGGGTAATGCGGCAGGCCGGCAAAGGCGTCGAAACGCTCGGCTTGACCGCGCAGGGACTCTGCCAGCACCTTGCCGGCCAGGTGTGTGTAAGTCACGCCGTGGCCGCTGCAGCCTTGCGAGTAGTAGATGTTGTCGCCAAGGCGGCCGACCTGGGGCAGGCGCGAGAGGGTCAGCAGGAAGTTGCCGGTCCAGGCGTAGTCGATCTTGACGTTCTTTAGCTGCGGGAAAGTCTTGATCAGTTTCGGGCGGATGATCGCTTCGATATTCGCCGGGTCACGGGCGCCATAGACCACGCCGCCGCCGAAGATCAGGCGCTTGTCACCGCTGAGGCGGTAGTAATCGAGCAGGTAATTGCAGTCTTCGACGCAATAGTCTTGCGGCAGCAGGCTCTTGGCCACTTCGTCGCTCAGCGGTTCGGTGGTGAGTACCTGGGTGCCGCAAGGCATCGACTTGGCCGACAGTTCAGGGATCAGGTTACCGAGGTAGGCGTTACCCGCGACCACTACGAATTTGGCTCTTACCCGGCCTTGCGGGGTGTGTACCACTGGGTTGGCGCCACGTTCGATACGAATGGCCGGCGATTGCTCATAAATGCTCCCGCCCAGGGATTCGACAGCAGCGGCTTCGCCCAGCGCCAGATTCAGCGGGTGGATGTGGCCGCCACTCATATCCAGCATGCCGCCGATGTAATTCTCGGTCGCGACGACTTCACGGATGCGCTTGGCGTCCATCAGCTCCAGTTGGGTGTGACCATAGCGCTCCCAGAGCTTTTTCTGCGCTTCGAGGTGGCCCATCTGCTTATTGGTGATTGCGGCGAACACGCCGCCATCTTTCAGGTCGCACTGGATGTCGTACTTGGCGATGCGTTCACGAATGATGCGGCCGCCTTCGAACGCCATCTGCCCGAGCAGTTGCGCTTGTTTGGGGCCGGCAGTGCGCTCAATCACGTCGATGTCGCGGCTGTAGCTATTAACGATCTGCCCGCCGTTACGCCCGGAGGCACCAAAGCCGACTTTCGCCGCTTCCAATAGGGTGACTTTGAAACCGTTTTCCAGCAGGAACAGGGCGGTGGATAGCCCGGTATAGCCGGCACCTACAACGCAGACGTCCGTCTCCACTTCGCCGGCCAGTTCTGGGCGAACTGGAACCGGGTTGGCCGATGCGGCGTAATAGGACTGCGGATAAGGGGTGTGTGCCATCTTGCAACCTCTGTTTTATATTTTTTACGGATGTGACGATGCTACCCGAGTTGAAAATGCCCGGCTAGTACCCTGTGCAAAATATTAAACGCCAGGTTGAACGGTAAAAAATACGCTTATTCAGAGAGTTAGCGAAAAAAGTATTGACACTTTCTCGTGTCTCCGTAGAATGCGCCTCCATTGCAGGCACGTAGCTCAGCTGGTTAGAGCACCACCTTGACATGGTGGGGGTCGTTGGTTCGAGTCCAATCGTGCCTACCAAATTAAAAAAGGGTCGCTCAGGCGACCCTTTTTTATTGGGCGCTTGTCAGGGCTTCGGCTTTCTGGAAGCATCCCCAATTCTTCAAATTCCCAGTGACTGCGGTTCGGTTCAGGTTGGCCTTCGGGCTCCTGCCACTGTGAGGCGGGCATACCGCCGAATCGCGTACTGGCTCATCCCAACCCACGTGACCTTTGGTAGGGGTCACCACTAGGAGAGGAAGCGCCATGCCTGTTATTACTCTTCCCGACGGCAGCCAGCGTTCGTTCGATCACCCGGTCTCTGTGGCTGAGGTAGCTCTATCCATTGGCGCAGGCCTGGCCAAGGCCACCCTGGCGGGCAAGGTCAACGGAACCTTGGTCGACGCCTGCGACCTGATCGACGGCGATGCGACTCTGCAGATCATCACGGCGAAAGACGAGGAGGGGCTGGAGATCATCCGTCACTCCTGTGCACACCTGATCGGTCATGCGGTCAAGCAGCTCTATCCGACAGCTCGGATGGTGATCGGTCCGGTCATCGATGAAGGCTTCTATTACGACATCGCCTATGAGCGCCCCTTCACTTTGGAGGATGTGGCGGCCATCGAGCAGCGTATGCAGCAACTGATCGATACGGAATACGACGTCATCAAGAAGATGACCCCGCGTGATCAGGTGATTGCCGAGTTCAAGGCTCGAGGCGAAGAGTACAAGCTGCGTCTGGTCGAAGACATGCCCGAGACGCAGGAAATGGGCCTGTACTACCACGAAGAATATCTCGACATGTGCCGTGGCCCGCACGTGCCTAACACTCGTTTCCTCAAAGCCTTCAAGCTGACCAAGCTGTCGGGCGCCTACTGGCGTGGCGATGCCAAGAACGAGCAGCTACAGCGCATTTATGGCACCGCTTGGGCCGATAAAAAGCAGCTGGCCGCGTACGTTCAGCGCATCGAAGAGGCCGAGAAGCGCGATCACCGTAAAATCGGCAAGCGTCTGAATCTGTTCCATACCCAGGAGGAAGCGCCAGGCATGGTGTTCTGGCATCCGAATGGCTGGACCCTGTATCAGGTGCTTGAGCAGTATATGCGCCAAGTGCAGCGCGACAACGGCTACTTAGAGATCAAGACGCCCCAGGTGGTTGATCGCAGCCTGTGGGAGAAATCCGGGCACTGGGCCAATTACGCCGAGAACATGTTCACCACCGAGTCGGAAAATCGCGATTACGCGATCAAGCCGATGAACTGCCCGTGCCACGTGCAGGTGTTCAATCAGGGGCTGAAAAGCTATCGCGAGCTGCCGATGCGTCTGGCCGAGTTCGGTGCCTGCCACCGTAACGAGCCGTCCGGTGCATTGCACGGCATCATGCGTGTGCGTGCATTCACCCAGGACGACGCGCATATCTTCTGTACGGAAGAGCAGATGCAGGCTGAGTCCGCGGCGTTCATCAAACTGACCCTGGATGTCTATGCGGACTTCGGTTTCCAGGATATCCAGCTCAAGCTGTCCACTCGCCCGGAAAAGCGCGTGGGTTCCGATGAGTTGTGGGATCGTGCCGAGGCTGCATTGGCCGCTGCGCTGGACAGCGCTGGTCTGCCTTATGACTTGCAACCGGGTGAAGGTGCGTTTTACGGCCCTAAGATCGAGTTTTCTCTAAAAGATTGTCTCGGTCGGGTCTGGCAATGCGGTACCCTGCAGCTCGATTTCAACCTGCCAGTGCGTCTGGGGGCTGAATTCGTCAGCGAGGACAACAGCCGTAAGCACCCGGTGATGCTGCATCGCGCCATTCTGGGTTCTTTCGAGCGCTTTATTGGCATGCTGATCGAGCACTACGAGGGTGCATTCCCGGCTTGGCTGGCGCCAACTCAGGCTGTGATATTGAATATCACCGATAAACAGGCTGATTTTGCTCTCGAGATTGAAAAAAAGCTCAATCAAAGCGGGTTCCGTGCCAAGTCTGACTTGAGAAACGAAAAAATCGGCTTTAAAATCCGCGAGCATACTTTGCTCAAGATTCCCTATCTCTTGGTTATTGGAGATCGGGAAGTTGAAATGCAAACCGTCGCCGTGCGTACGCGAGAAGGTGCTGACCTGGGCTCAATGCCCGTCGCCCAATTCGCAGATTTTCTCGCTCAGGCGGTTTCCCGGCGTGGTCGCCATGATTCGGAGTAATTATTATTAAGCGTGAAATGAGACAAGATAAACGAGCTGCACCGAAAGCCCCGATCAACGAGAATATCTCGGCACGCGAGGTTCGGTTAATTGGCGCAGACGGCGAGCAAATTGGCATCGTCTCGATTGATGAAGCGCTTAGAGTCGCCGAAGAGTCCAAGCTGGATTTGGTGGAAATTTCCGCTGACGCGGTTCCGCCGGTTTGCCGAGTGATGGACTACGGCAAGTCGATCTTCGAAAAGAAGAAGCAAGTTGCTGCTGCGAAGAAAAACCAGAAGCAAGTGCAGGTTAAAGAAATCAAGTTTCGTCCAGGGACGGAGGAAGGGGATTACCAGGTAAAACTACGCAACCTGGTACGTTTCCTAAGTGATGGGGACAGGGCCAAGGTATCCTTGCGATTCCGCGGCCGTGAGATGGCGCATCAGGAGCTGGGCATGGAGTTGTTGAAGCGGGTTGAAGGTGACCTGCTCGAATACGGCTCTGTTGAACAGCATCCAAAGATGGAAGGACGCCAGCTGATCATGGTCATCGCCCCCAAAAAGAAGAAATAACCACCAGGGCACGGCAGGCCTTGCGGTTATGTTTATCAACTGAATGCGGAGTATCCGAACATGCCAAAAATGAAAACCAAAAGCGGTGCAGCGAAGCGTTTCTTGAAAACGGCTTCGGGTTTCAAGCACAAGCACGCTTTCAAGAGCCACATCCTGACCAAAATGTCCACCAAGCGTAAGCGTCAACTGCGCGGTAGCACCATGGTGCATCCGTCTGACGTGGCAAAGGTGGCGCGCATGCTGCGCGTTCGTTAATTTCGGTCAAGAACTAGAGGAAGTTACTCATGGCTCGTGTTAAGCGTGGCGTTGTTGCTCGCCGTCGTCATAAAAAAATTCTGAAACTCGCTAAAGGCTACTATGGCGCACGCTCACGCGTGTTCCGCGTTGCCAAGCAAGCGGTAATCAAGGCAGGCCAATATGCCTACCGTGACCGCCGTCAGAAAAAACGTCAGTTCCGTGCTCTGTGGATCGCCCGTATCAACGCAGGCGCTCGTATCAACGGCTTGTCTTACAGCCGTTTCATTGCTGGCTTGAAAAAGGCAGCAATCGAGATCGACCGCAAGGTTCTGGCTGATCTGGCAGTGAACGAAAAAGCGGCGTTTGCTGCGATTGTCGAGAAAGCGAAAGCCGTACTGGCTTAAGTCCCCGACAGTCACCGGGCTCGCCCGGTGCTAAACGTCACCAATAGGGGAAGAGCCTTCGTGCTCTTCCCCTATTTCGTATCTGGAGTCTGTACATGGAAAACCTGGATGCGCTGGTCTCTCAAGCTCTAGAGGCCGTGCAACACACTGAAGACGTCAATGCCCTGGAGCAGATCCGGGTTCATTATCTTGGCAAGAAAGGCGAGCTGACCCAGGTGATGAAGACCCTGGGCAACATGTCGGCTGAAGATCGCCCGAAAGTCGGCGCTCTGATCAACGCGGCCAAGGAGCGTGTTCAGGACTCGCTCAATGCTCGCAAGGAATTGCTTGAGCAGGCAGCGCTGAGTGCCAAGCTCGCCGCTGAGTTCATCGACGTTACCCTACCAGGTCGTGGTCAGGCTTCTGGCGGCCTGCATCCGGTCACCCGGACGCTGGAGCGCATCGAGCAGTTCTTCACTCATATTGGCTACGGCATTGCCGAGGGCCCTGAGGTAGAAGACGATCATCACAACTTTGAGGCGCTCAACATCCCTGGCCACCACCCGGCGCGGGCGATGCATGACACCTTCTATTTCAATGCGAACATGTTGCTGCGCACCCATACCTCACCGGTACAGATTCGCACCATGGAAACGCAACAGCCGCCGATCCGCATCGTCTGCCCGGGCCGTGTCTATCGTTGCGACTCGGATATCACCCATTCGCCGATGTTCCACCAGGTCGAAGGCCTGCTGGTAGATGAAGGCATCAGCTTCGCTGACCTGAAAGGTACCATCGAAGAGTTTCTCCGGGTGTTCTTCGAGAAAGACCTGGGCGTGCGTTTCCGTCCATCCTTCTTCCCCTTCACCGAGCCATCGGCTGAAGTCGATATGCAGTGCGTGATGTGTAGCGGCAAAGGCTGCCGCGTCTGCAAGCAGACTGGCTGGCTGGAAGTCATGGGCTGCGGCATGGTTCATCCCAATGTGTTGCGCATGTCCGGCATCGATCCCGAGAAGTACCAGGGCTTTGCCTTCGGTATGGGGGTTGAACGGCTGGCCATGTTGCGTTACGGCGTAAACGACTTGCGCCTGTTCTTCGATAACGACCTGCGATTCCTCGCGCAATTTCGCTAGGCCGCATGCCCGTAACCGTTTTCTAGGAGAAGAGCAGGATGAAATTCAGTGAACAGTGGCTGCGCAGCTGGGTAAGCCCGAAGGTTTCCCGCGATGAGCTGGTGGCTCGTTTGTCCATGGCCGGTCTTGAGGTTGACAGCGTGACGCTGGCCGCCGGCGCATTCAGTGGCGTGGTAGTGGGCGAGGTGCTGAGCACCGAGCCGCACCCGGATGCTGACAAGCTGCGCGTTTGCCAGGTCAGTAATGGTACTGAGACTTTTCAGGTGGTCTGTGGCGCGCCGAATGTGCGCCCGGGTCTGAAGATTCCTTTCGCCATGATCGACGCCGAGCTAGCGGACGACTTCAAGATCAAGAAAGCCAAGCTGCGTGGCGTTGAGTCCAGCGGCATGCTCTGCTCGGCTTCTGAGTTGCAAATTAGCACTGACAATGACGGCTTGATGGAGCTGCCGGCGGATGCGCCGGTTGGCCAGGACATCCGTGTCTACCTTGATCTGGACGACGCCAGCATCGAAGTCGACCTGACACCGAACCGCGGCGATTGCCTGTCGCTGGCCGGCCTGGCGCGCGAAGTCAGTGCGCTGTATGCCGCCGAGGTTACGCGCCCGGTCGTTGCCGTTGTGCCGGCGGTACACGACGAAGTTCGCCCGGTAGAAGTGCTGGCGGCAAAAGCCTGCCCGCGCTACCTCGGTCGCGTGGTGCGCAATGTTGACCTGTCCAAGCCTACGCCGCTATGGATGGTCGAGCGTCTGCGGCGTGCAGATGTACGCAGTATCGACGCAGCCGTGGACATCACCAACTACGTGATGCTTGAACTCGGCCAGCCGATGCATGCCTTTGATCTCAACGAGATCAACGGCGGCGTGCGTGTGCGCATGGCGGAAGAGGGCGAGAAGCTGGTTCTGCTGGATGGTCAGGAAGTCAGCCTGCGTGCCGATACTCTGGTCATCGCGGACCATCAGCGCGCCTTGGCTATTGCTGGTGTGATGGGCGGTGAGCACAGCGGTGTCGCTGCCGGCACCCGTGACCTTTTCCTCGAAAGTGCTTTCTTCGACACCATCGCGGTGGCAGGCAAGGCCCGTTCCTATGGTCTGCATACCGACTCCTCGCACCGCTACGAACGCGGTGTTGATTGGCAGTTGGCGCGTGAAGCCATGGAGCGTGCGACCGGCCTGTTGCTAGAGATCGTCGGTGGCGAGCCTGGGCCGATCATCGAAGTGGTCAGCCAGGAGCACCTGCCAAACATTGCGCCTATCACTCTGCGTGCCGAGCGCATCAGTCAGATGCTCGGCCTTGAGATCGCGGCTGATGAAGTTGAGCGCCTGCTCAGCGCCCTGGGTCTGCAGATTACGCTGGAGCAAGCAGGGCAGTGGCGTGTGGAAGTGCCAAGCCACCGTTTCGATATCAGCCTGGAAGTCGACCTGATCGAAGAACTGGGTCGTCTGTATGGCTATAACCGTTTGCCGGTTCGCTATCCGCAAGCCCGCCTGGCGCCGCAGCCGAAAGCTGAGGCTCGTGCCGAGTTGCCGGCACTGCGCCGCTTGCTCGTAGCCCGTGGCTATCAGGAAGCTATCACCTACAGCTTCATCGATCCCAAACTGTTCGAGCTGTTCAGCCCAGGCGTTGAGCCGTTGATGCTGGCCAACCCGATCTCGACAGATATGGCTGCGATGCGTGCGTCGCTGTGGCCGGGACTGGTCAAGGCGGTGCAGTACAACCTGAACCGCCAGCAGTCGCGAATTCGTTTGTTCGAAAGCGGCCTGCGCTTTGTCGGCCAGCTAGAGGGTTTGAAGCAGGAAGCCATGTTGGCCGGCGTGATCTGCGGTGCTCGCCTGACCGAAGGCTGGGCCCACGGTCGTGAAGTCGTCGACTTCTATGACATGAAGGCCGACGTAGAGGCGCTTCTTGGCTTCTCCGGTGCCGAGAGCGCTTTCAGTTTTGTGGCGGGTGAGCATCCCGCTCTGCATCCAGGCCAAACTGCCCGGATTGAGCGTGATGGTTGCCTCGTTGGCTTTGTCGGCGCCATTCACCCGGAGCTGAGCAAGGCCCTGGATCTGGACCAGCCGGTTTTCCTGTTCGAGCTGGTTCTGGCTGAAGTGGTTCAAGGACTGCTGCCCAAGTTCCACGAGCTTTCGCGCTTCCCCGAGGTGCGTCGCGATCTGGCGCTGTTGGTAGATCGGGATGTCGCTGCCGATGCCGTTCTCGGAACTATTCGCGAGGCCGCTGGCGAGCATCTGACAGACCTCAAGCTATTTGATGTGTATCACGGTAAAGGTATTGATCCGCATAGAAAAAGCTTGGCGGTCGGCTTGACCTGGCAGCATCCATCGCGCACTCTTAATGACGATGAGGTGAGTACTACAACGCAGAATATCCTCAGCTCGCTGGAAGAAAGGTTCAACGCCACGTTAAGGAAGTAGCGTATGGGGGCTCTGACGAAAGCTGAAATGGCCGAACGTCTGTATGAAGAGCTAGGCCTGAATAAACGGGAAGCCAAGGAATTGGTGGAGCTGTTCTTTGAAGAGATCCGGCAGGCGCTGGAGCTTAACGAGCAGGTCAAACTGTCGGGTTTCGGCAATTTTGACCTGCGCGACAAACGTCAGCGTCCCGGCAGGAATCCAAAGACAGGAGAGGAGATCCCGATCACGGCTCGACGCGTGGTTACCTTTCGCCCAGGGCAGAAATTAAAAGCCAGAGTTGAGGCTTATGCTGGAACCAAGTCATAACGACGAGTTGCCGCCCATACCCGGCAAGCGCTACTTCACGATTGGTGAGGTGAGTGAGCTTTGTGCGGTCAAGCCGCACGTGCTGCGTTATTGGGAGCAGGAGTTTACTCAGCTCAATCCGGTTAAGCGGCGCGGCAATAGACGGTACTATCAGCGCCAGGATGTGCTGATGATCCGGCAAATCCGCGCGCTGCTGTACGATCAAGGTTTCACTATCGGCGGCGCGCGCCAGCGTCTCTCGGGTGACGAAGCCAAAGATGATACTACCCAGTACAGGCAGCTCATTCGGCAAATGATTGCAGAGCTGGAAGATGTTTTACTGGTTCTTCGTAAATAGTCTTAAGCTTTCAAAAAACTTCCACTTTTCAAAAGCTTAATGTATAGTTCGATCCGCTTTCGGCAGTATGCGGAAGTGGATTAACGCCTAGTCGGGGCGTAGCGCAGTCCGGTAGCGCACTAGCATGGGGTGCTAGGGGTCGAGTGTTCGAATCACTCCGTCCCGACCATATTTTTCAATGATTTAGGCCAATGTTCGCGCATTGGCCTTTTTCATGCGCGTGACTTTTGCGTGACTGGTAGTGAAATCATGCTTGCCTCCTCTTCAAAATCGTCAGCACCGGCCCGCGCGAGTCGGTAGCAGATACCTTGTTGGCAGATTCCATCAGCGCCAACACTATGCGTTCAGCAAGGCCGAGGTACTGCTGCTTGATCTGCGCCAGCCCGGCGAGTTCACCGACGATCTGTTCGCCACCACTCAGCCCGCGGTTGCTGAGAGGGTGATGGGCGTACTGGATGCGATCAACGCAAAGTGGGGAGGGGGAACGCTACGGCCTGGCCGAGTGCCAGTCCTTCCTGAGTGGGGTATGAGGAGGGAGCTGATGAGCCCGAGCTACACGACCTGGTTGGATCAGTTGTGGAACGTGTCGTGTCGGTAATCTGGATATGCCGCACTGGGGGATGAATGGCGACTGATTCCGCGTCTACTTGACCCTGAAGCAGCCCTGTCTCGATGCCGATCCTTGGTACGACGGCTTTCACGTCCCGACCAAGATCGGCGAACACTTCTACGACATCCGCTGTGAAGTGCGGCCTGCAGGGCATAAGGGGCTGGACAGTGACCGTTCAATGATCGCTGTCCAGCCAAGAGCGGACGTTCGACGACTTTCGCCGCATAAATAAATCAGCCCCTTTCCCCCCGAATTACTGCTCCACCCCATCAAAGAGTTGAGTCGCTAACTCAACTCTAGCGCGAGCAGCTCCTGTTAGCCGCCTAACACCAAAAAGCCGAGCGACTTCAACAGGCCGATCTTCCGACTTGACTCCATAAGCAGCAGTGCGCAGCTCTTCAAACGCGATTTCTTCGATTGACCTGATATCTTCATCCGTGGCCGGGATGCGATAACGACTCCATGTAGCGACATCCTGTTCGGTTCGCCAAACAAATTGGTCCTCGATCGGGTCGGCCTGGAGGTGATGATTGCGCTTGGCAAGATCTAGTACTCGCTCACGAATCAAGCGACCCGAACGCTGAAAGCCATGAGCACGAGCAATACGTTGCACCAGCAGCGAATCGAGGATCGGTGCTTCCTGAATCAGCACCCGCTCAATCAGAGCAGTAAGAACTGAATCGTATTCCTCCAAGTGGAACAGATCGGCATCGATCCGATGGCTTAGTTCGGCAAAATCGGTAACGCGATACTCCCCCTGAACTGGTTGAATTGAAGTGGCGTCAAAGGTTCTTGCCAGACGCAATTCGGGCAGAGCTTGCCCGTTATGCTCTGTTGGCTGTGGCATATCAGCCTGCAATATCGGGGCTTCTTCGCTCAGTTCATCTACAAGACTTAGCGGGGGCAGCGTTTGCTCCGGTGCTGGTTGAGTGGACAGCGCATTGGAACGGGACTCCTCAAGCAAGGCTTCGATAGCCGCGTGCAGACGCTCAAGAGCGCCGGCCTTATCTATCCACCATTCAGTTGACCAAAGCCTTAGCAGTTTCCAGCCCAGCCCTTGGAGAATTGCACTGCGCACTTTGTCACGATCGCGGGCTGTAGCGGCGCTGTGGTAGGTAGCACCATCGCATTCGATGCCGACCAGATAGTCTCCGGGTCGGTCCGGGTGGACGATTCCAAGATCGATACGGAAGCGTGAGACCCCGATCTGAGGCACCACTTCCCAGCCTTTTCGGCGCAGCCCTTGAGCAACTGCCTCTTCGAACGGCGAGTCGTAACCACCGACGGAACCTTGTATCGCTTCGGCCAATGCGCGCGGGCCGCGCTGGGCAAATTCGATGAAGTGTTTGAGATCGCGTACTGCGCGGGCACCGGTGCGATTCAAATCGACCATCGAAGAATCGAACGAAGAGAACACCAACATTTCACGTCGTGCACGGGTAACGGCCACGTTCAGGCGCCGCCAACCACCTTCCTTATTCAATGGGCCGAAGTTCATCGACATGACTTGTGCGCCGGGTTCTGTCGGCCCATAGCCGATCCCAAGCATGATGAGGTCGCGTTCATCGCCTTGCACCGTTTCCAAGTTTTTGACGACCACGGGTTCGGCCAGGTCTTCCTGGAAATAGGGCTCGATCTGCGGGTAGTGCTGGCGTGCGCGGTCGAGCAGATCCGTGACGAGTTTTTGCTGATCGGTGTTAAGGGTAATGATGCCAATAGAAAGGCCAGCGGCAGTGAAAACAGGGTCGGTGAGGCGTTTCACGGTTTCGGCCACTATGGCTTCGGCTTCCACCTGGTTATGCCGGCCCTTGCCCTTGGCGTACACACCCTCGACGCGACGCCACTCAACAGCACTTGCCCGAGTTTCAGCAGCGGGGAATGTGATGAGATTGCCGTCGTAATAGCGATGGTTGGAGAAGGCAATCAGGCTCTCATGGCGGCTGCGGTAGTGCCAGCTCAGGCTATGACTGGGAATACCGGCCCCCAGACATTCGTCCAAAATGCTTTCCATATCCTCTTCGGTATCGTCATCCGAGGCATTGGCGCCACGATTGAAGAAGCTGGTCGGGGGCATCTGCCGTGGGTCGCCGGCAATAACAACCTGCTTGCCTCGTGCAATAGAGCCGATGGCATCCCAGGGAGCAATCTGTGAGGCTTCGTCAAAGATGACCAAGTCGAAAAGAGCCTGATCGGTTGGAAGGTACTGGGCAATAGATAGCGGGCTCATTAGCATGCAGGGGGCCAGCTTCGACATGGCGTCGCCCATTTCGATGGCCAGCTGGCGAACGGGCTTGTGCCGGCGAGACTTCTGCAGTTCATGCTTGAGTATGCCGAAGCCGCCCTGTTTGCCGATCTCGTTCTTGGAAGGAATAAGTCCACAAAGCTTCGCGCGTATGTAGCGCACTGACAGTTTGGACAGACGATCATCGAGCTGGCGATAAGCTTCGATGTCGCTCATATGTTCGGCAGGCACGAAGTTGTGCAGCAGCGGTTCAGCATCAATCACGCCAGCAGCAAACCAGTGGGCGTAAGCTGTTTCGAAGGCATCCGCGGCACCACCTTGCGGCAGTACATCTGCAGCCAGTGCATCGGTGAGAGGTTTCAAACCAAGGTCGATTGCCTCTTCGCGAACACGGCACCAGTCGCACCAAGATTTAAGCTGTGCCTGTTGCTGGGTGACCGATACCGCTGTGCTACGCAAGCCTTGCATATCCGCATTGGCTTCGGTGTTGTTTGTAGCCAGCTCGTTGAAACGCTCAGTCGCGTTGGTGTACCGGGCGTACCTTTCCTTCAGTCGGTTAAGTGCCGAGATGATGGAGCCATCTGCGCCAAGCAACTCGTTCGCCTCAACAATCAAGCTTGCGGTTGCTCGGCGTAGATCAATCAAATGCTCTGTCGAGTTGGCAAGAGCGCTAATTGCGGAACGTATGCGATCTCCCAGGCCGAGTGCGGCCGTCATTCGGGTTGTGTCGCTAGCCAATGCAGACCAGCCCGGTATGCCGTTGAGCTCGACAGCTAGTCCGTCCAGCTCTGTCAGCATGGCGCGCATCTGCTGGAACTTCGGTAGGTCAGCTTCTGTATCAGGGAGGCCGGTCGCTCCACCTTGGCTGGCCAGTTGGCGCGCCAATTTTTTCTTCGCAAGCGTGGCCAGGAACCAGAACTTACGGGCGGCGTCAGCCCAATCGCCCTCTATTCGTTCCAAGTCGATTCGACGGCAGGCTTCCGGCGCATAAGGGAGTGATAGGGCTTGCTCGGCGGCTCTGTATTCATTGAGCAACTGTATCGCGCGGCGGGCTGCCGAAACCTTGGCGTTCATGTTCGCGGCAAAAACGAAACTGAGGTCGACGCCGTGCGTCTCTGCCAGCAACACCGTGAAATCAAGCAACTGGCTAATAGCTGCGCTTTGCTCTACCGACAGGGGTAGGCGTGTTACTTCGATCAGTTTGTCGCGGGCATTCAGCAACGCGTCGATTGCTTCTGGCAGCTCGCGAGAGGCAGCAGCCATTGCCTCTTGCCATCCGTTTGACCATTCGGTTCGGTTGAGCTGGGAAAAGCTTTGGGATAATTCCCCTGCCGCTTTGCTGTTGAGATCCAGGCGGCGAGCTACATCGCGAAGCTTCGTCATGTGAGCTGCATCGTGCAGCGTGCCTTCCGGCCAGTGGAAACGGGGTGTCGCGGCTGTTGCATCGCGAATCACACGGCCGATTGCCTGATGGACGGAGAGCCCGTTGGGCCAGCGCTTATGCAATAGATTGGCGACGCCGTTCAGTTTGTCCCGTAGTCGCTGGACATTGGCGGCTTCTTCCGCCCATTCCTGGGCGGATAGCGTATCGCGGATATCCCAGGCGCGCTCGAGCTGTTTGAGCACCTCGACTTTGGAGGTCTTGCTGGAGTGAAGCTCAAGGCAGAATTCGCCCAGTCCTTTTTCTTCTAGGCGACGGTACACCACATCCAGTGCGGCCATTTTCTCGGCGACAAACAGCACTCTTCGGCCGAGCGCCAGGTTATGCGCAATCATGTTGGCAATGGTTTGTGATTTGCCTGTTCCAGGTGGACCGTCGAGAACGAAGTCACAGCCACTGGCCGAGGCGACGACTGCCGCCAACTGTGAAGAGTCTGCCGGAAGCGGGGTAAACAGACTTGCCGGATTGACCTTGTGGTCTAGCTCCTCCGGCCGGGGAAAGTCGCCAGACGAGGTAAAACCGCCGCTATCTACGGAGCGCTCGAGAAGGTGTTTTACCAGCGGACTTTGTAGCAGTTGCTCGGAACGATCTGCCAGATCCTTCCACATCAGGTATTTGGCAAAGGAGAAAGTGCCAAGAACCAGCTCATGAGTCACTTCGAAACCCGGTACATCCCGCACAGCTCGGCGCACAGTGTTCCAGATCCCTTCGACATCGATACCGCTTTCATCACTAGGCAGCTCACCTTCAAGGCCAGGGATCATCAGCTCGAAGTCGTGCCGTAGCAGCTCAAGTAGTGTCAGGTTAAAGCGTGGCTCGTCCTCGAGCATACTCATGGTGACGCCTGACAGTGCGCTCTTTCGCTCCAGCTTTAGCGGCAGCAGGATCAAGGGCGCCGAGTAAGACTTCGGATCATCAGCCGACTTCTTCCACTTCAGGAAACCGATAGCCAGGAAAAGCGTATTGGCGCCACCTTCATCGAGATCACTACGGGCTTTACGATACAAATCGATCAGGGCAGCTTCGAGCTTGGTCTTTTCCAGCGTTGCCAGCACTTCGCCCCGGCCCAGAGCAGTACGCGCATACTCTTCGCGTAGGTTTTCACTGTTCTGCTGCTCGTACAGTGCCGCATCGCGCCCACCGGCCTCCAAGTCGGGCATGGCTACGATTCGGATACGCTTGCCGTCAGCGAGTAGATCTTCAAGCTCGGCGGGTTCCGGGCAGATCAGACGAACACCTTTGGCGCTGTCAGGCAAATGCAACAAGCGGTTGCGTGTAGTCAGATCGAGGAGCTTGCGCTGCCAAAGTGTCAGCTTGCCGGCAGGACTGTCGGATTCCGGCAGTATCTCGACATCGAAGCTGGGAAGTATCGGCGCCTCTTCCAGTGCTTCGTTAACGCTGGGTGTTTCCTGCGTTGCCTGCGAATCCGCCAACTGCTGTGAAGTCGATAGCGCCAGGGGCCGAATGCGCTGCATGCGTGCTCGGTGGATATCGACTGCCATCAGGAAGTCTTCGTCATTGACCTGACGTTGCGCTGTTGCGATGGCTTGACTGAAGCTAGGAGCGGGCGCCTTCGTGGCCAGAGTGGTTTCGAAGACAAGCAACTCTTTGAGGTCGATGCGTTTGCGAACGGCCGATGCCTCGTCAGTGATGAGTTGGGAAAACTCCTGTGGCTGCAGCCATACGCCGACGAACGCGTGCCCCTTGGTGATCAGCAGCAGCGAGTTAAGACCTGCCTGCTCAAGTGCTGCCACGAACAGCAAGGCTGTATCAAGGCAAGTTCCGACGCCACCATCCAAAATCGCGCCAGGCGTGCGAATTTTTTGACCTTGAGTCTCGAAGCTGGCGGGCGGAAGGGCGTAGCTGAGATTGAGGTTACATACAGCCGACCATAATGCCGAAGCAAGCTCCCAAGATCTTGTTCGAGACTGCTCTGAATAACCGTCTATCGAGTCCTTTTTTCCAGCGCGACGCAGAACATCTGAAGCAGCCTTTAAAACCCGATCGACAGCAGGATCGTTAGGCATGGCGAACGCTGCAACCAACTCGGGCATCGACGCCGCGCCACCCCATTCGTTCTTAGCTAGGAGTTCAACAGGGTAAGAACACGCCGCGAGCGTCTCCTCCTTACAGACCAATCGGAGGGTTATTTCCCCCATCAGACTTTCGGTAAGGTCCGCCAGGTAGCCTGCGTTAAGCTTCAAATCACGCTCGGTGATGTGAAGGCTTGCTCCTTTGTTCAAACGATCTATGCGCCAGGTTTTTGCCTCCATGAAGGGTGGATTGGCGACAAGTTCTAGAGCGAGATCGTTGTGCTCGGCTTCGCTGCCATTGATGATCTCTAGCTCACGCAGCACGGGTACCGCGTTCTGGTGGGATGCAAAGCCAATCTTGCTGGCAATCACTCCCTCGATCTTGATGCTCATTAAAGTCACTCCGTGAGCGCAGCAATTTTCAACAGATATGCATTGCAGTAGCCAATATTATGCTGGCGCACTGACAGGACATATTCGCTGACAAGCAAAAAAATTGAGCACTTTTCATCTCGCCGCTTATTCGGTGTTCCGACGATTGGGGCTCACATTAAAAAATATTCTCGAACAGCAGGTTAGAACAGGAACATGAAAAATACCTGCTTGCACTGGCTTGTGACGATCTCTCTCTTGCCCATCTGAAGGCTCTTACACCAGCCTCAGTAGGTCGGTCTTTGACAAAGCTTGAATCGCCCCGGATTCCCTAGACACTCTCCAGGCTTGTGAAATAGCGCTTTTCAAACTCTACCGGTGACAGCTGGTTGTTGAAACCATGCCGGCGTTTCAGGTTGCCGAATGCCCACTTCTGGCCGATCCCTGCCTGTCACGTGACTCACAGACATGATGTGGCGCTGGGAGCAATGAAAGCAGAGGGTGAGTTGCCCAGGATGGGCGAGGAGGGGGCAAAAAGGTTGCGTGACTTTTGCGTGACTCTCTCACGCAGCAATGGGCATTCATGGGCATCAAATTGCAGCGAGCGCCCGAGATAGACCGCTTGGTTACTGGGTTTGCACGGTTACTGCGTGCATGGGGTGCTAGGGGTCGAGTGTTCGAATCACTCCGTCCCGACCATATTTTTCAATGACTTAGCCCGGTTCGGAAACGACCGGGCTTTGTTGTTTTTGGGATTTTGCATTTCTGGTGACCGTTTGGTGACCGTTTGTACCTGGCTGGGCCATTACACTGAATCCGGGGGCCTTCGTGAACACTTAACGTCCGCTTCTTCAACGCACAACCGTCTGCTCAGGGTCGTTTTGAGCCGGTCGGGTGGCTCGCGGATGTGGTCATACCTTTTGCAAATGCGTGGTCAGATCGAATGTAAATGACTGGTCAGCACCCATGCAAACAGGTGGTCAAGTGAGGTGCAATTTCGCACTTTAGGCACGCGAAATGCCCAGCTCCACACCTTCAGGCAGTCTCGCTTCAGTCTCATTTCAGGGCTACGAACCGAGACGGTTACACTGTCCCCACTATGCCGCACATGAATAGAGCACTACTTCCAAAGAAGCATTGCGCCGGCGGTTCCTGCGCCAGATGCTAGGAGGAAAACTGCCGGTCTTGCCCACTCATGTCGACTAACAGCCGTTCCAGCTGCGCGGATAGCCATCAGGCGGAGCCCGAGTATTTGGTGCTGGCCAATGGACTCAAGGTCAAACTCCTGCAGGTTCCGGGGTGTGCCCAGGCGGCGGCCTTGGTCAGGGTCTCGGCGGGTAGTCACGATGCGCCGTCAAACTATCCGGGGTTGGCACATTTTCTCGAGCATTTGCTGTTTCTCGGCAGCGCACAATTTACCGCTGAGAATGGCCTGCTGGCTTATGTACGGGCCTGTTCCGGGCAGGTCAATGCCAGTACCCGCGAGCGCAGTACCGAGTATTTCTTCGAGGTTCCAGCGGCCAGGTTAGAGGGCGGGCTGGCGCGTTTGTGCGACATGCTGGCGCGGCCCGTTCTGGAGCCGGCGGCGCAGTTGCGGGAGCGGGAGGTGTTGCAGGCGGAGTTTGTTGCGCGCGGTCGAGACCGCGATACGCTCTGCGATGCGGCGCTGGGACAGGCCGTTGCCACCGGGCATCCCTTCACGGCGTTTCATGCCGGCAATCGCGATACGCTGGCGGTCGAGCAGCCGCAGTTTCAGCAGACGCTGCAGGATTTTCATCGGCGTTTCTATCACGCCGGGCAGATTTCACTGGTGCTGGTCGGGCCGCAGTCGCGGGCCGAGTTGCGTCGCCTGGCGCAAATCCAGGGGGCGTTGCTGCGTCCGACCCAGGCCGTGGCGCAGGACGCTGCCCCAACGTTGTTGCCGCTGCGCGCGCAGGCTTTGCGTGTACAGGTGCCGGCAGGGTTGCCGCAGCTTAGTTTGTGTTTTGCCCTGGAGGGCTTGCCGACGGCATTCACCAGCGCAGTCGATTTCCTCGGCACCTGGCTCCGCCATGAGGCGGACGGTGGCTTGCTGGACACGCTGCGAAAACGTGGCTGGTGCGATGCCCTAGAGGTGCGCCTTCCTTATCGGCACGCTGGACAGGCGTTGCTAACCATCGACTTCAGCCTGGCGGAAAGCGTTGCCTGTGAGCGTGGCGCGATCCGCGCGGCGTTGCTGGACTGGTTGGCGTTCTTTGCCGGCCAGGACGATTGGTCGGTATTGCGTGGGGAATATGCCGCCATCGTTCGGCATCGGCTGGGCACCTTGTCGCCTTTGGCCCTGGCTCGTTACTGGAGTGAATGGCAACAGGCCGACTGTGGGCTTGGCGAGGAAGGTGTGCGAGCGCTGCGGTCGCTACTGGCACAGCTGCAGCCGCAGCGGTTGATTGAACTGACTAGCGACACCCGGGAGATTGCCGCTCGGCGCCTGTTGGGATTTACCCTGCGGATGGCTGAGGCTTGCCAGGAGCCTGCTGGCTCAGACCGGTGGGCATGGCGATTGCCCGCTGCCAATCCATTCTTGCAGCCGCAAGCGTCAAGTGCGTTGGCGCCACCGCGTTTCGATGCGCTGCGCTGGCTCAATGCGCCGCGTGAAAGCGCCGCGGGCACCGGGAGGGCGCAGGGCACTGTCTACCTGCGCTGGAGTTTCGCGGCTTACGCGCCGCCAAGCGCCCTGTTCGAGGTGTTGCAGGTCGCGCTGCGCCCCACCGTGCAACTGGCGCAGCAGGCAGGGCTAGAGGTACGGTTCGAACGACAAGGCAAGGCTTGGCAACTGCAGGTGAGCGGTGCGGCGCTAGCGTTGCCGGGTGTACTGGCGGGGTTGGCGGAACTGTTGCGATTGCCACCTGAATGGGCCTGGAGCCAAGGCCTGCGGCTGCATCGCGAGCAGGCGTGCAGAGGCGCAAGTGAGGCGCTGATTCATCAACTCTGGCAGCGGTTACCAGAGTTGTTCGGGACTGCTGACGAGAAGGCCGCGAAGGAGATGCCGACGTTGCAAGCCTTAGTGGAGTGCTGGCGGCAATCCTCTCTGCAGGGGCTTGCCGTAGGTCTACCGATTGAGGCACGCGCGGCGCTCGACTCGGCGCTCTGGCGTATGCCCGGGCAGGCCCGAACTAGTACGGAGCCTCAACTACAGCCTGCGGGGTGTTATCACTGGCTGAATGCAGGGCTTGCCGCGAGCGAGTCGGCGTTGCTGCTGTTTTGTCCATTGCCCGACCAGCGTGCCGCCAGCGAAGTGGTTTGGCGCCTAGTGGCGCTGCTGCTGGAGAGCGCCTTCTTCCAACGCTTGCGCAGTGAGTTGCAGCTCGGCTATGCGGTGTTTTGCGGATTTCGTCAGGTCGGTACGCGCCAGGGCCTGTTGTTTGCCGTGCAGTCACCGACAGTCGATGCGGCCGAGATTCTCGGGCATATCGAGGAGTTTCTGGCCGCACAGCGCGAGCGCATCGCGGCGCTCGATGCGGCGCGTTTGAGTGAACTGCGGGCGAGTCTCCTCGAGCATCTGCTCAGCCAGTCGGCAAGTGTGCGGGGCATGGCTGAGCAAGCCTGGTCAGCCCTGTTGGCTGGGCAGGCGGAGGATCGGCCATTGCGCTTGCAGGAGACGCTGCAGACTGTGCAGCGTGAAGATTTGCTGAGCCACTACCAGATCTTGCTCGAAGCCGCTGGTGGCTGGTTCGTGCTGGCCAATGCCGCCTGCCCCGACGGGCGTTGGCACATCCTCGACTGAGCGCGTCCGCCGTTCGGTTCGCTACCCCTAGGTTCTGCCTCCCCGGCCAGGCTGCTTATTTGTGCCTGGTCGCCTGCTGTCTGCCGTAAACCGGCCAAAGACCCAATGGTTAACCTGAAGGTAGCTCCTACCGAGGTCTGCCATGCCCCTCTTTTAGACATAAGACCTAAGCCGGACCTCCCAACCGCTGAGGGACTTAGGACTTGTTTGCCGGGCCTGCGAGCCGCCGCCAAAGCACGAGCAAAACAGCGCCATGGCAGCGTAGGGCGGCTGTGCTGCTGTTTCGATAATCGCCTCCGTCACGACTGGAACGCCAGTCGTCCTCACCAACGGAGCGCGCCATGAACAACAACAAGATCGCCAGCACCCGAATTCTGCCCCTTGCCCTGGCCGCGGCTGTCGCCATGGCCACCGCCCAGTCAGCGGTCGCGGAAATCGTGCTGTATGACAAGGATGACACCACCTTTGCTGCCGACGGTTACGTCAACGCCTTCTACGTCAACAGCGACATCGATCGTCCGGGCGAGCAGTTCGACCGCAATCAGGCGCGGGTGAAGATGGGCTTCTTGCCGAACTGGATCGGCTTCAACATGAGCAAGCAGGTCGATGACCTCAAACTCGGGGCGCGCTCGTCCTTCTGGGTCACCATCAACGACAGCGAAACCAACGGTACCGACACCGCCATCGACGTTCGCCAGTTCTACGGCACCATCGCCGGCGACTGGGGTGAGGTACTGGTGGGCAAGGACTTCGGTCTGTTCGCCCGTTCCAATATCCTCCTCGACGAACTGCTCGGCGGTTATGGCCAGGTCAGCGACACCCTGGGCTTGGTCGATGGCGGTGGTGTGTCTTTCGGCAACATCGGCAGCGGTTATCCCTATCCGTTCCCGACTTCGCAGATTACCTACCGCACGCCGGTGACCGAGGGCCTGCGCATCGCCGCTGGCATCATGGACCCGGTGGACACCAACGACAGTAGCCCGACCGGCAAGGCCTATCAGGATAATCCGCGCTTCGAGAGCGAGATCACCTACGAGTTCGACCTGGGCGGGGCGAAGATCTACTCCTGGCTCAACGGCGCCTATCAGTCCTCGGAAAATACCGACAACACCGTCGATACCGTGACCTCCAAGGGCGTCGGCTATGGCGTGCAGGCGAAGATCAGCGACTTCACCCTGGTCGGCTCCGGTTTCAGCGCCAAGGGCATCAACCCGTTCTTCACCAACAATTTCGGTGAAGCCTCGCTGCGCAACATGGACAGTGATGGCTATTTGCTGCAGGGCGCCTACCGCTTCGGCAAGAACCGCGTGGCGCTGTCCTACGGCAAGACCACGGACGAGGGCAACGGCCTGGGGATCGAAGCCGATTTCGAGACCCGGGCGATTGCCTACACCCGCGACATCAACGACAACCTGCGGTTGATCGCCGAGTACAACCAGTTCGAGATCGATGGTCAGCAGGGTATCGGCAACCTGGAAGACACCGACACACTGGCCTTGGGCGTATCGCTGAACTGGTAAGTCGGCGGGGTGCTCTAACTGGCGTGGCTGCCGTGCAGGCAACCACGCCCATGTCCTGCTTGCAAGGAGTCGGTCATGTTCGGTCTCTGGGCGTATTACAGCCAAACCTTTCTACTTGTCCTGATGCTCGCCACCACCCTGGTGTTCGCCTTGCCGATCTTCCTCGTGCCGCTGCACTGGGCACGTCTGTTCGGTTGGGAGACTCCCCAGCACACCCACCTTGCCCTGTACTTCGGACGTTGCCTGGGGGCCTTCATCCTCATCCTGGAGGCGCTAATGTTGCGTGCGGCACTCACCGGCGAGGATCTGCAACTGGTGTTCGAACAGCTCGCGGCGGTGGCGCTGCTGATGATGGGCATCCACCTGTATGGCGCCATCCGCCGTATCCAGCCCCTGAGTGAAACCCTGGAAACTGGCTTCTACGCCGGCATGCTGGTGCTGCTTCTGTTGTTCTGGGCACAGCCTGCATTGCCCTGAGCGGTGTGCTGTCTACGACCTTGTAACGAGGTCGGCGCTACCCAAGTAGCATGGGGAGGCTGCGCCGGCACTTCTAGAATGCCCCTATAACCACTGGGTGTATAAATGAAGTCCAAATTACAGCGCGAAGACAGCGAAGGCGTGGTGACCGCCATGTCGACGGCTCGAGAGCCCGAAGCGGTAGCCCAGGATTTGGCGCGGCAGCTAATTCATCCACACCTGGGCTTCGTGCTGTTCTTCTGTTCGGCCGAGTACGACCTGGACGTGCTCGGCCCGACCCTGGAGCAGTATTTCGGCGGGGTCGGCCTGGTCGGCTGCACCAGCGCCGGGGAGATCACCCCGCTGGGCTACGGGCGCAATTGCGTCACCGCCGTGGGCTTCGACCACCGCAGCTTCTCCATCGCCAGCGCGTTGATCGACGAGCTGGAGCGTTTCAGCCTGATCGACGCCCAGCAACTGGTCGAGCGCCTGGTCAGCGACTGCCGTAATAACGCCCTGGCACCGATCAAGAACCATTGCTTCGCCCTGACCCTGCTCGATGGCCTGTCCAGCCGCGAGGAAGTGGTGCTCGCGGCGCTTAGTGCCGCGCTTGGCAGCATTCCGCACTTCGGCGGCTCGGCCGGCGATGACAACCATCTGAACCGAACCCACGTCTATTACGGCGGCGCGTTTCATGCCGGCGCGGCGGTGGTGGTGCTGGTCAATACCTGGCTGGACTTCGAGGTGTTCAGCACCCACCACGTGGTGCCGAGCAACGAAAAGTTGGTCGTGACCCAGGCCGACAGCCCCAACCGGCGGGTGCTGGAACTGAATGCGGAGCCCGCGGCGCAGGAGTATGCGCGGCTGATCGGTGTGCCGCTGGAGGCGTTGGATGTCGGGCTGTTCGCCGCCCATCCGCTGGCGGTGCGGATCAACGAAAACTACTACGTGCGCTCGATCCAGCGGGTCAACCAAGACCTTAGCCTGACCTTCTACTGCGCGGTGGAGAACGGCATCGTGCTGACGGCGATGACCCCGGGGCCGCTGGTGCCTAACTTGCAGACACTGTTCCAGCGCTTGAACGAACGCTTGGGCCCACCCTTGCTGACCATCGGCTGCGACTGTTTTCTACGCCGCCTGGAAGTCGAGCGCACCGACGTGGCGGCCGAGACTTCGGCCTTCCTGCAGCGCCAGCGGGTGATCGGTTTCAACTCCTACGGAGAACAGTTCAATGGCATGCACATCAACCAGACCTTTACTGGAGTCGCCATTGGACGATCCGCAGGCGCGGAAAATCGCGCAGCTGCAGGCGCAGGTAGCGACGCTACAGAGTGACAACCACAAGCTGCAGCGGATCAACGCCGCACTGATCGAACGGGTCGAATCCAGCGCCTCGCGGAGCGACGACTCCTATGCGGCGTTCCAGCACTCGGTGGTGCTCGCCGAACAGGTGCGCGAGCGCACCGATGCGCTGAACCAGGCAATGGCCGAGCTCAAGGCCAGCAACCAGTTGCTCAGCGATGCGCGGCTGCGCGCCGAGACGGCCCACCAGTACCTGATCGATGCGATCGAAAGCATCTCCGATGCCTTCGTGCTGTTCGACAAAGACCAGCGCATCGTGTTGTTCAATAGCCGCTTCAAATCCTTCTGGGCCAAGAGCCGCGCGCGGATCGGCAGCGGTACGCGCCTCGCGGAGATCAAGCGGCTGGCGGAAAGCACCGGGTTGATCCTCGAAGAGCACCGCCGCAACGGCGATGAGCACACCCTCTATCGGCTGCACAACGGCCGCTGGGTACAGGTCAGCGAGCGGCCGACCCGCGAGGGTGGGCTGGTGATCCTCTACACCGACATCACCGAGGTGAAGATCAGCGAAACCATGCGCCGCGAGCAGGCCCTGGCGCAGAAGTCGCGCCTGCTGCAACGGGCCGTGGACAACCTCTCCCAGGGCGTGGCGATGGTCAACGCCGAGGGCGCGCTGGAGCTGTGGAATCACCGCTTTCTCGAACTCTGCGGCCTGGCACCGATCGAGGCACATCGGCCTTTTATCGAGGTGATGGAAGACAGCGAGCTGGAGTTGCTGACCCCTGAGAGCCTGGATGGCGAAGGGCGGCGCATCCAGCAGCTTGAACAGCGTCTGTTCGATGGGCGGGTGCTCGAGGTGCGCACCCATCCGCTGCCGGCCGGCGGCTTCGTCAACACCTTCACCGATATCACCGAGCGCTACCGGCATGCCGAAGCGATCGGCGAGAGCGAGCGCTGGATACGCCTGATCACCGACCATGTGCCGGCGCTGATCGCCTACCTGAGCGCCGATCTGGTCTACGAATTCACCAACAAGGTCTACGAGGAGTGGTACCACTGGCCGCGCGGCGGGATGCTCGGGCAGAGCATGCGCGAGGTGCACAGCGACGAGCATTTCCGCTGCCTGGCGCCCTATACCGAGCGCGCCTTGTCCGGTGAGAGCGTGACCTTCGAGGTGGTGGAAACCAATATGAATGGCCAGGAGCGCTGCATGCTGCGCTCCTACGTGCCGAACCGGCAGGCCAGCGGCGAGGTGGTGGGGATCTTCGTGCTGATCCGCGACATCAGCGAACGCCGGCGCACCGCCGAGGCCCTGCACCAGGCCTATCAAAACCTCGAACAACGGGTACGCGAACGCACCTCCGAACTCACCGATTTGAACGGCCAGTTGCAGCGCGAGATCGACGAGCGCAGCCAGGTCGAATTGCGTCTGCGTGAAGCCAAGCGCGAGGCAGAGCAGGCCAACCTGTCGAAAACCAAATTCCTCGCCGCGGTCAGCCATGACCTGCTGCAACCGCTGAATGCCGCGCGGCTGTTCACCAGTGCGCTGCTGGAGCGGTGCGAGCCGAGCAGCAGCCAGGGTCTGGTGCGCAATATCAGCAACTCGTTGGAGGATGTGGAGAATCTGCTCGGCACCCTGGTGGATATTTCCAAGCTGGACGCCGGGGTGATCAAGCCAGACATCGCGCCGTTCGCGGTCAGCGAGTTGCTCGACAACCTGGCCACCGAGTTCCGTCAGGCCGCCGGCAGCGCGGGCTTGAGCCTGCATTTCGTGCCGTGTTCGGCGCTGGTGCGCAGCGATGTGCAACTGCTCGCACGGATTCTGCGCAACCTGCTCAGCAACGCCATTCGCTACACGCCCTCCGGGCACATCCTGCTCGGCTGTCGGCGCCGCCGGCAGAGCCTGTCGATCGAAGTCTGGGACACCGGCATCGGCATCGCCGAGGACAAGCTCGGCGAAATCTTCCAGGAGTTCAAACGCGGCGACGTGCAGCGTCCCGACCAGGATCGCGGCCTTGGCCTGGGCTTGGCCATCGTCGACAAGATCGCGCAGATGCTCGGTCACCGCATCCATGTGGTCTCAACCCTCGGCAAGGGCTCGCGCTTCGCCATCGAAGTGCCACGGGCCAAGCACGCACCCAAGGCTCGCCCCGAGTCGCAGGACAGCTCCGAGCGGCTACTCGAGCGCCTGCACGGCTCGCGGGTATGGGTGTTGGATAACGATGCGGCGATCTGCGCCGGTATGCGCACCTTGCTCGAGGGCTGGGGCTGCCAGGTTGTCACCGCGCTGTCCGAGGAGGATCTGGCGCGCCAGGTCGACAACTTCCACGCCGAGGTCGACCTGCTGATCGCCGACTACCACCTGGACGATGGTCGCAACGGCGTCGATGCGGTGGCGGCGATCAACGCCCGACGCGGTACGCCGTTGCTGGCGTTGATGATCACCGCCAACTACAGCAACGAACTCAAGCTGCAGATGCGTGTGCTTGGCCACACCCTGATGCACAAGCCGGTGCGGCCGATGAAGCTGAAAACCGCCATGAGTCACCTGCTCGAGCGCGGAGTCTAGGCGGTTAGTCGGCAGCAGTGCGCGCCGCGCACTCTATGGTCGAGGTAGGGTGCGCCATGCGCACCGGGTCGAGCTCGATCATTCACCGAAATTTTCTTCGGTTTCTTCCCTGCTACCCCAGTCCGCTGGGTAGACGCCTTCGCGCACCAGGCGATGGAAGCTCGACCAGGGCCAGTCGGCAGCGCGCGCGACCAGCCCGTGCTTGACCGGATTCCAGTGCAGGTAATCCATATGGCGGCGGTAGTCTTGCTCGTCGCGGATGCAGTGTTCCCAGAAGCGCCGTTGCCAGAGCCCCGACTCGCGGCGAGCCTGCTGGCTTTGGCTGATCGGGCGCACCGTCTGCCAGCTCTGGCTGACATGGCGCTTGATCAGCGACCAGCGCCGACTGAAATCGGTATCTGTCAATGGTAACTGCCAGATGCAGTGCATGTGATCGGGCAGCAGAACCCAGCCGTGGATGCTGAAGGGATAGCGTGTGCGCACATCGAGGATGGCCCCACGCAGGCTCTGCTGTAGTTCAGGGTTAGTCAGTAATGGTCGCCGTCGTTCGGTCACCAATGTGAAGAAATACAGCTCGCCCGCATGCCGGGCACGGCGATAGTTGGACATTCCTTGTCTCCTGATTGGGCAGGCAGGGCGGGAGCTTAGATGAGGTTCGTGCGTGCTGCTATGCGGTGCGCACGGCGCACCCTACATGTGTGGCGTGGCACAGCAGAATACCGAGGTGGGTGCGCTGTGCGCGCCGGGGTTTCTGTATTCAGCGCCGCAGGTAGGCGGCGAAGTCGATATCCCCGGCCGACAGGATGGCCTGCACGCGGTTGTGCACGTTGAGCTTGTGCAGGATTGCTGAGACATGGGCCTTTACCGTGGTTTCGGCGATTTCCAGGTGATAGGCGATCTGCTTGTTCGACTCGCCCTTGGTCATCCGCTCCAGCACCAGCAATTGTTTGCGGGTCAGGGATTGCAGCAGCTCGGGCGGGAAGCTCGGCGACTCATGCTGGCTACGGCGGGTGGTGCTTTTCTGGGTGCGGATGATGTCCGAGGGCAGGTAGACGTGGCCGTTGAGAATCTGCTCGATGGCCTCGGTCATCTGCGCCCGTGGCGAGGACTTGGTGATGAAACCGACGGCGCCGTAGGTGATGGCCTGCAGGACGATCTGCTTGTCCTGCTCGGCAGAGACGATCACCACCGGGATGGTCGGTGCCTCGTTACGCAGGTTGATAAGGCCATTGAGGCCATGCATGCCCGGCATGTTCAGGTCGAGCAGGATCAGGTCGAGGTCATCGTGTTCCTGAGTCAATTGCAGTGCGCTGTCCAGGTCGGCGGTTTCCATCACTTCGCTGTCCGGGAAGCCATCGCTGATGACGTTATGGATGGCCTCGCGAAACAGCGGGTGGTCGTCGGCAATTAGAATTTTGTACATGGCCTTTCACCTCATTGTTTTGATTATGGTGCGGCAATACGTCAGGCGGGTAGGGTTTTACGGAAACTCCTTCGGCAGGGCTCGCTGCAAGGGCAGGCCGGCCTGCTCCCAGGCGTCGATACCGTCACGGTACCAATAGAGGTTGTCGTAGCCTAGCGCATGAGCGCGCTTGACCGCATTCCAGCCCAGCCAGCAGTCGGAGCGGCAGTAGAACACCAGCGGCCAGTGCCGGGCGCCCTGGCTGACGCACTGTAGATTGCTGGCGAAATAGGCCTGCCAGGGTGGGTCGAGCTGGCCATCGCCGGTGTTGGCCAGCCATAGGCTACCGGCAGGTTGGCGTGTTCCTCATCCTCGATGAACTGGCCATGCAGCCAGTGGCGGCGGTAGACGTCGATCAGGCGAGTGTGCGGCTGGCGTTGCAGCAGTTGCTGCAGCGCCGCGGTATCAAGCGTAGTGGCGTGCTCGACGCTGGCTGGGGTGGGACTGCGGTAATGACTGAGACGGTAGCCAGCGGCGGAGAATAGCGACGCTTCGTTGTCGGCCCATGTCGTCGGGCTCAAGCCAGCCAACAGGACGAGCAGTGAGTAACGGAGCAGCTTGGGCAGCAGACGCGGCATCGCAGTCAGTCTCGGTTCTTTTTATGCAGGCATTACAAGGCAGGCGCAGTGCTTTGGAAATTCTACGTTGAGCGGGGTAAACCAGTACCAAAGTAGTAGAAACGTTGGCTGGCAATGCCAAGTTGTCGGGCTCGTACCGGCAAAATTCGCCAGCAAGCTGGCTCCTACGAAAAGCGCCCCGTTCCTTGCCCGGTAGCAGCAAGCTTGCGTTTGCAGCAGGCCACTAGCCGGCCCGGCGCAGCGCCGCATGTTGCGGGTTGAAGGTCAGCACCGCGAGCAGGCTCAACAGCAGCGTCAGCCCCAGGCAAACGCCCAGCGCCAGCGGGTTGAGGCGCTCGTAGAGGGCGAAACGTACCAGTTCCACGGCGTGCGTGAAGGGGTTGAGCGCACACAGCCAGTACAGCCACTCGCTGGCCTCGCGCATCTTCCACAGCGGGTAGAGCGCTGAGGAGAGGAAGAACAGCGGGAAGATGACGAAATTCATCACCCCGGCGAAGTTCTCCAACTGGCGGATGCCGTTAGACAACAGCAAACCCAGGGCGCTGAGCAGCAGCGCCGTCAGCAGCAGCGCCGGCAGCGCGCTGAGTAGGCCCCAGGCCGGTGGCTGCACGCCGTACAGCCAGGCGATGGCGAGAAAGGCATAGACCTGCAACAGCGAGATCAGCGCGGTGGCCAGCAGCTTGCTGGCGAGCAGGAAGGCGCGTGGCAGTGGGCTGGTCAGCAACACGCGCATGCTGCCCATCTCGCGGTCGTAGACCATCGACAGCGAGCCTTGCATGCCGTTGAACAGCAGGATCATGCAGGCCAGCCCCGGCACTATGTAGGTTTCGTAGGTGATGTAGGTGTCGTACGGGGCGATGATGGCGATGCCCAGGGCCGCGCGGAAACCGGCGGCGAACACCAGCAGCCACAGCAGCGGCCGCACCAGGGCGCTGAGAAACCGCGTGCGCTGCAGGACGAAACGCAGCCATTCGCGCAGGACGATGCCGCGCAGGCATTGCCAATAGGCGCTCAGCATGCGGTGTGCTCCCTTGAGTAGGATGCGCTGTGCGCACCTTGGCGGTTGGTCATGGTGCGCGCGGCGCACCCTACGGGATGGGTTTGCCTTGGGTAGGGTGCGCCATGCGCACCGAGGGGGTGGGTGGCGTTCATGCACAGGCCTTGGGTGCGGTGAGTCGTTCGAAGGCCCGGGCGAGGCTGCCGCCATGGCCGGCGCTGATGGCGCTGGTGCTGCCGTTGGCGATCAGCCGGCCGCGATCGAGCACCAGCAGCGCGTCGTCGGCCTGCACTTCGTCGAGTAGGTGGGTGGTCCACAGCACGCTCAAGCCTTCGTCGCGACTCAGATCGCGGACGTGCTGAATGAGCGCCTGGCGACTGGCCGGGTCGAGGCCGACGCTGGCTTCATCGAGCAATAGCAGGCGTGGGCGGTGCAGCAACGCACGGGCGATCTCCACCCGCCGGCGGTGGCCGCCGTTGAGGTCGCGGACCTTGTCGCGACGGCGTTCGTCGAGGTGCTGGCGCGCCAGTTCCTGATCGATGCGCGCGTTCGCCAGTTGCCGTGGCATGCCGTGCAGGGCGGCGTGGTAGCGCAGGTTCTGCTCGACGCTGAGGTCGAGATCCAGGGTGCTCTGCTGAAACACCACACCAAGTTGGCGCAGGGCTAGCCGTGGTTGCCGGCGCAGGGAATGGCCGTAAACCTGCAGCTCGCCCTGTTGTAGGTCATACAGGCGGGTGAGCAGGGCGATCAGCGTCGACTTGCCGGCGCCGTTGGGGCCGAGCAGGGCGGTGAAACGCCCCGGCTCAAGGCTGAAGCTGACCTGCTCGAGGGCGCGGCGGGCGCCGTAGCTGAAACTGATGTCGGCCACTTCCAGGGCATTCATGGCGTGATCACCACGCCCCAGGGATAGCGTCCGACCTTGATCGATTTGCTGACTTTGAGGCTGTTCACATCGATGACCGAAACGTCGCCGCTGATGCCGTTGGTGGTCAGCAGCAGGCTTTCGTCCGGGTTAAAGGCCATGTGCCAGACGCGACGGCCGACCAGCAGGTAGTCGAGTACCTCGAAGGTCTTGGCATCCACCACCGCCACATGGTTGGCTGGGCCGAGGGCGACGAAGGCGTACTTGCCGTCGCCGCTGAGTTTGACGCCGACCGGCTGCACCTTGTCCGGGTGCACGCCTTTGATCTGGAAGTTGAGGGTCTTGACGATCTGTTTGCTGGCCACATCGATGATGCTGACGGTGCCGCCGATCTCCGCCGAGGCCCAGATCTGCGAGCCGTCCTGGCTGAACTCGACATGCCGTGGACGCTGATCGACCAGGGTGTTGTCGGTCAGGGTCTGGGTCGCGGTGTCGATCCAGTGCAGCATATTGGTGGTTTCGCTGGTATTCACTGCCCACTTGCCGTCCGGGCTGACGGCCATGCCTTCGGGCTCGACGCCAACGTCAATCTGCGCCAGCACCTGGCTGGTCTCGGTGTCGACCACGGTGACCAGGGCATCGTCCTCGTTGGAGATGTACAGCCAGCGGTCGTTGGGGTGCAGGGCAAATTGCTCGGGGTCGGCGCCGGACGGCAGCTCCTTGACGATCTTGCGCGTGGCCAGGTCCATCACCTGCACGCTGTCGGAGTCGCTGGCGCAGATGTACAGCCGCTGCTTGTCGCGCGACAGCACCAGCCCGCGCGGGCGCTTGCCGACCTCCAGAGTGGCGGTGACCTCCAGCGTGTCCAGGTCGATCACGCTGAGGTTGTCGTCCTTCTCGTTGGAGACATAGGCGGTGGCGGCCTGGGCCATGGCGGCAGCGAGCAGCAGCGGTGCGGCGAGCAGGGGGACTAGTAGGCGGCGGGGCATGGCAGAGTCCTTTGTTGTTATCAGGGGCCAGTGGTGCGCGTGGCGCACCCTACTGTGTTGAGTACGGCGCGCCAGCCGCGTCTCGTAGGGTGCGCCGTGCGCCCCAGCCGATATTGCCGGCAAGAGATCGAGGAGCAGTTTCATGGCTGCCCTTCGCTCAGCCGGCAGGTGCTTTCCGGGGCATCCAGGCCGAGGCTGTCGAGTTCGCTGAAGGGGTGCAGGAAGCCGTCCTGGGGCGACGTGCTGATCAGGGATCTGGGCTGCACCAGGGGAATCGGCTGGCGCAGTTGGCCGTCCCAGTCGCGGTAGCTCAGCTTGCGGCCCTTGAAGCCGTCGATGGGCAGCTCGGCGGACAATGCCAACTCGCGGATGGCCAAGGCGTCCGCCTGCTTGAGGCGGGTCACTGCGCTGGCGATGCTGCGCACGGCGATCCAGGCGGCGAAGTCGCGATCGTTCATCCAGCGTTTGGCATGGGCCTCGAAGCGCTTCTGCAGCTGGGCGGCGCCGTAGGTTTCCACGGTCTTGTGCCAGCCGCTCGGGGTCAGGCCCTGGGTGCCGGCCACCGGGCGCGGATACCAGGTGTTGTAGGGCAGGTATTCGCCGAAGTCGCCGCGCTCGTCGGCCACCAGCACCACGTCGTATTCCTCGGTCTGGGTGAACAGCGGCATGTCGGCCTGGGCGCTGCGGCGCTGGTCGTTATCGAAGCTCCAGGGTTTCTCGGCGACGATCTTCAGGCCGAAACGTTTGGCGGCGCGGCGCAGGGCGTCGGCGTAGGCCCGATCTTCGGGCTGCTGGCCGACGATCAACAGCCCACGCTGCCACTGGCGCACGGCGAGAAACTGCACCAGAGCATCGGCAAGCATGGCGCGGCTGGGCAGGCTGTGCAGGACCTTGACCGGGCAGTTGTCGCGGCGTAGTTCGTCGTCGGCGCTACCGGCGTTGAACAGCAGGCTGTTCGGCAGGCTGGCACTGAGCTGGCGCAGGCTGGCGGCCGGGGCGTTGACCACGAACAGGCGCAAACCCTCGGCATGCAGCTTCTGCGCGGCGCTCAGCAGTTGTTCCGGGCTGTCGGCGTTGGCCACCTGCAGTTCATAGCGCTGCTTGAGGAAACGCCCCGTGCTGTTGCTGTCGACGATCGCCAGTTCGGCGCCGCGCAGGCCAGCGTCTTCGGGTTCGGGGATGACGTTGGAGAGCAGCGGGCCGCGCTCCGGGGTGTAACCCAGGTAGCCGATGCGCACTCGCAGGCCGTCGTTGCCCGCGCCGGCCTCGGCGGCGACGCCGTGGGTCGCCAGCAGTGCCGTGCTGGTAATGGCGAACAGGTAAGCCAGGCCGTAAATCACAAACTGGCGCATGGGGGCGACTCCTCTTCTGGTGTCGCCAGCATAGGAAGCGCCAGGGGTGGGGGAAATATGCAGAAAGTACCAGTCAGGCTGTACCAAGGTAGTAAGTCGCACTGGGCGACGCGCCCCTAGCATGGAGGCACAAAAGCAATAACACCGAGGAATCCCGCATGCGTACCTTCAAGCCCCTGTTTCTGCCCGTCTTGTTGATCATGAGCATGATCGGCTTCGACAAGCTGCATGCCGCCGGTGATCTGACCCGCCGCAGCACCGCTCTGCCGGATCTGCTGTTGGGCTCCGAAGCGAGCGACTACAGCCTGTCGCAAAAGGAATACCAGCTGGAGACTGGCAAGGCCTACCAGCTCAAAATCATCGCCAGCGGGCAGAAGGAATACGCCTTCCAGGCGCCGGAGTTCGCCACTTCGATCTTCTTGCGCAAGGTCGAGGCCGGTGGTGTCGAGATCAAGGCGGTGACCCTCACCGAACTGGAATTCGAGGAGGCCGGTGAGGCGGAAATCTTCTTCGTGCCGATCAAACCCGGCCAGTACCGCTTCTACGCCAAGGGCCTCGAGGGCAAGGGCATGCAGGGCGTGTTTATCGTCAAGTAAGCGAGGTTGGCATGTCTGCTCTCTGGCGTATCAACCTGCTGGTCATACTGTTCTTCAGTCTGGTGGCGCTGCTCTGCATGGCGATGCTGATGCGTCAGGCCAGTCATGACATACGGCGCGAACTGAACGCCGCGCAGGCGCTGGTCGAGTACCTGCGCGAAGCCGCTCTGCGTGACCCTGCCAACCTGGAATCCAAGCTGACCCGCGGTTTGCGTCATGTGCGCGTGCGCTGGCTGGATGGCACAGCGCTGCCTGCCCCACAAGCCGACCCGCTGGATGCCTGGCTGGGCGCTCGGCTCTATCCACCAACCGAACAATTCGCCGAGCCTTTGCGCCTGGCCGACGGCCGGCAGGTGCTGATCAGCGTCGACCCGCGCGATGAAATCGACGAGGTCTGGGATTCTCTGGTGCAACTGCTGGGGTTGTTCGGCCTGGCCTTGCTGCTCAGTCTGCTGGTGATCCGCTGGGCCGTGCGCCGCGGCTTGCGGGTGCTGGATAAACTGCTCGGCGGCTTGCACCAGGTTTCCCTGGGGCAGTTGCAGGTTCGCCTGCCGGCCTATTCGCTGCGCGAGTCGCAGCTGCTGGCCGGGCATTTCAATAGCATGGTGGCGACGCTGGAACAGGTGCAGGCCGACAACGCCGAGCTGACCCAGGCGCTGCTGGCCCTGCAGGAGCATGAGCGCAAGCATCTGGCCCTGGCGTTGCACGACGACCTCGGCCAGTACCTCAGTGGCATCCGCGCGCAACTCCTGCTGCTGCGCTCCATGACGGGGCAGTCGCAGGCCGTCGCCCTGACCGTACGAGGGCTCGAGGACAACTGCCAGCACCTGCAAGAGAGCTTCCGCGCGCTGATCCGCGACCTTTATCCGGTGGTGCTGGAGCGCCTGCAACTGGGCGCGGCGATCCAGCTACTCACCGAGCAATGGCAAGGGGCGCAGGGTATCCGCTGCCACCTGCGCATGAGCGACCGGCTCCCGGTGCTTTCAGCCAGCCACCAGGCCCATCTTTATCGCCTCTTGCAGGAAGCGCTGACCAACGTGGCGCGCCATGCCAGGGCCAGCGAGGTGCGCGTGCGCCTGCGGGTTCAGGGGCGCCGCCTGTGCCTGCTGGTGCATGACAATGGCCAGGGGGCCGCGCGCTTGCCAAGGCCAGGCATCGGCTTGCGCTCGCTGCTCGAACGTGCCCGCTGCCTGGGTGGCGTATTGCGCCTGCGCACGGGCCCTGGTTGCGGCTGGCTGCTGTGCCTGCGCATTCCACTGCAGGAGTCTCGATGAAGATTTTGCTGGTCGATGACCATTCCGTCGTGCGCCAGGGCTATGCCAGGCTGCTGTGCGCCTTGTTGCCCGAAGTCGCGGTGAGCGAGGCGGCCAGCGGCGAAGAGGCGCTGCAGCAGGTACAGAACCTGATCCCCAACCTGGTGATCATGGACGTCTCCCTGCCGGGCATCAGCGGCCTGGAAACCACCCGGCGCTTGCGTCAGCGTCTACCGCAGTTGCGCGTGCTGTTCTTCAGCATGCACGACGAGTTGCCATTGGTACGTCAGGCGCTGGATGCCGGCGCTGTTGGCTACATCAGCAAGAGCTCGCCGCCCGAAGTGCTGGTCGAGGCGGTGCGGCGCATCCTCGCCGGGCATGCCTACCTCGCGCAGCCGCTGGCTACCTAGTTGGCCTGTGGGGCGCAAGACCCGCGCCTGAGCAGTTCGCACAGACCTTAAGCCCATATATGGACTCCTCCCTGCAACAGCTAACTTAGACATAGCCTACGAAAACGCCTGGCAACACCTCCGCGCGCTCTACTACCAAGGAAGTAGGGGAAAAGCCACAAAGCAGCATACGGCGCTGGGCTGGCCGTTCTTACCATTCTCTCCACTGCGCTCTTGCCGAGCGTTTTGCCTTGCACAGCATCTCGAAGAGGATGGAAGTCATGAACAAGCACAACGCATTACGTGGTCTGATCCTGTGGGCCGGCCTGAGCGTAACCGGATTGGCCCTGGCCCATGGTGATGTCACGCCGCAGGCGGTGAATGTCGAGGGGCTGGAGCCGTTGGGCAAGGAATGGCGCGACGAGAACCCCTACCGCAAACCCTCCGCGAACAACGCCAAGGCCGTGGAAATCGGCACCTCGGCCTACACCCAGAACTGCGCCCGTTGCCATGGCCTGGAAGCCATTTCGGGGGGCATAGCGCCGGACCTGCGTCACCTGGAGGCGGGCATTGAAGGCGATGAGTGGTACAAGGAACGGGTGATCAACGGTGCGGTGCGCGACGGCGCGGTGTACATGCCGAAGATGGCCGACTTCCTCAGCCAGGAAGCGCTGTGGTCGATCCGCACCTATCTGGAAAGCGTGGCCGTCGAGGAGTGACGATCATGCGCCTGCTCGCACTGCTGTGCTCGCTGCTGTGCCTGCCGTTCGCGCAGGCACAGGTGCGCCCGTATGACGACATCGTCGACTCGGGCGTGCTCAAGGCTGCCGTGTATGAAGACTTTCCGCCGTACAGTTTCCAGCAGGCCGGCCAGTCGCGCGGTGTCGACGTCGAACTGGCCCAGGCCTTGGCCGAGGGCCTGGGCCTCAAGCTCGAACTGCTGTGGGTCACACCGGGCGAGAAACTCGATGACGACCTGCGCAACTTCATCTGGAAGGGCCATTACCTGCGACCCACGCTGCTTGCCGATGTGATGCTGCGGGTGCCCTATGACCGCGACTACTCGAACAAGCGCAATGAGCTGGGCGAACTGGTCAACGAGCAGGTGGTGATGTTCGGCCCCTACCAGCGCGAACGCTGGCAGGTGGTGCATGACAGCCGTCGTTTGCCGACGGTGGATAGCGTCGGGGTATTCCGCATCCATCCCATCGGAGTCGAGCTGGAGAGCGTGCCGTCGTTCTACCTGTCCTCGGTGTTTGGCGGCCAACTGAGCCGCAACACCCAGCATTTCCCCACCTCGAAAGCCGCCTTCGAAGCCATGCAGGGCGCTCAGGTCGATGCCGTCATGGCCCTGCGCGGCGAGCTGGACTGGCTGCTGTTCCAGGCTCAGGACCCAGCCTTGAAAGCCGCCGACAACACCTACCCGAACCTCGGTCAACCGACCTGGGATATCGGCATGGCGGTGCATGAGGCCAACCGCCAGTTGGCCAACGCCATCGAGCTGCAAATCGAGGAGATGGTGCACGACGGCCGTCTGCTGAAAATTTACGCCGGTTATGGTCTGCGCTACGAGTTGCCAGGGCTGTATCAGGACGTGCAGTAGCGAATCGGTAGGGTCCGGCGCCCCGCAATACTCAAGGGGGCGTGCGATGTTGTGGCGAATTACCCTGTTGCTCGGTCTGTCCACGGCGGCCATGGCCGCGCCAGTGCCGCCAAGCAAGGATCCGCTGCCCTCGGCGATCTGTTGTTCTACCAGCGCGCGCTGACCACGCCCAACAGCCCGGGGCTGGAGGTCTGGCTGGGCGATCTGGACACCCTGCAACAGTTGCCCTGGAAACTCATCGTCCCCGGTCATGGCCCGGTCGCCAGCGACCCAGCACCCTTTGTGCAGATGCGTGACTACCTGGGCTGGTTCGACGGCCTGCTGCGCGACAGTGCCACGCGTGGCGCCGAGATGAACGAAATGCTCCGTGTGCCGGTTCCCGAGCGCTTCGCCAAGGTCAACCTCAGTCGTTATGAGCTGATCCGCAGCGTCAGCCACCTGTACCCGCGCTACGAGGCACAGCAACTCAAACGCGTCGATCAACCCCGAACTGCCGCGCGCCCCGCATGACGGTGGTGCGCGCGGCACTCTTTCACTGCAAGGTCAGGTTGTCGCCACGTTCCTGCTGCCAGTCGTCCAGGCTCGGCGCCGCGGCTTCACCGTCCATGCGGTGGATGATGTCGAAGTAGTCCTGCTTGAGTGGGCTGCGCACGATCTCGTCACGCGATTTGACCTTCACGGCATAGATGGTTTGTACGTTCTGGTGGTCGAAGGCGCGCCATTGCTGTTCGTCCTTGAGTAGCTGGTAGCGGTGGTTTTCCAAGGCGGCGATCACCGTTTCGTTATCCAGGCTTCCGCTGCGCTGCACGGCGTCGGCCCACTGGCGCACGATGCTGTAGGCCGAGGCCGCCGCGCTGCCTGGGTATTCGTGGTGCTGGGCGATAAAGGCGTCGACGAAGGCTTGGCCCTCAGGGCTTTTCTCCTGCTCGGGAACCCTCCAGGTCCAGGCCTCGGTGCCAATCACGCCTGCCATCACAGTCGGGCCGGCTTCCCGGACGATGCTCTTGCTCAGGTTCGGCACGATGATTTGCATCTTCTTGCTCAGGCCGAGGTTGCTGGCGAGGCGTATGGTGCGCATCAGGTCGTCGCCGAGTAAGACGATGACCAGCATGTCGGACTCGCTGGCCGCGGCCTTTTGCAGGGCTTTGAGGTAGTCGGCGTGCCGTGCGCCTTTGGCGGGAATTGCGCTGTAACCGTTGCTGGCACGATCCTGGCTGTTGGTGGCGGTGCGCAGGGCACTCTCCATGCTGCGCCCCCAGGTGTCGTCGAGCATGATGTAGTAATAGCGTCGGTGCGGCATGTGCCAGGCCAGGTATTCGCCGAGCACCTTGGCGCTCATCCAGGCACTGTTGGACTCGCGGAACAGGTAGCGTTGACCCTGGCTGCCGGTGACGTCGTTGGCATAGCTGAGGGTGGCGAAATACAGCATGCCCAGTTCATGGGCGCGCTTGCCGGCGGCGATGGCTTCATCGCTGGTGGCGCCGCCGAAGGCCATCGTCACCCCGCGCTGGGCGAACTTCTCGATGTTCTGCTGGGCGGTTATTTCCCGCGCGGCGGAGTTCTCCCCGAGCAGCTCCAGCGGCCGGCCCAGCACGCCGCCGCCACTGTTGATCTGGTCGACGGCCAGCAATGCGCCGCGATTGAGTTCCAGGCCCTCGGCCTTGTAGTTGCCGGTACGTGGATAGGTGAGGCCGATTGGGATCGGTTCAACCGCCTGGGCGGCGAGCGGCAGGATGGCGAGCAGACAACAGACGAGTAGCGGACGTTCCATGGGCTTTCTCCATTAGCGTGGGGGAAGCACTTTGTAAAAGCCTGGGTGGCGTGCGGATATGCTCTTTTCAGGGTGGGCGGTTGAGACTAAAGAATGCCTGCCGTCGGCAGTGGGCGAACTTGGGCCTGGCCGTGAACAGCTGCCGGGCGGCGAGGCGAGCGAGTATTGCTACCAAGGGAGGATGAAACTCCGCACTGCGGTCAATTGTTGAACAGGCGGGGCAGACCAAGAATTCGCCGCAGACCGGGAAATTTTCCCGGACACAACAACAAGCCCGCAGAGGTAGCCGCAATGAAGCACAACGGTCTCACCCAACCCTTCGTCCGCACGGCGCTATTTGCCGCGGTCACGCTGGCCAGCCTGTCGGCGCAGGCCGGGGTCACTGATGAAGACATCAGCGCCAGTGGCAAGCGTAACGACCAGATCGTGGTCAACGGCATCAGCCAGCAGGGCCAGCGCTACAGCACCCTGGATACCTTGAATACCGACAACGTCAAGGAACTGCGGCCGGTCTGGGCGTTGTCCTTCGGTGGCGAGAAGCAGCGCGGCCAACAGGCCCAGCCGCTGATCAAGGACGGCGTGATGTACGTCGCCGCCTCCTACTCGCGGGTGTTTGCCGCCGATGCACGCACCGGCAAGAAACTCTGGCAGTACGACGCCCGTCTGCCGGACGGCATCATGCCGTGCTGCGACGTGATCAACCGGGGTGTGGCCCTGTATGGCGACCTGGTGATCTTCGGCACCCTCGACGCCAAGCTGGTCGCCCTGAACAAGGACACCGGCAAGGTGGTGTGGAAGAAGACCGTAGCCGACTACAAGGCCGGTTACTCGATCTCCGCGGCGCCGCTGATCGCCAAGGGCAAGCTGATCACCGGCGTGGCCGGCGGCGAGTTCGGCGTAGTCGGCAAGATCGAAGCCTACGACCCGAGCAACGGCGAGCTGCTGTGGACCCGGCCGACCGTGGAAGGCCACATGGGTTTCGTCTACAAGGACGGCAAGGCGGTCGAGAACGGTATCTCCGGCGGCGCCCCGGGCCAGACCTGGCCTGGCGACCTGTGGAAGACCGGCGGCGCGGCCCCGTGGCTGGGTGGCTTCTACGATCCGACCACCGACTCGCTGTTCTTCGGCACCGGTAACCCGTCGCCGTGGAACTCGCACCTGCGTCCGGGCGACAACCTGTATTCCTCTTCGCGTCTGGCCCTGAACCCGGAAGACGGTTCGATCAAGTGGCACTTCCAGACCACCCCGCACGATGGCTGGGACTACGACGGCGTCAACGAACTGGTGTCCTTCGACTACCAGGACGCTGGCAAGACCATCAAGGCCGCCGCCACCGCCGACCGTAACGGCTTCTTCTACGTGCTCGACCGTACCAACGGCGAGTTCATCCGTGGTTTCCCCTTCGTCGACAAGATCACCTGGGCCAAGGGCCTGGACAAGAATGGCCGGCCGATCTACGACGACGCCCACCGCCCGGGTGCTCCGGGTGACGCGAAGAAGGGCTCGTCGGTGTTTGTCGCGCCGTCCTTCCTGGGTGGCAAGAACTGGATGCCGATGGCCTACAGCCAGGACACCGGGCTGTTCTACGTGCCGTCCAACGAGTGGGGCATGGACATGTGGAACGAAGGCGTGGCCTACAAGAAAGGCGCGGCCTACCTCGGTGCCGGTTTCACCATCAAGCCGCTGAACGAGGATTACATCGGCGTGCTGCGCGCCATCGATCCGAAAACCGGCAAGGAAGCCTGGCGCTACAAGAACTACGCGCCACTCTGGGGCGGCGTGCTGGCGACCAAGGGCAACCTGGTGTTCACCGGCAACCCGGAAGGTTTCCTGATGGCCTTCGACGCCAAGACCGGCAAGAAACTCTATGAGTTCAACACCGGCTCGGGCGTGATCGCCTCGCCTATCACCTGGGAAATGGATGGCGAGCAGTACGTCACCGTGCTCTCCGGCTGGGGCGGCGCGGTACCGCTGTGGGGCGGCGAGGTGGCCAAGCGCATCAAGGACCTCGACCAGGGCGGGATGATCTGGACCTTCAAACTGCCGAAGGACCTGGTCGCCAAGCGTTAACCCGCAAAGCAGCAACGACAAGGCCGGCATTGCCGGCCTTGTCGTTTGCGTCTGGGCAAGAAGCTGCATTCGCAACTGGATGCTGCCGCGCGCATCGTCGCCAGTGCCGAGGTGATGATTCAGACCGAAGAAGTCACCTCCAGCCGCAGTCAGCAGGCCGCGAGCTCGATACCGCCCGCAGTCGCAGCAAGCGCCTGTTCAACGACCGCACCGGCATCCGCTGCGGCAGCCACCAGCAGCCGCTGCTGTTGCAGACTTACACCCGTGACACCGGCGAGCTGATGCACGATCTGTCGGTGCCGATCTTCATCAATGGGCGCCACTGGGGCGGCCTGCGCAACTTGGCCTCGATTAGCCGCTCCTATCACGTGCAGGCCTGGGTTGCGGACATCGACCCGGTGGCGCGCCAGGTGCGTCTGGCCGACGGCAGCCTGTATCGCCACGGATCGCTGGAACAAACCGGCTCGAAAGCCACTCCACCGTAGGGAGCGCTGCTCCGCACCAGATCATGCACCACAGAGCACCGGGGCCATGGCGCTCCCCGCGCAGGCTCCAGTGCGCCCTGGAACGGGCGTTGCGTAGGCAACTACTACCAAATGAGTAGCTCTCCTGTGCCATGGGTGCATACCGACGCCACAGGGTGCCTGATTAAGATCCAAACATGATCTGTCCTATGTTCGGGACAGGCTCCGACAAGAGAGGCCATCGCCATGATTTACGCGCAACCAGGCACCGCTGGCGCCGTCGTTTCCTTCAAGCCCCGTTACGGCAACTTCATCGGTGGCGAGTTCGTGCCGCCGGTACAGGGCCAGTACTTCACCAATACCTCGCCGGTGAATGGCCAGGTGATCGCCGAGTTCCCGCGCTCCAGCGCCGAAGACATCGACCGCGCGCTGGACGCCGCCCACGCTGCCGCCGAGGCCTGGGGCAAGACTTCGGCCCAGGATCGCTCGCTGGTTCTGCTGAAGATCGCCGACCGCATCGAAGCCAACCTCGAAGTGCTGGCCGTCACCGAAACCTGGGACAACGGCAAGGCGGTGCGTGAAACCCTGAACGCCGACGTGCCGCTGGCCGCCGACCACTTCCGCTACTTCGCCGGCTGCATCCGTGCCCAGGAAGGCGGCGCCGCCGAGATCAACGAACTGACCGCTGCCTATCACTTTCACGAGCCGCTGGGCGTGGTCGGGCAGATCATTCCGTGGAACTTCCCGCTGCTGATGGCCGCCTGGAAGCTGGCCCCGGCCCTGGCCGCCGGTAACTGCGTGGTGCTCAAGCCGGCCGAACAGACTCCGCTGTCGATCATGGTGTTCGCGGAAATCATCGCCGACCTGCTGCCACCGGGCGTGTTCAACATCGTTCAGGGCTTCGGTCGGGAAGCCGGCGAAGCGCTGGCGACCAGCAAGCGCATCGCCAAGATCGCCTTCACCGGCTCGACCCCGGTCGGCTCGCACATCCTCAAGTGCGCGGCGGAAAACATCATCCCCTCCACCGTCGAGCTGGGCGGCAAGTCGCCGAACATCTTCTTCGAAGACATCATGCAGGCCGAGCCGGCCTTCATCGAGAAGGCCGCCGAAGGCCTGGTGCTGGCGTTCTTCAATCAGGGCGAAGTCTGCACCTGCCCATCCCGCGCACTGGTGCAGGAATCGATCTACGAGTCGTTCATGGCCGTGGTGATGAAAAAGGTCGCCAAGATCAAGCGCGGCGACCCGCTGGACACCGAGACCATGGTCGGCGCCCAGGCCTCCGAGCAGCAGTTCGACAAGATCCTCTCCTACCTGGAGATCGCCCAGCAGGAAGGCGCCGAGCTGCTCACCGGCGGCGGTGTGGAGAAGCTCGCCGGCAGCCTGGGTGGTGGTTATTACATCCAGCCGACCCTGCTCAAGGGCCACAACAAGATGCGCGTGTTCCAGGAGGAGATCTTCGGCCCGGTGGTCGGCATCACCACCTTCAAGGACGAAGCCGAAGCCCTGGCCATCGCCAACGACAGCGAGTTCGGCCTCGGTGCCGGCCTCTGGACCCGCGACATCAACCGCGCCTACCGCATGGGCCGGGCGATCAAGGCCGGCCGGGTGTGGACCAACTGCTACCACCTGTACCCGGCACACGCCGCGTTCGGCGGTTACAAGAAGTCCGGTGTCGGCCGTGAAAACCACAAGATGATGCTCGACCACTATCAGCAGACCAAGAACCTGCTGGTCAGCTACGACATCAACCCGCTGGGCTTTTTCTAAACCTGTACAGCCGGCCGCGCGCTCCCGCGGCCGGCTCTTTTTTGCCGATGCACCTCCCCAGGTGCGGTTTGTCAGTGAAGCTGCCTACCCACTCCTAAGGGTTGGCAAACCCCTATCGCGACGCGGCCTCGGCCGCGTTTTTTATTGTTTGGCCTGGGTGGTGGGCGGTCGTTAGTCCCGTAGCGTCGCTGGCTGGGCTTCAGCCCAGCACCGTAGGCATCTGGGTGGGCTAAAGTTCACTCTGCGACACCGAGTCAACGCACTAGCAAGGCCTGCCGGGGCGCAGGCGGGATAACCTCTTACCCGTCCAGCGCATGCGCTACCAAATCACGAGTAAAACTCCTCCGAAAGTACCATTCGATGCTTGCTGTCCCGGTGGTTAACTGGTTTTGCCGGAATTTTCCGGCGGATAAAAACGAGGACTGAGCCATGTGGACTAAACCCGCCTTCACCGATCTGCGCATTGGTTTCGAAGTGACCATGTACTTCGCCAACCGTTGATCCGCTTTGCCCCGGCTTGCCGGGGCATTTGCGTCAGGAACCAGCATGCACATCCAGATTCTCGGCTCCGCCGCCGGTGGCGGTTTTCCCCAGTGGAACTGCAACTGCCGCAATTGCCGCGGCGTGCGTAACGGCAGCCTGCGCGCGCAACCGCGTACCCAGTCGTCGATAGCCCTCAGTGACGATGGCGTGCACTGGATTCTGTGCAACGCCTCGCCCGATATCCGTGCGCAGATCGAGTCCTTTCCGGCGCTGCAACCGGCGCGCAAATTGCGCGATACGGCGATTGCCGGCATCGTCCTGCTCGACAGCCAGATCGACCACGCCACCGGATTGCTGACCCTGCGCGAGGGTTGCCCGCATCAGGTCTGGTGCACCGAGATGGTCCACCAGGACCTCAGCAGCGGCTTTCCGCTGTTCAACATGCTCGGCCACTGGAATGGCGGCCTGCAGCACAACCTGATCGAGCTGGACGGCACGCCGTTCAGCATTCCGGCCTGCCCGAACCTGCGCCTGACCGCGATTGCCTTGCGCAGCAGCGCGCCGCCGTATTCGCCGCACCGCAGCAACCCGCACCCGGGCGACAACATTGGCCTGTTCGTCGAGGACCTGCAGAGCGGCGGCAAACTGTTCTACGCCCCCGGCCTCGGCCAGCTCGACGACGCCTTGCGGGCCTGGATGCGCCGTGCCGACTGCCTGTTGGTGGACGGCACGCTATGGCGCGACGATGAAATGCGCGTCTGCGAAGTCGGCGACAAGCTCGGCAGCGAGATGGGCCATCTGGCCCAGAGCGGGCCGGGCGGCATGATCGAGGTGCTCGATGGCTTGTCGGGGCCGCGCAAAATCCTCATCCATATCAACAACACCAACCCGATTCTCGACGTCGACTCCGCGGAACGCGCCATCCTGGCCGAGCACGCCATCGAAGTCGCTTGGGATGGCATGAGCATCCAGCTGTGAGGAGCCAGACATGAGCACCACCGCCATGAGCCCGGCCGAATTCGAGCAGGCACTGCGTGCCAAGGGCGCCTATTACCACATTCATCACCCGTTCCACGTGGCCATGTACCAGGGCCACGCCAGCCGCGCGCAGATCCAGGGCTGGGTGGCCAACCGTTTCTACTATCAGGTGAATATCCCGCTGAAAGACGCGGCGATCATGGCTAACTGCCCGGACCGCGACACCCGCCGCGAGTGGGTGCAGCGCATCCTCGATCACGACGGCGCACCGGGTGAGGAGGGCGGTATCGAGGCCTGGCTGCGCCTGGCCGAGGCCGTAGGGTTGGAGCGTGAGCAGGTGCTGTCGCAGGAACTGGTGCTGCCCGGCGTACGCTTCGCGGTGGATGCCTATGTCAACTTCGCCCGCCGCGCCAGTTGGCAGGAGGCGGCGAGCAGCTCGCTGACCGAATTGTTCGCCCCGCAGATCCACCAGTCGCGGTTGGACAGCTGGCCGCAGCATTACAGCTGGATCGATCCGGCCGGCTACGACTACTTCCGTTCGCGCCTCAAGCAAGCGCGCCGCGATGTCGAGCACGGCCTGCGCATCACCCTGCAGCACTACCGCAGCTACGAGGCGCAACAGCGCATGCTGGAGATCCTGCAATTCAAGCTGGACGTGCTGTGGAGCATGCTCGATGCCATCAGCATGGCCTACGAACTGGAGCGCCCGCCATATCACAGCGTCACCCGCGAACGGGTCTGGCATCGGGGGATTGCGCTATGAGCAGCCCGCACCGAACCGTATGTAGGGTGCGCCGTGCGCACCATTACTTCGATCCTGCTGGTGCGCGCGGCGCACCCTACGCCAGAGGCGCCTGAATGAGCCAAGCCATCCAGCAGCAGGTACCGAAGCTGCGCCGCGGTTTTCGTTTGCAATGGGAGCCGGTGCAGAACTGCCACGTGCTGCTCTACCCGGAAGGCATGATCAAGCTCAACGACAGTGCCGGGGAAATCCTCAAGCTGGTCAACGGCCAGCAGAGCGTCGCCGCCATCATCGACGAACTGAGTGGGCGTTTCCCGGGTGTGCCGGGCATCGACGAAGACATCCTTGCCTTTATGGAGGTAGCCAATGCTCAGTTCTGGATCGAGTTGCACTAAGTCTGCAGCCGGGCCCGAAGCGCTCAAGGCGCAGCCCGGCCCGCCGCTCTGGCTGCTGGCCGAGCTGACCTACCGCTGCCCCTTACAGTGCCCGTACTGCTCCAACCCGCTGGACTTTGCCAAGCAGGGCGATGAGCTGACGACCGCCGAGTGGATCGAGGTGTTTCGCCAGTCGCGCGAGATGGGTGCGGCGCAACTGGGCTTCTCCGGTGGCGAACCGCTGGTGCGCCAGGACCTCGCCGAGCTGATCGAGGCCGCCCGGGACATGGGCTACTACACTAACCTGATCACCTCCGGCATCGGCCTCAACGAAGCGCGCATCGCCGAGTTCAGCGAGGCCGGGCTGGACCATATCCAGATCAGCTTCCAGGCCGCCGACGAGGAGGTCAACAATATGCTGGCCGGCTCGAAGAAGGCCTTCGCGCACAAGCTGGCGATGGCCCGCGCGGTCAAGGCCCATGGTTACCCGATGGTGCTCAACTTCGTCATCCATCGGCACAACATCGACCGCATCGAGCGGGTCATCGAACTGTGCCTGGAGCTGGAAGCCGACTTCGTTGAGCTCGCCACCTGCCAGTTCTACGGCTGGGCCGAACTCAACCGCGCCGGGCTGCTACCGACCAAGGCGCAGCTGCAGCGTGCCGAGCGCATCACCAACGAATACCGGGCCAAGCTGGAAGCGCAGAAGCACCCGTGCAAGCTGATCTTCGTCACCCCGGACTACTACGAGGAACGGCCGAAAGCCTGCATGAACGGCTGGGCCAACCTGTTCCTCGACATCACTCCGGACGGCACTGCGCTGCCGTGCCACAGCGCCCGGCAGTTGCCGGTGCAATTCCCGAATGTGCGCGAGCACAGCATCCAGCACATCTGGAACGACTCCTTCGGCTTCAATCGTTTTCGCGGCGACGCCTGGATGCCCGAGCCGTGCCGCTCTTGCGACGAGAAGCACAAGGATTTCGGCGGCTGTCGCTGCCAGGCCTTCATGCTCACCGGCGATGCCAGCAACGCCGACCCGGTGTGCGGCAAGTCGGAGCACCACGGGCTGATCCTCGCCGCTCGCGCCGAGGCGGAGCAGGCCCCGCGTGGTCTGGACGAATTGGTCATGCGCAATGAGCGAGCCTCTAAACTGATCCTTAAGGTATGAACCGATGGTGCGCACGGCGCACCCTACGACCAGTAACCCGTAGGGTGCGCCGTGCGCACCACCTATTCCCCTGACTACGAGGCCTGCATGGCTAAAGTCCCGACGCCTTACGGCTTCTGGCCGAGCGCCTGGTCCGCCGAGCGGGCCGCCGTCGCCAGTCGCGATTTCGCCGAACTGCGCGCCGGTCATGGTGGCCTGCTGTGGATCGAATTCTGCCCACAGACTTCGCGTTGCACGGTCTGGCACTGGCATGATGGCCAGGCCCAGTGCCTGACGCCGGCGGCTTTCTCCCTGCGCAGCCGGGTCTACGAGTACGGTGGCGGCGCCTTCTGCCGGACCGATCAGGGCGTGGCCTTCGTCAACGAGGCGGACCAGCAGATCTACCTGCAAGCCCTGGATGGACAACCGCAACGCCTCACAGACTGCGTCGATAGCCGGTTCGGCGATCTGTGTTTCGCTGCCCGGCAGCAGGCCGTGCTGGCGGTGGAGGAGCGTCAGGCAGAGGGCAGGGTCGAGCATCGCCTGGTCAGCTTCAGCCTGGATGACGGGTCCCGTCGGGTCATGGTCGAGGGCGCCGACTTCTATGCCGGGCCAACCCTGAGTGAAGATGGCGAGCGCCTGGCCTGGATCGAATGGAATCGCCCCGAACAACCCTGGACCGCAACCCGCTTGTTCCTGGCGGAGCGGGACGGGCAGGGCGGTTGGTTGCCGGCGCAGGTGGTGGCCGGGAACACAGGCGCCGAGTCTCTGCAACAGCCGCGTTTCGGCGTCGATGGCCGCCTGTTCTGCCTCAGCGACCGCCACGGCTGGTGGCAGCCTTGGGCCGAACAACAGGGCCAATGGCTACCGGTAGGGTGCGTCGCTGCTGCCGACCATGCTGCAGCGCCCTGGCAATTGGGCGCCTGTAGCTACCTCCCGTTGGTGGACGAGGGGATGTTGCTAAGCCGTTTCGTCCAGGGCTGGGGTGCGCTAGTGGAGCGCTGCGCGGATGGTACGGAACGACCGTTGGCCGAGGCCTTCAGCCGTTTCCGTGCCTTGGCGGCGGATGCCGAGAACTTCTACTGCATCACCGCCGCGCCAGAGCGCTTGCCGGCAATTCTGGCCATCGACCGCTTCGACGGCTCGGTGCAGGTACTAGCTGGCGGCGAACAGGCGCTGCCCGCCGCACAGCTGGCGCGGCCACAGCCATTGAGTTTCGCCAGCGCTGGCGAGCAGGCCCACGCCTTCTTCTATAAGCCGACGAATGCCGACTATCGGGGGCCGGAAGGGGACAAACCGCCCTTGCTGGTATTTCTCCACGGGGGGCCGACCTCGGCCTGTTATCCGGCGTTCGACCCGCGTATCCAGTTCTGGACCCAGCGTGGTTTCGCCGTGGCGGACCTCAACTATCGAGGTAGCAGCGGTTTTGGTCGCGCCTACCGGCAGCGGCTCCAGGGCCAGTGGGGGCTGGTCGAGGTCGAGGATGTCCTGGCACTGGTCGCGCATCTGGCCGAGCACGGGCTGATCGATCCTGCTCGGGCCTTTATCCGAGGCGCCAGTGCCGGGGGTTACACGACGCTGTGCGCCCTGGCGTTCCATAACGCTTTTCGTGGCGGTGCCAGTCTGTACGGCGTCAGCGATCCTCTGGCACTGCGGCGGGTGACGCACAAGTTCGAGGCGGACTATCTGGACTGGCTGATCGGCGACCCTGAGCGCGATGCCGAGCGTTACCGGGCCCGCACCCCGCTGTATCACGCCGATAAGATCAACGCGCCAGTGATCTTCTTCCAGGGCGGGCTGGACGCCGTGGTGCTGCCGCAGCAGACTGAGGCCATGGTCGCCGCCCTGCAACAGCGTGGCGTCCCGGTCGAATATCACTGCTATGCGGATGAGCACCACGGCTTTCGCCAGGCCGCCCATCTGGCCGAAACCCTTGAGCTGGAATGGCGCTTCTACCAACGACTGCTGGGCTAGCCGGCCGCTGACGGCGATAGTCGCATTGCAATGTCCGATGGATGCAGTAGGCTGCTCTGTACTCTTTCATTACAAGAAAATCAGGCCGTTGCATGAGCCACGATGTAAGCCAGCTGCGCAAATTCGTTTCCCCGGAAATCATCTTTGGTGCTGGCTGCCGACATAACGTCGCCAACTACGCCAAGACCTTCGGCGCCCGTAAGGTGCTGGTGGTCTCCGACCCCGGGGTAGTCGCCGCCGGCTGGGTCGCCGACATCGAGGCCAGCCTGCAGGAGCAGGACATCGACTATTGCCTGTATACCCAGGTGTCGCCCAACCCGCGGGTGGAAGAGGTGATGCTCGGTGCGGAAATCTACCGCGCCAATAGCTGCAACGTGATAGTCGCGGTCGGCGGTGGCAGCCCGATGGACTGCGCCAAGGGCATCGGCATCGTGGTCGCCCACGACCGCAGCATCCTCGAGTTCGAGGGCGTGGATACCCTCCGCGTGCCCAGTCCGCCGCTGATCATGATCCCCACCACCGCCGGCACCTCGGCCGACGTCTCGCAGTTCGTGATCATCTCCAACCAGCAGGAACGGATGAAGTTCTCCATCGTCAGCAAGGCAGTAGTCCCCGACGTGTCACTGATCGACCCGGAAACCACCGCCAGCATGGATCCGTTCCTGTCCGCCTGTACCGGTATCGATGCGCTGGTGCATGCCATCGAGGCCTTCGTTTCCACTGGCCACGGCCCACTCACCGACCCCCACGCGCTGGAAGCCATGCGCCTGATCAACGGCAACCTGGTGCAGATGATCGCCAACCCCAACGATATAGCCCTGCGCGAGAAGATCATGCTCGGCAGCATGCAAGCCGGGCTGGCGTTTTCCAACGCGATCCTCGGCGCGGTGCACGCCATGTCCCACAGCCTTGGCGGTTTCCTCGATCTGCCGCATGGCCTGTGCAACGCGGTACTGGTCGAGCACGTGGTGGCCTTCAACTACAGCGCCGCGCCGGAGCGTTTCAAGATCATCGCCGAAACCTTCGGCATCGACTGCCGCGGCCTCAATCACAACCAGATTCGCCAGCGGCTGGTCGAGCACCTGATCACCCTCAAGCATGCTGTCGGCTTCCATGAAACCCTTGGCCTGCACGGTGTCGGTAATTCCGACATTCCGTTCCTGTCGCAGCATGCCATGGGCGACCCCTGCATCCTCACCAACCCCCGCGCGTCGAGTCAGCGCGATGTCGAGGTCGTCTATGGCGAGGCCCTCTGACGAACAGCAAAAAGCCATGGCTGGGCTGCTGGGGCTCGGTAGCCATTCGGCACGCAAGAGCCATTACCCGGAACTGCTGACCCGCCTGGAAGAACTGGAAACCGAGCGCAATCGCTACAAGTGGCTTTTCGAACATGCCGTGCACGGCATCTTCCAGGCCAACCTGCACGAGGGCCTGCGCGCAGCCAATCCGGCGCTGGCGCGGATGCTCGGCTACGACGACCCGCAGGACGTGCTGTGGTCGCTGACCGATATGGCTAGCCACCTGTTTGTGGGCGGCGAAGCGGAGGTGCTGCGGATTCGTGAGGTGTTGCGCGAGCGTTCCGGGCTGTTCGGTTACGAAACCCGGCTGCGGCGCAAGGACGGCAGCCACGTCGATGTGTTGATGAACCTGCTGCTGAAACCGGATGAAGAGGGCTTGGTAGAAGGTTTTGTCGCCGACATCACCGAACGCATTCAGGCCCAGCAACGGCTGCAGACCCTGAATGACGAGCTCGAGCAGCGCGTCGCCACTCGCACCCAGGAACTGCAGACCCTCAACCAGCAATTGCGCGAGGCGCGCGATGTGGCGCAGGCGGCCAACCTGAGCAAGGACAAGTACCTGGCGGCGGCCAGCCATGACCTGCTGCAGCCCTTGAATGCCGCGCGGCTGCTAATCTCGACGCTGCGCGAGCGGCGGTTGCCAGAAGCCGAACAGCTGCTGGTGGAACGCGCGCACCAAGCACTGGAAGGCGCCGAGGACCTGCTTACCGACCTGCTGGACATCTCCAAGCTGGATCAGGCGGCGATCAAGCCGGATGTCGATGTCTACCGCCTGGACGAACTGCTGGCGCCCTTGGCCTCGGAGTTCCAGCCGGTGGCCGCTGCCGCTGGGCTGAACCTGCGCGTGCGTATCCCGGCCTACAGCGTCAACACCGACTTCCGCCTGCTGACGCGGATTTTGCGTAACTTCCTCAGCAACGCCTGCCGTTACACCCCGCGCGGCGGCATCCTGCTCGGCGTCCGCCGGCGTGGCGATGTGCTGGCGCTGGAGGTCTGGGACACCGGTCGCGGCATCGCCGCCGATCAGTTGCAGTCGATCTTCCTTGAGTTCAATCAGCTGGATGTCGGTCGCGCCGCCGATCGCAAGGGCGTCGGCCTGGGGCTGGCGATCGTCGAGCGGATCGCTGCGATGCTCGGCTACGCCGTGCGGGTCCGTTCGCAACCCGGGCGCGGCTCGGTGTTCAGCATCGACGTACCGCTGTCCCGGCAAGCCCCCGTGGCCAGCAGCGCGGCGGTAGTTCTGCAGGCGGGAGCCGGCAATCCACTGCCGGGGCGGCGCCTGCTGGTGCTGGATAACGAACTGAGCATTCTCCACAGCATGGCCGCGCTGCTCGGGCAATGGGGCTGCGAGGTGCTCACCGCCACCGATCAGGCGGTGGCCTTGACGGCACTGCAGGGCCAGGCGCCGGAGCTGATCCTCGCCGACTTCCATCTCGATCACGGGGTGACTGGTTGTCAGGTGGTGCAGCAGTTGCGCGAGCATTTTGCCTTGCCGATACCGGCGGTGATGATCACCGCCGACCGCAGCGATCAGTGCCGGCGCGAGCTGCAGGCGCTGGGCGCGCCCTTGCTGAACAAACCGGTGAAACCCGGCAAGCTGCGCGCGGTGCTTAGCCAGTTGCTGCGGGTCGAGACGGGCTGAGCGAGGCTGCTAGAGGTGGACGGTGAGCGTTTGCGCAGAACGGTCGCCTGCTGAATCTGCCCAGCCCTCGAATACCCGGCCCGGTTCACTGTCCGCCCAGGACGCTGGTTACTGTTCCGTTTGCGCGTGTTTGCGGAGGACGCGGCTGAAATATCCGACGTCGGAGTCCCAGTTGGTGATATTGGACCGAAACACCCCGTACCTGACGAGTTGCTGAACCGATTGCTGGCCAACTACCTGAAGCCCGAAGACCTGATCGGCGAGAACGACATCCTCAAGCAGCTAACCCAGATGCTGGTCGAGCGTGCCCTTGATGCCCAGATGACCCACCATCTTGGTCATGGCAAGAACGAGCCTGTGGCCAACCCTGTCGACAATATCGAGGCGTCGATTTTCAGGAATTGCCGGGTGAAAACGGGCCTGGCTTGCGGCTGGCTTTCGGCCAACAGGCGCTTTATTCCTATGCTTCGTCACCAGCACCGCCCGGAGGCGATCAACTGCTCGGCGGCGGCGGCATCGAGCGGTCGGGAAAAGTAGTAGCCCTGGCCGTACTCGACCCCCAGCCCGCGCAGTTGGGCCAGCTGCCCTTCGCTCTCCACCCCCTCGGCGATAAGGTCCATGCCCAGGGTATGCGCCAAGGTGGCGATGGTCTGGATGATGTCCGCATTCTTGCGATCCACGTCCATGCGGCGCACGAAGGACGCGTCGATCTTCAGCGTGTTGACCGGGAAGCGGTGCAGGTAGGACAGCGAGGAATAGCCGGTGCCGAAATCGTCCATCAGCAACTTCACCCCCATGGCGCGCAGTTGCTCCAGCACCGCCGCCGCCGCCTCGGCGTGCTCCATGATCACGGTCTCGGTGACTTCCAGCTTGAGACTATGGGTATCGAGGCCGGTTTCCTGCAGCACCGTCTCGATTTGCTGCATCAGGTCGGGCTGGATGAACTGCCGCCCGGCCAGGTTCACGCTTATCTGCAGTGGCGAGTGCCGCGGCCATTTCAGCTGCCAGTCGCGCATCTGGCGGCAGGCCTCGCCCAGCACCCAGCGGCCGATATGCACGATGAGACCGGTTTCCTCGGTCAGCGGGATGAAGTCCCCCGGCTGCACCAGGCTGCCGTCGGGACGGCGCATGCGCACCAGCGCCTCGAAGCCGGCGAGCGTGCCCGTGCGCAGTTCGACGATGGGCTGGTAGAACACCTGGAACTGCTGCCCCTTCAGCACCGCCTGGCGCAATTCGGTTTCCATGTCGAGTAGCGCGACGACGCGTTGCCGCATATCGGCCGCGAACACCTCGCAATAGGCTCCGCCCTGCTCCAGTGCACTGTGGCTGGCCGTATCGGCGTCGCGCAGGATGTCGCCCGGATCGACATAGCTAGCCCGCCCGATGGCAATGCCGATGCTGGCGGAGGTGAACAGCTCGTGCCCCTCGATGTTGAAACCGGCCGCCAGCGCGGCCTGCAACTTGTCGGCGAAGCGCACCGCCTCGCCTTCCTCCCGCGCCTCGTCGAGGAGGATGGCGAAATTCTCGCCGCCCACGCGGGCGACGGTATCGCCAGGGCGCAGGCTGGCGTCTAGGCGTTGCGCCACGGCGATCAGCAGTTGGTCACCGGCGGCAGCGCCGAGGCTGTCGGTGATGACCCGGAAGCGATCCAGGTTGAGGAACAGGAGGGCAAAGCCGCGTCCGGATTCGAGCCTGATCCGCTCCAGTGCATCGCCCAGCCGACTCAGCAGCAGCGCCCGGTTGGGCAAGCCGGTCAGGCTGTCGCGCAACAGCTCTTCCTCGACCACCGTGGCGAGCAAGACCCGCGCCGACGCGGCGCCGATGACACCGGCCAGCTGCGCCTCGCAATAGCGCGCCAACTCGGCGTCGATCTCCTGCGGCCAGTCCCTCCCGCGCGGTCGGGCATAAGCGGAAAACGCCACTTTGGCGTTGCCCGCGCCGAGAAAGCGTGCCAGCAGGGCGTAGAGATCGGGCAGCGAGCCACTGACTCGCCAGACGCGCTCGGCGCCACGATCATGCTTGAAGACATCGACGAAGAGCGTCGCCTGCGTCTGCTCAACCGCGCTCTGATCGGAGAGGATCGACACGGTAAGGTAGGCTCCGACGTTGGCCAGCATGCTCCACAGTAGGGCGTGACTGATCTCGTCCAGCCCCTCCAGGCCGAACAGGCTCAGCGGCCGCAGCAGCGCGATGGCGAACGGGCCCTGTTCGAGCAAGTCCATCGGCAGCCAGCCGGAACGAGCGAAGGCCGGCAGCATCAGGGTATAGGCCCACACCAGGAAACCGGCGCCAAGTCCGGCCAGGGCCCCGGCGCGTGTGCCGCCTTTCCAGTAGATGCCGCCGAGCAGTGCCGGCGCGAACTGGGCCACGGCGGCGAAGGAAATCAGGCCAATGGAAACCAGGGCATAGGCCTCGCCCGCCAGCCGGTAGTAGGCGTAGCCGAGCAGCAGGCCGACGACTATGGTGCCACGGCGGATCGCCAGCAACAGGCCGGAGAGATCCTCGCGCTCAGCCAGGTGCAAGGCCTTGATGCGCAGCAGCGCGGGCATCACCAGATCGTTGCAGACCATGGTCGAGAGCGCGATGGACTCGACGATCACCATCCCGGTGGCCGCCGAGACCCCCCCGATGAAGACCAGCAGGGCCAGCGCCTCCTGCTGCCCGGACATGGGCAGGGTGAGGACGAAGGTATCGGGGTTGACTGCGCCGTCGCCGAAATGCAGCAGGCCGCCGATGGCGATAGGCAGGACGAAGAGGTTGAACAAGAGCAGGTAGAGGGGAAATAGCCAGATCGCCTTGTTCAGGTGCGCCTCGTCGACGTTCTCGACCACCGCCACCTGGAACTGCCGCGGCAGGAACATGATCGCCAGCATGGAGAGAAAGGCCAGTGAAAACAGCGAGGCCCAGTTGTGGTACACGTCGCTCGATCCGCCGCCAATGATGAACACCTCGGCGATGCGCGGCACCTCCGACGCCCTGGCGAAGAGGTCGGCCAGGCCGTCGTACATCCCCCAGGTGACGAAGATCCCGACCGCCAGGAAGGCCAGCAGCTTGACCAGCGACTCGAAGGCGATGGCCGCCACCATACCCTCGTGGCGCTCGGCGGCGTCCAGATGGCGGGTGCCGAAAACGATGGTGAAGGCGGCCAGGATCAGGGCCACATAAAACGCAGTGTCGCCCAGAACCGCTTCCGGCGCCTTCTGCGCCAGCGGCAGGATGTCGGGATAGCCGCGCAACACGTTGAAGCTGGTGGAGATGGCTTTGAGCTGCAGGGAAACGTAGGGGATGACGCCGACCACCGCGATCACCGTCACCAGCCCGGCCAGCGCCGCGCTCTTGCCGTAGCGCGAGGAGATGAAGTCGGCCAGCGAGGTGATGCGGTTGTCCTTGGCGATGCGGATGATCTTGCGCAACACCACCCACCACAGCGCGGCCATTACCGTCGGGCCGAGGTAGATGGGCAGGAAGCCGATGCCACTGTCGGCGGCACGCCCGACACTGCCGTAAAAGGTCCAGGCAGTGGCATAGACCGCCAGCGAGAGCGAATAGACATAGGGGTTGGCGATCAGGCTGTGGCCGAGCGCGGCGGCCTTATCGCCGCGATAGGCGATGGCGAAGAGCAGGCCGAGATAGGCGGCGGCGACGGCCGCGATGACCCAGGCAGGCACGCTTCAGTCCCCCGGCCTGGCCGGCCGCAACCAACGCTCGCCCCGGATGACCGCTACTTCTTCTCGATCACCAGCGCCAGCAGCATGATCAGCAGCAGCCAGGCGGCAAACACATAGGCATACAAAACCGGTACCCCCCACACCAGGCCGGTGCGGTTGAATAGGGCCAGCAGCGGATAGTTGAACAGCGCCGCGCCCAGCAGGAAGAGCGCCACCAGGCGCTGGGCCTTGATATTGGGTTTGTTCATGCCTCCTCCGTGGATGCAGCAGGCCTAGATGCTGCAGGACAGTTCGCCTGCGGCCTCTCGCTGCCCGCCTGCGGATCACACGGCAGCCCGTTGGCCGCTCGATCCCAGCTGCTGGGCCGTTATCGCCACCCGCATGGTCTCGGAGGCGCCGAAGACCTGGCAGTAGAAGTCGATGGCGGCGGCCGCATCGCGCAGCGTCAGGTAAGGAGTCGCGCCGGGGTAGCCGGCGGGAATGAGGTTGCCCCGGCTTGTCATAATCGCCCTCCAGTTCGCTGCGTGGAGCAGCTTTAAGAGTAGGCGATGGCGAGGGCTCTCGCTCTTTCCCGTATTCGCCAGCAAGGCTCGTGGCAGCCCCAGTCGCCGGGCCCGCCCGTCTCTGTCCATCGCCTGTCCCTCAGCGCGCAGGGCAAGGTGGTCTACAAGGAATGCCAACGATCGCATCACCTCTGGCATGCCATATTCCTGAGCTATTTACATTCAACTAGGCGACGGCAAAGAAGTGGTCAAAGGTGCTTTGATCACCAGCCAGTACAACGGTTTTCTGGAGGACGGAACCACGTTCGACTCCTCCTACGATCGCGGCAAACCTTTCCAGTGCGTCATCGGAACCGGACGCGTGATCAAAGGCTGGGATCAGGGACTCATGGGCATGAAAGTCGGCGGCAAGCGCAAACTCTTTGTGCCGGCCCACCTCGCCTATGGCGAAAGAGAGATCGGTGCCCACATCAAGCCGAACTCAAACCTGATCTTTGAGATCGAGCTGCTGGAAGTGCTGACGCGGGACGATTGATGGCCGTCTGATCTGTTTTCTTAGACGTTCTGAACGGACTACCTATTTGGGGTCGGCAAGTGCCTTTGCCGTCGGATGAGCGACTCGCACAGGTCGACGAAACCCTTGAGGGCGATTCTGTCTCTTGGATCGTCCAGTGCGATGAGCGCATGGCTTTCGCCGGCAACAACTATTATCCGTTCATGTCGCAGCCATATCGCAGCAAGCGCTCGTTACTGTTTCAGCACCTGGACGTACTCGCACTCAAGTCCTGCTCGCTGGACGACGCGCTGTTACAAGCGGTTGACTGGCTGCAGCACCATCGCAACAGTCACCGCGAATACCTCAGGCTCAGCGCGGACGAGTTTGCTGGAATGGCGTTGGAGGGGCTGCCCGAAAAGTGGCGGAAACGGATCCTCGCCAAGAGCGACACCGCCAGCAGTCAGATGTTGATTCAGCGTAAGTATTTTGAGCTCTGCATCTTTACTCAGGTTATCCGGCGACCTCTACGTTGGGCGCAGTGATCAATACGACGATTACCGCGAATACCTGGCAAGCTGGCCATTACAACGCCATCACTTTGCATGCCGGCAAGGCAATCCTTAGTGGAAAGTTCGGCATCTAGACCTAGTCTTGGTGGGGAGATCCGTATTTCGGGTGGGCAGGTAGTGGGCTTTCCTCGAGATATTCATGAAGCTGCTAAGGAGCTAAAGCATGAAACAGCGAAAGCTGGGTCATGGTCTGGCTGGGTGACATGCCGATCGATCAGAGCAAATCCTTGTCCGGTGATCGCACCTCTGGGCAGTTCAGCAATGCCTGGATTCAAGCCCTGACGGGCAATATGACCTGGCGTTTCTAACGCCCGGCAATCGCGTAGAAAGTTCCAATCCCAGGAGTACAAAGTCTCATGAACATGTCGCGTAAATGGCTTGTTGGTGTTGCATTGAGCAGCCTGCTGCTCGGAGGTTGTGTCTCGAAAGTGACGGAGAAGGAGCAGTATTCGGGTTTCCTGCCCAGTTACGATGGGCTGCAGGAAGTCACTACACCGAGCGGTCAGAAGGCCATGCGCTGGGTGGCCCCGGGCTTCACGCCTGGCGCTTATTCCACTGTGGTGTTCAACCAGCTGGAGTTGTATCCCGCACCTAAGCCGAACGAGCGGGTCAACCTGCAAACTTTGCAGGAGTTGCAGGCGTTCACCAGCACTAGCGCGAAGAGCGTACTGGCGCAGAAGTACCAGGTAGTACCAACTCTTCAGGCGGCGCCAGCCGGCTCTCGCACCCTGATTCTGCGCGCGGCGATCACCGGCGTCAGTGCCTCCAACGAAGGCATGAAATGGTATGAGGTGGTGCCGGTGGCCGCGGTGGTGGGGGCAGCCTCCGCAGCCTCCGGCCATCGCGATCAGACTACCGAGCTATACATCGAGGCCGACTTTGTCGATGCGGCCTCCGGTTTGCCGGTGGCGAAAGTCATGCGCAAGGTGTTCGGCAAAACTCTGGAAAATGAAAGCCAGGAGATTAGCGCCGATGACTTCAAGGCGGCGATCGAGGGCATGACCGGCGATATGCAGGCGCTCCTCAAGTAATTGGGAGATGTGCGGTCCGTTCAGCCTGCCGGGTTGTGCTGGCGACAGGGATGTCCCCTGCAACCTGTAGTTAGCGGACCAGACCATCACCCGCGCTCAGGGCGATCCATTTGCTATTTCACCCGCTGCATTGGCGGCTGTTTCCACTGGCCTTCTCTCAGTTGCCCCAGTGAAAATTCGCGCCAGCGACATGCAGCGCAGCGTCGCGGTAATTGCCTGCGCCGAATGCGCCGGCTAAGCGCGACGTCACTGCGCTCGCTATTTCCCCGCTGCCGCAGCGCCCGGCGGAGCGAATCCGGGCGGCACCTTGAGCCACGGGAAGCCCTGCAACGCCAAGTCATAACCGGTGGCGTAGAGCTTGCGCATGTATTCGTTGTCGAACTCTTCCTTGTGGGGCGCGTTGAAGCTCGACGGTATGAACCCGAGGTTGAAATCCACGCCGTCGCGTTGGGCGATGGCATAGATCCGGTAGAGGTCGCCGATGCCTTGGCTGTGGATCAACGAGGCGACCGAGCGCCCCGCGATGCTCATAGTGCTGCGCTCGACCTGCGCCCAGTCCGGATCGAGCCGCGCGTTGCGTATCACGTAGAGCCTGCGTTCGCGGCTGACTCCGGCGGCTGCCGCCAGCTCTTTGATGCGGATCCCAGCCGGATAAGCGAATACCTGCGCCATGATGCCGCCGTCCACGTGCATTTCCTGGTAGGCCTTGCCGTCGACTTCCACATCGAACATCGTCGGCGGAAAGCCTCCCGGAATCGCGGCGGATGCGATCATGATTCTCACGAACAGGTCCAATGCCTTGGGACCGCCGTAGCTCGCGATTTTTCCCATGTCCCAGATGATGGGGCGGCGCGCATCGAGGTCGGCGGTGGCGATCAACAGAAAGCGGCCCTTCGCGTACTCGGCGGCGATCGCCTTGAGCATGTCCTCGTCCACCGATTTGCGCGTCAGCTTCAACAACGGTGCGTTGTCCGCCATCGCATCACCCAAAACACCCGCGAGGAAGCTGCGCGGCTCGAGGACGTCTTTCGGGGATATGGTGGTATAGACCTTCTTCAGCGTTGCGTCGTACTTCGGCCCGAGAAAGACGAAAGGCGCAATCAGCGCGCCGGTGCTGATGCCGGTAACGAGTTTGAATTCAGGCCGCGTTCCTGTGGCCGTCCAGCCATTCATCAAGCCCGCGGTGAAGGCGCCATTGTCACCGCCGCCCGAAATCGCCAGATAAACCGCCGGCGGGAGCGCCCCCTGGTGTCCCTGCTTCGCGAGGTAAGCCTGCTCCCGCCGCAGCGCTTCAGACCCGACTCGAATCAACTCTGTCATGTCGCCACCCGCGACATAACGCACCCCGGCCATGCCCGGGATCTCCGCTCTCGCCGTCAACTCGTGCGGCACCGCCGGCAGGCGCGGCGGCGCCATTGCACAGCCCTGCATCAGCACTAACACGGCCACAATCAGGCTGGTGGTTTTCATCATCATTTATCTCTCTTTCTATGCCGTGTTGAACTCGATGAGTGGGTGGCCAGTTAACGTCGGGCTTCAGGACTTGCCGAATCACGGCCGGCACCAGAGGCACAAGGTAATGTCATGGTGCATTTGCTCTTGGAGGTTTCCTAAAACACCACCCCCACCAGCATTTTCAGCAGTTCTTCCAGCGGCATCATGGTCAGTGCCAGCGGCACGATCGGCGCCAGTGTGGCGACCACGATTTGGAGGATGGCGTCCCTCGTAACAGGCGCGAGGCGCATGCTCCGTACCACCTCGTAACTATTGCCCAGATCGGCGAGGGACTGGATGTCGGCGCTCCCCACGAACGGCTCATCGGCAGGCGCGCCGCCACGCAGCCACTTGGTATCGAACTCGCGCACGTAACGCTCCGCCAGCGTGCCAAATTCGCTCCGGCCCGTGCGCTTCGCCTGAGCAAGTTGAGGCGTAAACACCAGGAGAGGGCCAAAGACCAGGCACAGCAGGAAAATGACCGTCGCGGCGATTTCGACCTTGAACTCGGTCAGTGTGGCGCCTAGATAGAAAATGCGGCCGGCGAGGTGTCCGGTCAGCAATGCGCCGTGCGCTACCGCAAGCAGGGCGAAGGCGTGGGCTGTATTGGAGAGAAACCCCAGGCCGCCGAGGCGATCCGGATGCGAGGGAACCAGGCTCAACTCGATGCGTGACACCTGCCAGAGAAAGCGCGCCCAGATGAAGAGTCGGAAATACCAGCGGCACAGCAGGAACTGGAAGATCGGCAGGCTCACGTAGCCATACCACATCCCCGCGAGCGAGAGCTCCGAGCCGTCAACGGACGGTGTCGCGTACCACGTGACGGTGTCGAGCGCGATGTAATGTTGCCAGACGATCAGGATACCGACGAGATACACGAAGGCGACTAGCAGTACCTCGGCGGACACCGAGTTGCGCAGTCGAAATGCCGACGCGATGGCGGCATCGAACCGCGTCATGGCGCTTTCGGGAATCAAATGGCGCTCCAGGAATACCTTCACCACGGAACGCATGCGCCGGTGCACCACAAGCTCGGCAGCGATCAACAGAGGCATCGCCACCAGGAAGCGGACGTGAGCTTCCATGTCCAACAGGAAGGGCACGGTCACACTCCCCCCGAGCAGCTGCCCTTCCAGCGTTGAGAGCACCAAGAGCGGCAGCCATACAAGCAGCGAGATCAGGATGATGCGTTGGCGCACCAGCATCAGCGTATCGTCGGCCAGGTGCGCCCGAATCAGAAGCTGGAAGAGCGGCCCGCCAAGGACGAGCGAGAAGTCTTGCCCAGCTGGGAACGGACCCAACCCATCGCTGGGTTCCGATGTTCGGGATTTCATTTCAGTCCCTCCGCATCGAGGCAAAGCGCATGGCGCTCAGCAGGGTGGACGAGCGCGCTGGGCAGAAAAAGCCAGATGAGTACTCATCCAGAGTTCCTCCAGAACGGCAAACGCCTGAGTTGAGGGCGTGCGGGCGGCACGCCCGTCCCCTTGAGCGCTTAGTGAGGCGTCACTTAGGCCCACTTCTTTCCGAGCTCTTCCAAGCCAGCCTTTTGTAAGTCTTCCGGGCTCATCAAGATGCGGAACTTGCAGTTGGCCTGGAAGTTAAGAAAGAAGGGCTCAGCAAAGGCCGGTATATCAGACGGATCTTGTACGTTAATCACAAAGATACCGCCGCGTTTTCCGTCTTGCTCCGTGAAGTAGGCGGTCTCCGGCTTGATTGATTCAAGAATGCGTCCAATGATCTCGCCCGCCTTTCCGCTTCTGACTAACGAGTTGAATGGTTCAAGTGGAAACTCGGCCGTGAGTAGCATTTTCATTTGTGAGCTCCCCTTTGTTGCGGCATTCAAAGGCGGTGCCGCTGGCGCCAAACTACAGATTAGGCGACATTTCTGTCGCACACCTCGCGGGGTGCCGGATGAGGGTTCTTGTCGCCCCGTAGATCCTGGTTTTGCATGAAGCTGGTCACTGTGAACGCGACACTATTCGAGGAGGATGTGTTTAGTTTGGTGACGACAGAACCATTGCATCTGCACATCAACCCGTGGCTTGCCCCGTTGGATCCCACTGTTGCCAACCGACTTCATCCGGGAACTTCCGGCCCTGTGCCCAACACCTAACCCCCTCACAGACTGCTAGGCGGTGCCAGCACACCGATGACCTCCTTCCTGGGGATCAAAGTTGGCCACCTGTGTGCGACCTCGTACCTGCCTCGTGTTGATTTCAAGCGCAAGAGCATCTGCGCGGCGACTCATATCGGATGAGGGTTTTTTGTCTTTCCAGGCTTGCTGGCGACGATGCCCAGGTGCTTTTACAGCCCCCAGGTTACTGGGGCAATTCATCCGCCAGATAGTCGATCAGACTGCGCACCGACGGCAGCAGGCCGCGCCGTGAGGGGAACACGGCATGGACGATGCCGCTACGCGGTGCCCAGTCCGGGACTATGTTCAGCAGGGTGCCTTGCTGCAAATCGTTGATCACCACCATATAAGGCAGTTGCACCACGCCAACCCCCTGGAGGGCGGCTTGGCGCAGGGTCGCCATGTCGTCCGTCACCAGCCGCGGAGTGTGCGGGACCAGCGCGGTGGCGCCGTTTGGGCCTTCCAGGCACCAGGCGTGATCGCGGTTCGCCGGTCCCCAGTCCAGGCTTGGCAGGCCAGCCAGGTCGGCTGGGACTAAGGGCACATTCAGGCTGTGCACTAGTGCGGGGCTGGCCACCAGTCGTTGTGGGCTCTCTCTGAGCACTCGCATCACCAGGTCGCTGTTCTCTAGCGGCGGAAAGCGAACCCGCAGGGCGATATCGAGGCCTTCCCCGATGACATCGACATGTCGATCGGTGGCTTCAAGGTGCACCTGTACCCGTGGGTTTTCCACCATGAAGCGGCTAACGACTTCGCCGACCTGGAAGTTCAGCAGCGCGGTCGGGCAACTCATCCTGACAATGCCTTGCGGTTCGGAGCGGGTTCGCTCGATCACTGCTCGCGCGGCGTCCGCCTCGACCAGCATGGCGACGCAGTGGCGGTAATACTCCTGACCGATCTCGGTGACCGAAAAGCGTCGCGTGGAGCGCTGAATCAGGCGCACGCTAAGGCGCTCCTCAAGCAGGGCGATGCGCCGGCTCAGTTTCGACTTGGGGGTGTTCAGCGCTCGGCCGGCCGGCGCGAAACCGCCGTGTCCCACCACCTGGGCATAAAAGTAGAGGTCGTTGAGGTCGTCCATCGCCAGCTCATCGTTCACCAAATAGAACGCTGAGGGTAAAACATCGGCTCTACCGGGCACAGTGTTGCGGATCTATCGTGGTCTCCATTGGTTAAGGAGAGCGCTATGAAAAAAATCCTCGGTATCTACAGCAGCCCCAAACAGCATTGGGTCGGCGATGGCTTCCCGGTGCGCACGCTGTTTTCCTACGACAGTTTGGGCAAACACACCAGCCCATTCCTGATGCTGGACTACGCCGGCCCGGCCGACTTCACCCCGGCACAACGCCCGCGCGGCGTCGGCCAACACCCGCATCGGGGTTTTGAAACTGTGACCATCGTCTACCAGGGCGAGTTGGAGCACCGTGACTCCACCGGCAGCGGCGGGCGCATCGGCCCCGGCGATGTGCAGTGGATGACCGCGGCCTCGGGCATCCTGCATGAAGAGTTCCACTCCCGTGAGTTCACCCGCAGCGGCGGCACCCTGGAAATGGTGCAGTTGTGGGTGAACCTGCCGGCCAAGGACAAGCTGGCCGAGCCGGGCTACCAGACCCTTCTCGATCAGGACATTCCGCTCGTGAAGTTGCCGGACGCCGCCGGCAGCCTGCGCCTGATTGCCGGGGAGTACGCCGGCCACAAGGGCCCGGCGCGCACTTTCACGCCTATGGATGTCTGGGATATTCGTCTGCATGCCGGCAAGAGCGTCGCGCTCAACCTGCCGGAAGGGCGCACCGCAGCGCTGATCGTTCTGCGCGGCAGTGTGCTGGTCAACGGTACTCAGGTGGCGAGGGAGGCGCAGATGGTCTTGCTCGATCGTGCCGGCGCCGAGCTGGAGCTGGAGGCCAACAACGAGGCCATGGTGCTGCTGCTGGATGGCGAACCCATAGACGAACCTATAGTCGGTTACGGGCCTTTCGTGATGAACAGTCGGGAGGAAATCGAGCAGGCGATAGAGGACTTCAATAACGGCAGTTTAGGACGAATGAGCAACTGATCGCCGCATCCGGGCCCTGGCAGCTGACTAGTCTGGATAGACCGGCTAACAGAGGAGGTGTGGGCCGCATCGGTCGCTTCGTCCTGTCTGGCCACTCCCGCACAGCATGATCCGTAATACGTGGCACGACCCGCACAGCCTGGTTGTCATGGCGCAATCCGGCTGGCGGACTTCCCTAAAAAAGATGCAAGGAGACTGATCATGAGCACTCCCTACAAACGCCTCGACAAAAACCAGGCTGCGGTACTGTTGGTGGATCACCAGACGGGCCTGCTGTCGCTGGTGCGCGATTTGGACCCGGACAGGTTCAAGAACAACGTGCTGGCTTTGGCCGATCTGGCCAAGTACTTCAAGTTGCCGACCATTCTGACCACCAGCTTCGAGGATGGCCCCAACGGCCCGCTGGTTCCTGAGCTCAAGGCACTGTTCCCGGAGGCGCCTTACATCGCCCGTCCCGGCCAGATCAACGCCTGGGACAACGAAGACTTCGTCAAGGCAGTGAAAGCCACCGGCAAGAAGCAACTGATCATTGCCGGCGTGGTCACCGAAGTCTGCGTGGCTTTCCCGGCGCTCTCGGCGATTGAAGCGGGTTTCGACGTATTCGTGGTTACCGATGCCTCGGGCACCTTCAATGAAGTCACCCGCGAGTCGGCCTGGCACCGCATGACCGCTGCCGGCGCGCAACTGATGACTTGGTTCGGTCTGGCCTGCGAACTGCATCGGGATTGGCGCAACGATGTCGAAGGGCTGGGGACGCTGTTCTCCAACCATATTCCCGACTACCGTAACCTGATCACCAGCTACACCACCCTCAAGGGCGGCAAGTAACGGCCTTGGGCACCCTTGTTCCCGGCACTGTTCCGGGGGCACGGCCTAGGCGGCCCCCCCACGTAGGGACGTCCTTGTCCCTGCGTGGCTCGGCAATTGCTCCCGGCATTGCTCTACCTCCTGCATCCATGCAGTCGTCGCTCGGCATCCTGTAGGAGCGGATTTACGACCCACAGGGACGTGGGAAGTGCAGCGAGCCGTCAGGAACGGCTGCTGCGCCGCGAACAAGAGCGACTCGGTGCTGCCCCATCGCGAATGAATTCGCTCCTACACTCACAGCGAAGCGGCCTGGATGGCCCAAGGTGGAAAGCCGCATAGCTAATCAATGTTTAGCATTGCAATAACCAAGCATAGATAAAATTAGATTTAACGCCGCTTAACTGTTGTGTGATTCTGCTCGCCACACGCTTGCCTTGGCACCTTCGCCTCAAGCAGCTTGGCTACAGGGATATCGCCTCAAGCGTTCCTTTGTTGCCCGCTGCTTTCAGCAACCATAAGCCACCGCAAACTGTTGAGCAGAGCGATTCCAATTGAGTACCTCCCTTCCTCTTGAATTAGCGTTTTGGGCATTGTGGCACTGCCGCCATGCGCGGCCGCCTGACGTTTCGAGCCTCTGACAGGCAACTCGCCCTGTCCGCTACCTGAACCTGCGCCTGCACAACAGCAGCGCCGTTTCCCGCGTGCATTCTCCGGCAGCCCGGTAACCCGATCTCCTTGCATGGGCAGATCCGGCCTGCGCGTACCCGCAGGTTATGCACCGTGAACGTCAAGACGACGCGATAACAAGAGAGTCCCCATGAGCTTTGCCACACCGCAAGAAGCCCTGAACTTCCTCGAACAGAACCCCGATATCGAGGCTTTTGAGCTGTTTATCCTCGACAACAACGGTGTGCCACGCGGCAAGTTGCTGCATCGCGATGAGTTGTTGGCGGTTTATGAAACGGGGCGGCCGTTGCCAAGCACCATTCTTGGGCTGACGGTCAATGGCGAGGATGTCGAGAACTCCGGTTTGGTCTGGGATGTCGGTGATATCGACTGCCGCGCCTATCCGCTGTCCGGTAGCCTGACCCGCCTGCCTTGGCGGCTGATGCCGACCGCGGCGGTGCAGGTCAGCATGCACCCGCAACAGGGCATGCCGGCTGCGGTGGCTGACCCGCGGCGGCTACTGGCCAAGGTAATCGACGAACTCAAGGCCGATGGTTATTACCCGATCATGGCGGCCGAGCTGGAGTTCTACTTGCTCGACCAGAAACGCGACAGCAATGGCCGACCACAGCCGGCGCTGGATGCCGATGGCGGCCGCCCCCACAGCACGCAAGTCTATGGTTTGCGCGAACTCGAGCAGATCGAACCGTTCCTCGCGGACCTGTATGCCGCGTGCAAGGCGCAAGGTATACCCGCACGTACTGCGATCTCCGAATATGCCCCCGGTCAGGTGGAAATCACCCTGGAGCATCGTGCCGATGCCCTGCAGGCGATGGACGAAGCCGTACGCTACAAGCGCCTGGTCAAAGGCGTGGCGCACAAGCACGGGATGATTGCCTGTTTCATGGCCAAACCCTTCGATCATATCGCCGGCACGGGCATGCACATGCACGTCAGCCTGGCGGATGAGCTGGGTAACAATCTGTTCGCCAGCGAGGCGCCGGAGGGTACGCCGCTGCTCAAGCAGGCGATTGGCGGCATGCTTGCCACGCTACTCGATTCGCTGCTGTTCTTTTGCCCCAACGCCAACTCCTACCGCCGCTTCCAGGCCAACAGCTACGCGCCGCTGGCGCCGACCTGGGGCGTGGACAATCGCACCGTGAGCCTGCGTGTGCCGGGTGGCCCGGCGAACAGCCGGCACATCGAGCACCGCATTTGCGGCGCCGATGCCAACCCTTATCTGGCCGCCGCCGCGATCCTTGCCGGTATCCACCGCGGCATCCGCGAACAGCTCGACCCCGGCGCGCCTATCGAGGGCAACGGTTACGCCCAGGCCAAGGAGGTTTTACCGACGGACTGGCTGACCACCTTGCGCGCGCTGGAAAACTCCGCCTGGGCCCGCGATGCCCTGGGTGACGAGTTTCTGCGGGTCTACCTCGCGGTCAAACGTGCCGAGTACCGGCAGTTTATGGGCGAGGTAGGCGAGCAAGACTGGCGCTGGTATCTGCAGCAGGCGTGATAGGCGCTGGTTGGTTGTCGAGTGCTGAGCGGGGCAGGTGACTATGCCCCGGTCTGCTCCCAGGCGATGGCCTACGAGCCGGCTCTTTGAGCCGAGAAGCTAAATCAATCGGGAGCCTGAATTCGGCTGGCCTTTGCAGCACTGCTCTGGCGCCGTTTCAGGCTTTGTATCAGCGACAATAGAAGTGGGAACCTGAGTGCTATGACTACTACACAGCGCTGCAACTCTTACTACACGGCCACCCTCAATGAGGAAACCAGCTACCCGCGCCTGGAAGGCGAGCAGCGGGTCGATGTGGCGATCATAGGCGGTGGTTTTACCGGTGTTTCGACGGCGGTCGAGCTGGCCGAGCGCGGCCTGAAAGTGGCGATCATCGAAGCCAAGAAGATTGGCTGGGGCGCTACCGGTCGCAATGGCGGCCAGGTCACGGGCAGCCTGTCCGGTGACGAGGCGATGCGTAAACAGATGCGCGCCAAGCTGGGTGGCGATGTCGACGATTTCATCTGGAACCTGCGCTGGCGTGGGCACGAAATCATCAAGAAGCGCGTGGCCAAGTACGGCATCCAGTGCGACCTCAAGCACGGTCACCTGCACGCCGCCTACAAACCGAGCCACATGGAAGGCCTGCAGGCCAACTATGACGAGGCGGTACGTCGCGGCATGGGCGACGATGTGCGCATGATCAGTGCCAGTGAGATGCCGAATTACCTGGAAACCGATGTCTATCATGGTGCCCTGCATAACAAGCGCAACATGCATCTGCACTCGCTGAACCTGTGTATCGGTGAAGCCAAGGCCGCCGCCAGCTTGGGCACACTGATTTTCGAAAATTCGCCGGTCGTGGAGATTATCCACAACGATCTGCCGGTGGTGGTGACCGAGCATGGGCGGATCACCGCCAACTCGGTGATCCTCGCCGGTAACGCCTACCACAAGCTCGAACAGCGGAAGATGGGTGGGATGATCTTTCCGGCCTCGGGTGGCATCGTGGTCACCAAACCGCTGGGGGAAGAGGTCGCAGCCATGCTCAATCCTCACGACCTGGCCGTTTACGACTGCCGCTTCGTCTTGGATTATTACCGCATGACGGCCGACAAACGCCTGCTGTTCGGCGGTGGTGCCAACTATTCCGGCCGTGATTCGCGCGACATCGAAGCCGAACTGCGCCCGGCGATCGAACATACGTTCCCCAGGCTCAAGGGGGTCGAGATCGAGTTCCAGTGGAGCGGCATGATGGGGATCGTGATCAACCGGATTCCGCAGCTAGGCAAACTTTCAAAGAATGTCTGGTATGCCCAGGGCTACTCGGGGCACGGGGTGGCCACCACCCATATAGTCGGCGAAATCATGGCCAATGCCGTCACCGGATCGCTGGAGAAGTTCGATACCTTTGCCGGTGTCAGCCATATCCGCCTGCCGGTTGGCGCCTGGCTGGGCAATCAGATGATGGCCGTGGGCATGTGGTACTACCAGATGCTTGAGCGGTTGCGCTGAGTCCGCGGCTTCCTGGCTCGATCTGCTCTGTGGGGGTTGCTTGGCTTGGGGCTTACTCAGGTTAACAGGCCGTTGAAAAACGTAGCGAGCGACGGCTAGGCAAGGCGAAATCAGTCGAAAAAGCGCAGTTTACGCGCTGTAAATGAGCATTTTGAGACTGATTTCAACGCCGCTTAGCCTAGCGCAGTAGTTTTTCAACGGCCTGTCAGGCATTCACCCAGCGCTGCCGCCCCCAGCTACTCAACGCATCCACGCCCAGAACCAGGAGCAACATGGCCAGGATCACGCTGCTGGCCTGTGCTTCCTGGAACAGGCTGAGGCTCATATAGAGCATCTGCCCGAGGCCGCCAGCGCCGACGAAACCGAGCACGCTGGCCATGCGGATATTGTTTTCCCAGCGATACAGGGTGTAGGCCAACAGTTGTGGCCAGACGCCCGGCAGGGTGCCGTAACAGAAGGCTGCAACCTGACTGCCGCCGTTCAGGCGAATGGCTTCGGCAGGCCCGGGTGGGGCGTTTTCCAGTGCCTCGGCAAACAGCCGGCCGAGTACGCCCGAGGTGTGCAGCGCCAGCGCCAGGGTGCCGGCGTTCGGCCCCAGCCCTGCGGCCAGCACCATCAAGGCGGCCCAGACCAATTCGGGTATGGCGCGCAAGGCATTGAGCAGCAGCCGCGCGGCGCTCTGGGCCAGCCAGCCGAAGCGCTTGGCGGCGGGTAGTGCGAGGAGCAAGCCGAGCAGCGCTGCCAGCAGTGTGCCGAGTGCCGACATGGCCAGGGTTTCCAGGGCGCCGCGAGCGATAGCGCTGAGATGCGCGCGGCTAAGGTCCGGCTCAAGGAAGCGCCGGGCATAGCCGGCCATTTGCTGCAGGCTGTCGCCACCAAACAGGGCGCTGAGATCGATGTCGAGATAGAGGAAGGATGCCAGCATGGCGCTGCCGATCGCCAACAGCAGCAGAAGATTGAGCGCGCGGTTCATGTCAGCCTTACCCGCAACAGCCGGCTGAGTTGATCGGCCAGCAAGACCAGGCCGAGAAAGGTCAGCAGCAGGCTGGCCACTTCGCCGCCGGCAAACATGCGCAGGGATAAATCGATCTGCTGGCCAAGCCCGCCGGCCCCGACGAAGCCCATCACCACCGACGCGCGGATCGCGCACTCCCAGCGGTAGATGGTGTAGGACAGCATTTCCGCTGCGGCGTTGGGCAGGATGCCGTAGAGGAAGGCGTCCAGACGGCTGCTGCCGGCGATCATCAGTGCCCGCGCCGGCCGTTGGTCGACCGACTCGAAAATCTCGGCATAGACCTTGCCGAGCATGCCGCCGTAGGTGATGGCAATGGCCAGTACGCCGGCGGTTGGGCCGAGGCCCACGGCCCGTACGAAGAGCAGGGCCCAGACGATTTCCGGCACGCTGCGCAGGAAGATCAGCACGCCGCGTGGCGGCCAGCGCAGGAGTCGGGCCGGCCAACTGGGATTGCCGCCCCGAGGCACGGCCGAGAGTGACAGGGCGCGACTGGCCAATAGGGCTGCCGGCAAAGCGATCAACAAGGCCAGGCACATACCGGCGGTGGCGATAGCCAGGGTTTGCAGGGTGGCCGGCCAGAGTAGTTGCAGAAACTCGGTGTCATGGGTCGGTGGCCAGAAGGCCGCGACGAACTGGCCCATGTTGTGGGTGTTAGCGCGGTCGAACAGCACCAGTGGATTCAATTCGCTGAGCCGAATCCCGGGCCACAGCAGCGCGACGGCCAACAGCGTCAGCAGTAGCCGTGGCAGGCCGGCGGGGTCGCGAGTAGCCGAACTCAGCATCGCGGAATATGCAGGGTGATAGGGGCCGGTACAGGCGATGCCGGCAAGGGGTTCAGTTGCTCGTTGGCATACAGCGCATCGAGCTGGGCTGGGGTGACCTCCTTGGCTGCAAGGTCGAAAACAATCCGTCCGTCGCGCACCCCGATGATCCGCGGGAAGAGTGCCAGTGCCAGGTCGACGGCATGCAAGCTGGCGAGCAAGGTGACCTTGTGGGCGGCGGCATGCTGGCAGAGCTCGCCGAGGGTATGCTCGGCCAGCACCGGGTCCATGGCCGAGACAGGCTCGTCGGCGAGCAGCAACTGCGGTGCCTGATAGAGCACGCGGGCAACTCCGACGCGTTGCAACTGGCCACCGGAAAGCTCGGCGCAGCGCTGGAAGAGTTTATCCGCCAGATCCAGTCGTCCGAGCGTTGTCCGCACACCGGCAACGTCCAGAGGGTGGAGCAGGTTGAGGAGGCCTTTGAACAACCCCCATTGACCGAGTTTGCCGGCCAGCACCGCCGTCACCACCCGTTGCCGAGGGGGCAGGGGCGGTGCTTGATGAATCAGGCCGATGCGCCTGCGCAGGCTTTGCCGCGCCGCGCCGGACAACGCCCAAGGCGACTCGCCGAACAGTTCGAGTTGCCCGCTAGAGGGTCGCGCGGCCGTGGCCAGCAGGTGCAGCAAACTGGTTTTGCCGGCACCGGATGGCCCGATAACGGCAACTCGTTCGCCATGCTCGACGTTCAGGTCTATCCCGTTCAGGGCCACCTGACCGTTGGTGTGGCGCAGGGTTGCCGCGCTCAGGCGAATGATCACTTCAACAGGCCGGCGGCGCGGGCTGCTTCCTCGATGCCTTGGTAGTTTTCCGGCTTGGTGGCGATGAAGCGGCTGGCGGCCTGCAGATCGAGAATCGCCTTTTGCTCTGGATTAGCTGGGTCCAAGGCGAGGAAGGCGGTTTTGATCTTCTCGGCCAGTGCCGGGTCGAGGCTGCCGCGTACCGTCCAGTTGTAATCGTAGTAAGGCGGGGTGGTGGCGAAGACTTTGACTTTTTGCGTGTCGACCTTGCCGCTGGCGATCAATTTGTCCCAGACCGAGGCGTTGAGCACGCCGCCATCGACCTTGCCTGCTTGCACCCAGGCTACGGTGGCATCATGGGCGCCGGAATAGGCCACGCGGCTGAAGAACTCTTCCGGGTTGATCCCATCTTTAAGCATGAAATAGCGCGGCATCAGGCTGCCGGAGGTGGAGGAGACCGAACCGAAGGCGAAGGTTTTGCCCTTCAGGTCCTGCAGGGTCTTGATCTGCGGATCTGCGCTGATGAACTTGCTGGTGAATTTCTCGTCCTGCTCACGCTGTACCAGCGGAACGGCATTGCCAGTCTTCAGCCGCGTCTGGACGAAGGTGAAACCGCCCAGCCAGGCCATATCGATGCGGTCGGCGGCCAGCGCTTCGACCACGGCGGCATAGTCGGATACCGGGACAAACTCAACCTGCATGCCGAGCTGCTGCTCCAGATAGGCGCCCAGTGGTTTGAACTTACGCAACAGTTCAGTCGGCGCTTCGTCGGGTATGGCCGAGACTTTCAGGGTCTCAGCGGCAAAACTGGATACGGCGGACAGGGTCAGGGCAAAGCCGGCGGCGAGCGCCAAGGTACGTTTGAACATGGGGGTTCTCCGGTTAAATAGCGGAAAAAGCCGGCGATTATAGGGGGCAGTGGGCCTGCGCGGGCAATCTTCCGTACGCTAAGGCTTAGCCCTTGTACTTTGCAGTGTGCTGTCTCTGAAATACGTTCAAGAGTTGGCGAGTGGATTTTGTTGCCAGACAATACGCCGCGACGAGTCATAGCCCAACTATGGCGAGGAGAGGCAACGCGGTATGACGGCAAAAGACGCCGCCAAAATTGAACAGCTATTTTTGAGGCAGCACACTAAAATCCGCCCCCTGTTGCCTGTAGCGAGAAAATCCCCGATGAGCGAATCGATCCGCTTGACCCAGTACAGCCACGGCGCCGGTTGTGGATGCAAGATCTCGCCCAAGGTGTTGGACGTGATACTGGCCGGCAGCGGTGCGCAAAACCTCGACCCGAAGCTCTGGGTCGGCAACGCTTCGCGTGACGATGCGGCGGTTTATGCCCTGGATGATGAGCGCGGGGTGGTATCCACCACCGACTTCTTTATGCCGATCGTCGATGACCCCTTCGATTTTGGCCGTATCGCTGCGACCAATGCGATCAGCGATATCTATGCCATGGGCGGCGACCCGTTGATGGCCATTGCCATCCTTGGCTGGCCGGTCAACGTGCTGGCGCCCGAGGTGGCGCGTGAGGTTATCGCCGGTGGCCGCGCCGCCTGTGAGGCCGCAGGCATTCCGCTGGCCGGCGGGCACTCGATCGACGCGCCCGAGCCGATCTTCGGCCTGGCGGTCACCGGGGTGGTGGAAAAGCGCCATATGAAGCGCAATAACACCGCGACGGTGGGCTGCAAACTCTACCTGAGCAAACCTCTGGGCATCGGCATCCTCACCACGGCCGAGAAAAAGGCCAAACTGCGGGCCGAGGATGTGGGGCTGGCCCGTGACTGGATGTGCACCCTGAACAAGCCCGGCAGCCGTTTCGGCAAGCTCGCCGGCGTGCAGGCCATGACCGACGTCACCGGCTTTGGCCTGCTCGGCCATCTACTCGAAATGGCCGACGGCAGTGCGCTGACCGCTCGACTTGAATTCGCCGCGGTGCCACGTTTACCTGGTGTCGAGTATTACTTGGGCGAAGGTTGCGTACCGGGTGGTACTCATCGCAACTTCGAAAGCTATGGCGAGAAGATCGCTCCGCTGCCCGAGGCGCAGAAACTCTTGCTGTGCGATCCGCAAACCAGCGGCGGGCTGCTGGTCGCGGTCACGCCGGAAGGCGAAGCCGAGTTCTTGGCGGTAGCCGCTGAGCTGGGGCTGACGCTTGCGCCGATTGGCCAGATGCTTGAGCGACAGCGCTACGCGGTCGAGGTGTGCTGATGCGCGAGAACACGTCGAATTACCGCGAACTCTTCCTCAATGACACGCCGATGATGGACGCCCGTGCCCCGGTGGAGTTCCACAAGGGCGCGTTCCCTGGGGTGCTCAACCTGCCGTTGATGAATGACATGGAACGGCAAAAGGTCGGCACCTGCTACAAGCAGCACGGCCAGCAAGCCGCCATCGAACTGGGGCACCAACTGGTCGCCGGCCAGCTCAAGGCGGAGCGGGTCGAAGCCTGGGCCGCGTTCGCCCGCGCCAATCCCGAGGGTTACCTGTACTGCTTTCGCGGCGGCCTGCGCTCGCAAATCGTCCAGCAATGGTTGAAGAGCGAGGCGGGCATCGACTACCCACGGGTGATCGGCGGTTACAAAGCCATGCGGACCTTCCTGCTGGAGATCACTGAGCAGGCCGTGGCGCAGTGCGATTTCGTCCTGATCGGTGGCCTCACCGGCACCGGCAAGACCGAGGCGCTGAGCCAACTGGCCAATGGCCTGGATCTGGAAGGCCACGCCAATCATCGTGGTTCCAGCTTCGGCAAACGGGTAACTGGGCAGCCGGCGCAGATCGACTTCGAGAACCGCCTGGCGGTGGATATTCTGAAAAAGCGGGCGGCCGGGATAGAGCGGTTCGTGTTGGAGGACGAAGGCCGTACGGTGGGCAGTTGCTCGCAACCGCTGGAACTGTATCAGGGCATGCAGCACTACCCGATGGTGTGGCTGGAGGACAGCCTCGAAGGCCGCGTCGAACGCATTCTGCGCGACTATGTGATCGACCTTTGCGCCGAGTTCATCGCCGAGCATGGTGACGAACACGGCTTCGTACGCTTTGCCGAGCGGCTGCAGCAGAGTCTGGCGAATATCCTCAAGCGCTTGGGCGGCGAGCGCTACCAACGGCTGGCGACGATCATGCAAGACGCCCTGCTTGAGCAGCAGCGCAGTGGCGCGGTTGAGTTGCATCGCGACTGGATCGAAGTATTGCTGAAGGAGTACTACGACCCCATGTACGCCTTCCAGCGCGAAAGCAAGGGCAGCCGAATCGAGTTTTCCGGCGCACAACCTGACGTAGTGGCCTACCTGCAAGAGCGGGCAAAACGTCAGTAAAGGATGCTTCTGCTTATCTGGGCATCACCAGGGTGCTCAGTGTACTCAGCTACAGCGTCGCCACGGCTAGTGCAAAGCCTGTTTTGAATGCATGGCTCTTCTCTATATATAGAGGAGCTTGGAGTTGCTTAGCAGTAGCTTCTCCCGAGGGAGTGCCGAGTCACGCTAATATTCGGTTTTGGATGGAAAGGCTTTCAATAAGTGCTTGACGGTGAATTTGCTGGGCCTATAATGCGCACCACTTCCGGCGCAGACATCTCGGAAAACTTCTTAGATAACAAGAAGTTAGCTTTAAAAGAGGGGTTGCAAAGCAGCGTAAGCTGTGTAGAATGCGCCGGGCTGACAGGGCGGTGTTTGGGTCTTGTTGGTCGGTCTGCTGGAGCGATCGAAAGCGGTTGAATGAGGTGGTTGACAGCGGTTTGAAACGCTGTAGAATTCGCCTCCCGCCGACGAGATGCTCTAGGGTGATCGGAAGCGCAAGCGGTTGAAGTAGAAAAGAAATTTTCGAAATCGCTTGACGAAATGAGAGGCTGCTGTAGAATGCGCGCCTCGGTTGAGGCGAAAGACTTAACCAACTGTTCTTTAACAACTGAATCAAGCAATTCGTGTGGGTGCTTGTGAGGTAAGACTGATAGTCAACTGATTATCAGCGTCACAAGTAACTCTTCGTGAATTCAAAGAGTTTATTTGCGATTGCTGAGCCAAGTTTAGGGTTTTCTCAAAACCCAAAGATGTTTGAACTGAAGAGTTTGATCATGGCTCAGATTGAACGCTGGCGGCAGGCCTAACACATGCAAG
>NZ_SCMO01000015.1:0-124916 GCF_005503735.1 Pseudomonas sp. 2FE | reverse complement strand
TTTTTTTTTTTAATGATGTGTAGACCTATGAGTTGTACACCTTTCTATTCGTCGGCAGCGTCAGATGGTTATAAGAGACAGGGCTACCTCATCATCATCACCATCCTTGGCGGTGCTCATACCCGGTCGCAACAACAACGGCGCGGCCATCGCCGCGGCGCCGAGTTTAAGGAACGAGCGCCGGGCCTCGACAGCGGCCGAGTCTTGCGGGGGTGGCAGCCGCGCTTTCCGGTGTCTCGAGTCGGTAGTTTTCATGGCGGTTCTCCCTTTCAGTCAACTTGCTCATCGCTGACGGCAACCTGGCACCTGAAGTGGCGGCGAGGCGTCAGCTCCGTATTCGAACCGGGAACTCGGCCGCCGGGCATTGGGATAACGCCCGCAGCCGAACGCCTCTGAGGCGCTTTCGCTGATCAGCGCTCAGTCGTAGTGGGTTCTGTGCGTGGACGACAGCGAACAAGCGGTCGGTATGGAGTTGCCGGGAGGAAACACGCTGATGGGTCGAGAAAGCGCCCGTTAGTGGCGGCTTCAACATGCGAGTGAGTTGCTCTCTGTCCATGATCTTCTCCGTCGTTGTGTTGCTCCTGACCCCGGGCCTAACGCCTTTCCTGTGCAACACAACGCCCTGCAAAACGTCAAACTCCTCTCTAGAACTGAAATGTATTACTTGAGGTGCCTATGCTAAGTGAAGTTCAAGTCCTGTTTTTAATGTGTATGCAAGCAGCTGTTTTGTTAGGGGTTTAATAGATCGTTGTGGCGCATTGATAGCGACTGTTAAGCCTGTGAGCTATGGCCGGCACTCCGGCGTTGGCTCATCTCAGCCGGGTCGTGAGAGCGGCTGATCCGGCCAGGGACCTGGCGCAGGGTGCTTCTGAAGGCGATGACGAAGAGGTCGGTATTTTAACCAAGCAGAGGCTCTGCCGACGATTCAAAGGGGGAAGAGTCTTGGGTTTCAGAGGCGCGACGAGTGGCGTCTAGCCACCCTGTTTTCAGACCAAATGCACTTGTCATCATTCGGCAATTAAACGACTTTGCGGTTTGGGCGGATTTCTTGTCCGCTTGCAACATCCCCACCAAGGAATAGGCGCAGATAAATCGTATCGCATCACCAGATGTGAGGATTTCTGCCCGCGCCAAGGTTCACCGTACTTCGATATCAGACAACTCTCAGGAGGGTCAGACGGTGAAACACATAGACACTCACCTCTTAGCCATCACCTTGTTCGCGGCGAGCATTACACCCGCATTTGCGGCCGACCCACCGCCCGGCCGTTTGCTGGCGTCGCAATGCTTCCAGTGTCACGGCACCAACGGCAAGTCGCAAACCAAGATCGACAGCATCAACGACGAACGCGCGGATGACCTGTTCAAGGAACTGCTCGAGATGAAAGCCTCGACCAAGATCACGGTGATGAACCAGCAAGCCAAGGTCTACAGCGATGCAGAGTTGCGGCGGATCGCCGATTTTCTGGGGCGGCCGGCTAATTGACGCGCATCCACTAGCTTGGAGGAAATCTCATGAGTGACTTCAATCGGCGTAAGTTTATTCAGATCTGCGGCAGCGGCCTCGCGCTGGCCGCCTTGCCTTTTTCGCTCAATGCGGCGGCCGGCGCGCGCGTCGTCGTGATCGGCGGCGGCTTCGCCGGCGCCACGGCCGCCAAGTATCTGCGCCTGCTGGGAGGCAATATCAGCGTGACCCTGGTCGACCCGGCGGCCGCGCATATCTCCTGTATCGGCAGCAACCTCGTGCTCACTGGCGAAAGCGCCCTCTCCAGCCTCACGAGGCCCCTTGCCACGCTGCGCGATAAGTTTGGCGTGCAGCTGGTGAGCGGCCGGGCGGTGCGAGTCGATCCGGGGTTGCATCGGGTTCACCTCGCCAGCGGGGCGACGCTCGATTACGAGCATGTGATCATCGCCCCGGGTATCGACTTCGAGCGCGTCCCCGGCCTCAATTTCAACGTGATGCCGCACGCCTGGATCGCCGGCGCGCAGACGACCCTGTTGAAAAATCAGCTGAATGCCATGCCGAACGGCGGCACCTTCGTGATCACTATTCCGAAGACGCCATTCCGCGCCCATACCGGCCCCTATGAGCGGGCCACAGTGGTAGCCGACTTCTTCCTGCGCACCAAGCCCGCCTCGAAGATCCTGATCCTGGACGCGAACCCCGATATCGCCGCCATGAGGCGCACCTTCAGCACGGCATTCACCGGTATCTACCGCAATATCGTGCAGTATCTGCCAAATGTGACGGTGAACTCGGCGGATGCCGCGAACATGAGCCTCAACATCACCAGGGGCGGCGTGACGAGCATTGTGCGGGGCAGTGTGATCAACGTCATTCCACCACAACGCGCCGGCAGGCTGCTGTTCGACAGCGGTCTGGTGCCAAGCGGCAGCAAGTTTGCGCCGGTGAATCCGCTCAACTATGAATCCACGCAGATCCCCGCCGCGAACATACACATACTCGGCGACTCGCAAGCGACTGGCCAGGCCAAGTCCGGTCATATGGCCAACTCGCAAGCCAAGGTGTGCGTGGATGCGATTCTGCGCGCGCTCGTCGGTCTGGCGCCGGACCCGGCGCCGAAAACCACCGCCGCCGCGTTCCCGCCCATCACTCGCACAACCGCGAGCTGGACGAGCACAACCTATGCGTTCGCCCCCCCCAGCGGGCTCGCCACCATCGGGACCATGGTAGCGGTGCCAGGCACGCCGGCCGAAGCGCCCACACCTACGGAAGATATTCGCGAAGAGATGGCGGGCTGGCTGGGAAACTTGCTAAGCGACAGCTTCGCCTAGACGGCATTGCTCGACACGCCGTCAGCCACCAGGTCGCGCCGCTCTGCAAGCACAGGTGTTTGTGCTAGCAGCGGCGCCCCGTCGCCCTAAACCCTGCGCACGACGGCTCTGTCCACATGATTGATGGTGGCCAGGATCTGCTCGGGCGAGGTCAGCGCGGGCGCCATGGTCCAGCGCTGGTAGGCATCGTTGCCGATGCGCAGCATGCCGGAATGGGACGCCTTGTCGCCGTCGACCAACGGGTCGGGATCGTAGAAGCCGAGGCTATAGCGCAACTCTTCGATGTCGGCGGGCGCGCCGGTCAAGAACAACCAGCCGGGCTCGATATGGTGCAGTTCGACGTATGCCTTCAGGCTCTGCGGCGTGTCCAACTCCGGCTCTAGGGTGATCGAGTACATGAAGACGTCGCGGCCCACGCGTTCGCCCAACAGCTTCTGCACCAGCCGCAGGTTGGCCGTCGCGGTCGGGCAGATCCCGGCGCAGGAGGCATACATCATGTTGATGGCGACCACCTTGCCGCGGATCAGGTCGTCGTAGAACCGCACCGCCTTGCCTTCGTGGGTAAAGAGCGGCGTGTTTGGCAAGCGGCCGTCTGCGGCAGTAGCGCCGCGAACGAACAGTGGTGCTGCGCCGACCCCGCGCCAGGCGGCCCAGCCGAGCGCGGCGGCGCCCAGGGCGCCGATGCCGGCCAATAGATCTCTGCGAGTGTTCATCTGCATTTCTCCGGGCTCATGAGCCTTGTTGCCGCGCACTACTCAGTTTTCCTCGATGTCCCAGCGCAGCATCATCGCGTGGTCCTCGTGGATCACGTTGTGACAGTGCATGACGTACTTGCCGGTGAAATCGCGAAAGTGCAGCAACACCCTGATGGTCATGGTGTTTTCCAGCACGAAGACGTCTTTGCGGCCGCGCTCGTGCAGCGGCACCGGCACGTTGATGCCGTCCACGGACTTGCTGAGGATGCGGCCTTCCTCGAAGTGGATGTGGATGGGATGGGACCAACCGCCGGACTTACCCACCAATTCCCAGACCTCGGCACTGCCTTGCTTGATCTTGGCCCGCGGGTTGTTCACGTCGACCAGCCGCCCGTTGATCTGCCACAGGCCATTCTTGCGATCGAACTCCCAGCGCCGCACCGGCAGTTTCGCGATTTCTTCAGGGGTGGGTATATCCGGCAACTCCCGCAGCTCGTCCGGCACCTGGCTCAGATCCTGCTCCGGTGGAGAGCGATCGACGATGAACTTCAGCACGCGGGTGCCCGGCGCCTTAGCGTCCTTGGGTCCACGGGTGCTGTCCTGGCGCAGGCGGTTGACCAGGTACAGCTCGGTGCCGAGGTACTTGGAAAAGTCCACCACTATGTCGGCGCGCTCGGCCACGGCGAGCCGCACCTTGGTCTGGTTGCGCAGCGTTTTCGGCAACAGGTTGCCGTCGTTGGCGATGTAGTCGAAGCGCTGCACCTCGTTGTTCGCTTTGACCAGATAGAACTCGTAGAAGCGGCTGGTCCCGCTGTTGAGCAGGCGCAGGCGGTACTTGCGGGCGTCCACGCGCAACACCGGCTCGATCTTGCCGTTGACCACCACCTTGTCGCCCAGCACGCCCTCGACATGGAGCTGGTCGAAGAACAGCTGGCCGTCCGGAAGCGGGGTGAAGCGCCGGTCGCCAAAGGCCAGCGGGTAGTCGTAGGGGTGGCTCGGCAGCTGCAGCGCGCTAGGGTTCGGATCACGTTCGTCGCCCGAGTCGATATGGTCGAACAGCAGGTAGAACCCCACCAGCCCGCGGCAGACGTTCGGCGCGGTGAAGTCCAGGCAGTGGTCGTGATACCAAAGCGTACCCAGGGCCTCGCGAGAATCGCCGATGCCGTTTTGCAGCTGATCGTAGCCGGCATAGATGTTGGGGTAGAAGTGGTCTTTAAAGGTTCCTCTGCCCTGGTTTGGCCCCGAGTCGTCGAGGGTTGGCCCCGCCTCGTTCAGGCTGTAGAAGTCGCCCGGGAAGCCGTCGCTCTCCGAGGGCGAATGCAGATTGTGCAGGTGGGTGGAGATCTCCGGGCTGCCGAAGCCGACGTGATCCTGCGGCAGGTCGTTGTGGATGCGGCAGAGGACTGGCTTGCCGTAGTGCGCGAAGATGGTGGCGGGCACGGTCGCGCCCGGTGTGGCGCCTCGGTAAGCCCAAACGGTCTGTAAGGGCAGATCCGGATGGGTCACCCATGCGGTGTTCTCCACGGCCCTCAACTCATAGAGTTCCGGCGCGCCCAGCACGTCGGTGAGCTCGTCGAAGCGTTGGTGCGGCGCTCGCCCGGCTTCGCCGCCGGCGACGTTCGCTTCCAGGCTGGGGGACGGGCTCAGGGTGCTGACGGCTTCGATCGGCACGATCTGCCTGGGCAGCTCCTCCAGCCAGGGCCTGGTGGTCGGGCTGGGGGGGAAGATCGGCTGGGGTGTGGTCACCCACTCCGCGGCAGCGCTGTTGCGTGCTCTCAGGAGCAGCGGCGCCGCCATGGCCGCGGCGGATAACTTGAGGAATGAGCGTCTTGCTGCGCCGTCGGGTAAATCTTTAGAACGGTTCGAGCTAGATTTCCAACTCTTGGGCTTCATGGGGCATACCTACCCCCCCGCTGCCAATTTGCGCTTCCAACTCAGCATGAAGGCTTAGTCCATGGAGGTTGTTCTCCCCAGCGCTAGCTTGACGGTCACAGTCCTGCGGCCCGTTCTCCGATGCCGCTCAAAGCGTCAATTAGGTGACTAAAGCTCAGGGGTTAGGAGTTGTAAAGTTAAAGTCGACAGTAATCCGTCGCTTTCGTCGGATTTAATAAAGACGCACGCGGCGCGAGAAATTCATGGCGGCCCGGCTTCAGAGCTAAAGCCATTAAAACGGTCGTAACTACAAGGGGGAGTTGAATAAGGGCGAGTTGAATAAATCGTCATGCCCGCGCCGGCGGGCATCCAGAAAGACCGTAACATCCTGGGTTCCCGCCTTCGCGGGAACGACGGTTACTCACTTATCCCGAGCCTCCTTAAGTAATCGATCTAACCCCCCCTGCCACTCGCCGCAGCGCAGTTCTGCAGTCACGCGTGCCGCGCTACCCGCGGCGTGCTGTCGCCCTAAGCCGTATGCACGACGCTATTGTCGACATGGTTGAGGGTGGCAAAGATCTGCTCGGGAACCGAGCGGGCCGCGGCCATGGTCCAGCGGTTGCTGCGGTCGTTGCCGATCCGCACCATGCCGGAGTGGTTCGCTTTGTTGCCGTCGACCAGCGGATCGATATCGTAGAAGCCGAGGCTTCTGCGCACCAGCTCGATGTCGGCCGGCGCACCGGTCAAGAACCACCAGCCCGGGCCAACACGATGCTGCTCGGCATAGGCCTTGAGGATCTGCGGCGTGTCCAGCTCTGGCTGCAAGCTGATCGAGTACATGAAGACGTCACGCCCGGCGCGTTCGCCCAACAGCTTCTGCACGCCCCGCAAGTTCGCCGTCGCGGTCGGGCAAATCCCTGCGCACGAGGTATACATCATGTTGAAGGCGACCACCTTGCCGCGGATCAGGTCGTCGTAGAGCTTCACCGGCTTGCCTTCGTGGGTGTAGAGCGTGACGTTGGGGAAATGGCTGGCGTCAGTCCCGTCGCGGCGAGCGGGTTCAGGTTCCACGGCACCGGTGCGCCAGGCGAGCAAGCCGAGCGCGGCGGTGCCCAGGCCGACCAAGACATTCCTGCGAGTGTTCATCTTCGTACCTCCAGTGTCACGGACGGGGTTGGCGCACACATCAGACGATGTCCCAGCGCAGCATCATCGCGTGATCCTCGTGGATCATGTTGTGACAGTGCATCGGGTATTTCCCCTTGAAATCGCGGAAGCGCAAGAGCACCCGAATGGTCTCGGGGCCGCGGAGCACGTAGACGTCTTTGCGGCCTCGTTCGTGCGCCGCTAGCGGGACGTTTATTCCCTCAAAATTCCGGCTGAGGATGCGGCCCTCCTCGAAGTGGATATGGATCGGGTGGATCCAGCCGTCTTCGATATTCGTCAACTCCCAGACCTCGTAGTTGCCTTGGGGGATCTGGGCGCGCGGGGACCGCACGTTGACCAGCTTATCGTTGATCGTCCACATGCCACCGCTGCGGGCAAACACCCAGCGGCGCACCGGGAATCCCGCGATTTGCGCGGCAGTGGGTAGCGCCGGCAGCGGGCGAAGCACGTTCGGCACCACGCTGACATCCGCCGCAGTGCGGTCGACGATGATCTTCAGCAGTTGGGTGCCTGGCGCCTTTACGTTCCCAGGCTTGCGCGTAGTGATCTGCTCGAGGCGGTTGACGATATACAGCTCGGTGCCGAGCGGATACCTGGAAAAGTCCACGACTATATCCGCGCGTTCGGCCACGCCGATGCGTACCTTGAGCTGGTTCAACAGTGGAGCCGGCAACAGGTTGCCGTCGTTGGCGATGTAGGTGAAGGTCTGCACGACGCCGTTCGCCCGCGCCAGATACAGCTCGTAATTACGGCTCGGGCCGGCATTCAGCAGGCGCAGGCGATACTTGCGATTAGCGACGCGCAACACCGGCTCGATCTTGCCATTGACTATCACCTTGTCGCCGAGCACCCCCTCGGGACTGAACTGGTCGAAGAACAGCCGGCCGTTGGCGTCGAAGCGCCGGTCGCCAAAGCTCAGGGTGTAGTCGTAGGGATGGCTCGGCAGCCTCAGCCCGCTGCTTTGCGGGCCCTCGTTGTTCGAGTCCAGGTTGTCGAACAGCAGGTAGAAGCCGAATAAACCGCGGACGGTGTTCGGCGCGGTGAAGTCCAGGGTGTGGTCATGAAACCATAGCGTCCCGAGGGCCTCGTCCGGATCGCCGAAGGGGGTTTTCTGCTGGTCGTAGCCGGCATAGATGTTGGGGTAGAAGTGGTCTTTCCATTTCCCTGGCGCAGTTAGGGTTGGGCCGGCCTTGAGCGGGCTGAAGTAGTCGCCCGGGAAGCCGTCGCTCTCCGAGGGCGTATGCAAATTATGCAGGTGGACGGAGATCTCGGGCGTGCTGAAGCCGGTGTGATTCTGTGGCAGCTTATTGCGAATGCGGCAGAGAATGGGTTGGCCATAACGGGCGAAGAACACCGGACTGAATTGGCTCTTATCCGGGTTGTCGCTCTCGAAGACCCAGACTGGCTGCTTCGGATAGTCCGGATGGAACTGCCAATCGGGCCGCTCCACGGCATTCAGCGAGTAGAGAAGCGGTGCGCCCAGCGCGCCAATGAGTTCGTTATAACGCTGGTGCGCGGCCCGGCCGCATTCTTCGCCGCCCGCAGTATTCGCCGTCACGCTGGGGGCCGGGGTTAGCTGGTCGACCGGGGCGAGTGGCGTGATTGCGTTGGGCAGCCTCTCCTTCCACGGCGTGGTCGGAGGGCTGGGGGGAAATACCGGCGGGGCTACCTCATCATCATCGTCCCCGGCAGTGCTTATACGCGACCGCAGCAGCAACGGTGCCGCCATCGCCGCGGCGCCGAGCTTCAGGAAGGAGCGTCGGCCTGCGCCGTCGGGTTCGTTCAACGGCGGGGGCGAGAGAGGTTTCCAGCCACTCGCCTGGATGGATATGCCCCAGCTGCCCGCGTGCAGTTTGCCTTGCCAGCTGGCCAAGAGTTTCGATTTCATGGCGGCTCTACTCCTTGTTGCGCATTCCTCATTACTGGTTGCAGACATGCTTAATTCATGGCCGCAAAGACCCCCTCCGTGTGTAAACGAAGAAGATTGAATGACAGGGAATTGGGCTAACGCCTCGGCTGAACGCGGCTGAATGGCTTGCGCCTACTCAGTGGTCAAGAGCCAGTGGTCAAGGACGGGTAGTTTCGCCCACGATGACCCCGCGCCAGAGGGCGGCGTTGCTCGTCAGGTTGGCGGTGGGCCATGCAGTTGGGGTGAGAAACTCGCAGGCGGGAAAAGCACGATCACTGCGTAGCTGAGCGATGCTTTGTCCATGATGTTCTCCCTAGCGATAGACGTGGCATAGGACGCAACGCCCTCTCCTGCGCGGCACTCCTCGCCAGCTGTCACACACACACTTACAGTCAGACTTAAGTTCTGCTGAGCGGGGCTGTCAATGTGCTGGCATTTTTCCTCTTAAAATATCTTTGTCTATCTAAGTAACTGTAATAAAGAAAATATTATTTTGGCGATATTGAGCTATCAGTAGGGCGGCCGGGCTGTTTCAGCGCTCTTTCATGGCTCTCGGTCAGGTGTAGAACCTGCGCTGTCCTGCCTGCCGTTGCCTGCTCTGGGCGTGCCGACCTAGCCGTTCTCCGCAGTCATGCCACCAGCGACGGCCTGCAACGTACATAGCCATCGGCCCTCCGGTGCCAGCCCAGCGCTGGTCAAGGGCTAAGCGCTCGAGTCGACACGCAAGCTGAGCTGTCGCATTTGGGATGCAGGGCCTCTGCCGATGGCCTAAGACTGTGGTGGTGTTTTTATTCTTTTCAGGGCGTGGAGGGGCATCTCGCCAAGGCCGCGCTTGCCCCCCATCCACCCTGGCTTGAGCAGCGTCAGGCGCGGGTTCTGGCGGGCGGGGAAACTTTTGTGCGCTAGGCTCAGGCGGCTTGTCGCCAATAGCTGGCCGCTGGGGCGGTAATTTCGCCCAGCGGTGGCTGTGCTTGGTCAGTTTGAGCATTTTGACGTCGTAAACAGGCAAACGCGGTGCCTGGGTATTTCGCAGAATCGATAACAACGCAGAACCCCAGGCCGACCACCGCTGGCCGCGTCACCGCCGCCGGTCTGCAGCAGATCCGGCGGGTGCCGAATCGACCTGGGTAGGGCGGCCTCAACAATTCAAGGTGACAGACGACTGTCGCAGGAGATCCGAGATGTTCAGCAAGCACGACCAGATCCAGGGCTACGACGACGAACTGCTGGCGGCGATGAATGCCGAGGAAACGCGGCAGGAGCACCACATCGAGCTGATCGCCTCGGAGAACTACTGCAGCCAGCGGGTGATGGAGGCGCAGGGCAGCGGGCTGACCAACAAGTACGCCGAGGGCTACCCGGGCAAGCGCTACTACGGCGGCTGCGAGCACGTCGATGTGGTCGAGCAGCTGGCCATCGACCGCGCCAAGCAGCTGTTCGGCGCCGATTATGCCAACGTCCAGCCGCACTCCGGTAGCCAGGCCAACGCCGCGGTCTATCTGGCCCTGCTGCAAGCCGGCGACACCGTGCTGGGCATGAGCCTGGCCCACGGCGGGCACCTGACCCACGGCGCCAAGGTCAGCTTCTCCGGCAAGCTGTATAACGCCGTGCAGTACGGCATCGACACCGTTACCGGGCTGATCGACTACGACGAAGTCGAGCGCCTGGCCGTCGAACACCAGCCGAAGATGATCATCGCCGGCTTCTCCGCCTACTCCAAGACCCTGGATTTCCCGCGCTTCCGCGCCATTGCCGACAAGGTCGGGGCCTATCTGTTCGTCGATATGGCTCATGTTGCGGGGCTGGTGGCTGCCGGCCTGTACCCGAATCCGCTGCCGTTCGCCGATGTGGTCACCACCACCACCCACAAGACCCTGCGCGGCCCGCGCGGCGGTCTGATCCTGGCCAAGGCCAACCCGGAGTTGGAGAAGAAGCTCAACGCCGCGGTCTTCCCCGGCGGCCAGGGCGGCCCGCTGATGCACGTGATCGCCGCCAAGGCCGTGTGCTTCAAGGAAGCACTGGAGCCGGGCTTCAAGGCCTACCAACAGCAGGTGATCGACAACGCCCAGGCGATGGCTAAGGTCTTTATCGAGCGTGGCTACGACGTGGTTTCCGGCGGTACCGACAATCACCTGTTCCTGGTCAGCCTGATCCGTCAGGGCCTGACTGGCAAAGACGCCGACGCCGCCCTCGGTCGTGCCGGCATCACGGTGAACAAGAACGCCGTACCGAACGACCCACAATCGCCGTTCGTCACCTCCGGCCTGCGCATCGGCACCCCGGCGATCACCAGCCGTGGTTTCAAGCAGGCTCAGAGCGTCGAGCTGGCGGGCTGGATCTGCGACATCCTCGATCATCTCGGCGATGCCGATGTCGAGGCGCAAGTCGCCCGACAGGCCGCCGCGCTGTGCGACGACTTCCCGGTTTACCGCTAATTCCCTTCTCCCGTTGGGAGAAGGTGCCCCGCAGGGGCGGATGAGGGAAACGGCGGGCTTTACTAGAACGCCAAGGTTCGGAGTTTCCCTCACCCCGGCCCTCTCTCCCAAGGGGAGAGGGAGAAAAGATCAGGAGCATCCACATGCAACGTTATTCCGGCTTCGGCCTGCTCAAACACTCGCTCAGCCATAACGAAAACTGGCAGCGTATGTGGCGTAACCCCACGCCGAAACCGGTGTATGACGTGGTCATCGTCGGCGGTGGCGGCCATGGCCTGGCCACTGCTTACTATCTGGCCAAGGTCCACGGCATCAAGAATGTCGCGGTGGTCGAGAAGGGCTGGCTGGGCGGCGGTAACACCGCGCGCAACACCACTATCGTCCGTTCCAACTACCTGTGGGACGAGTCGGCGCGGATCTACGAGCACGCCATGAAACTGTGGGAAGGGCTGGCGCAAGACATCAACTACAACGTCATGTACTCGCCGCGCGGGGTGTTCAACCTCGGCCACTCGCTGCAGGACATGCGTGACATCGAGCGGCGGGTCAGCGCCAACCGCCTGAATGGCATCGACGGCGAAGTGCTCAACGCCAAAGAAGTCGAGTCGATGATCCCCTACCTGGATTGCTCGAAGAACACCCGTTATCCGGTGATGGGCGCCTCCCTGCAACGTCGCGGCGGCGTCGCCCGTCACGATGCCGTGGCCTGGGGTTTTGCCCGCGCCGCCGACGCCCTGGGTGTCGATCTGATTCAACAGACCGAGGTGACCGGCTTCCGCAAGGAGAATGGCGCGGTGATCGGCGTCGAAACCAACCGTGGTTTTATCGGCGGCAAGCGCGTTGGCGTGGTCACTGCCGGTAACTCTGGGCATATGGCCAAGCTCGCCGGCTTCCGCCTGCCGATCGAGTCGCACCCGCTGCAGGCGCTGGTGTCCGAGCCGATCAAGCCGATTATCGACAGCGTGATCATGTCCAACGCCGTGCATGGCTATATCAGCCAGTCGGACAAGGGCGACCTGGTGATCGGTGCCGGCATCGACGGTTATGTCGGTTACGGCCAGCGCGGTTCCTACCCGACCATCGAGCACACCCTGCAAGCCATAGTCGAGATGTTCCCGGTGCTCTCGCGCGTGCGCATGAACCGTCAGTGGGGCGGCATCGTCGACACCACGCCGGACGCCTGCCCGATCATCAGCAAGACCCCGGTGCCGAACCTGTTCTTCAACTGCGGTTGGGGCACCGGTGGCTTCAAGGCCACCCCGGGTTCCGGCCATGTGTTTGCCGCCAGCCTGGCCAAAGGCGAGATGCACGAAATAGCTAAACCCTTCGCCATGGACCGTTTCTATAACGGCGCCTTGATCGACGAGCACGGCGCCGCCGGCGTCGCCCACTAACAGGAGAAATCCGACATGCTGAACATCTTCTGTCCCCATTGTGGCGAGCTGCGCTCCGAAGAGGAATTTCACTCGGCCGGCCAGGCGCACATCCCGCGCCCGCTCGATCCGAATGCCTGCACCGATGAGGAGTGGGGCGATTACCTGTTCTTCCGCGACAACCCGCGCGGCGTGCACCACGAGCTGTGGATTCACGCGGCCGGCTGCCGGCAGTACTTCAACGCCACCCGTGACACGATCAGCTACGAAATTTTCGAAACCTACAAAATTGGCGAAAAGCCGAGCGTGACCGCTAAAGCCAAGAGCGCTCCGCTGACCAGCCGCGCGGCAGGAGGAAAGGCATGAGCCAGATCAATCGCCTGAGCAAAGGTGGGCGGATCAACCGCAACCAGCCTCTGACCTTCAGCTTCAACGGCGCGACCTACCAGGGCTATGCCGGTGACACCCTGGCCGCCGCGTTGCTGGCCAACGGCGTCGACATCATCGGCCGCAGCTTCAAATACTCGCGCCCACGCGGCATCTTCGCCGCCGGCGCCGAAGAGCCGAACGCGGTGCTGCAGATCGGCTCGCGCGAAGCCACCCAGATCCCCAACGTGCGCGCCACCCAGCAGGCGCTGTACAGCGGCCTGGTGGCCAACAGCTGCAACGGCTGGCCGAGCGTCAACAACGACCTGATGGGCATTCTCGGCAAGGTCGGCGGCGACATGATGGCGCCCGGTTTCTACTACAAGACCTTCATGTATCCGCAGTCGATGTGGATGACCTACGAGAAGTACATCCGCAAGGCCGCAGGCTTGGGCCGCGCGCCGAAAGAAAACGACCCGGATCGCTACGACTACCTGAATCAGCACTGCGATGTGCTGGTGGTCGGTGGCGGTGCTGCCGGCCTGGCCGCCGCCTTGGCCGCCGGTCGCGCCGGTTCGCGGGTGATTTTGGCGGACGAACAGGAAGAATTCGGCGGCCACCTGCTGGACAGCCGCGAGAGCCTCGACGGCAAGCCGGCCGCCGATTGGGTGGCCAAAGCCATCGCCGAACTCAAGGCCATGCCCGAGGTCGTGCTGTTGCCGCGCGCCACGGTGCACGGCTACCACGACCACAATTTCCTGACCATTCACGAGCGGCGCTTCGACCACCTCGGTGAAACCGCGCCGCTGGGCGCCTTCGGTCAACCAGAAGCGCGTCAACGCCTGCACCGCGTGCGGGCCAAGCGGGTGGTGCTGGCTGCCGGCGCCCACGAGCGGCCGTTGGTCTACGGCAACAACGATGTGCCCGGCAACATGCTGGCCGGCGCGGTATCGGCTTATGTGCGCCGTTATGGCGTGGCGCCGGGCAAGCAACTGCTGCTGTCGACCACCAACGATTACGCCTACCGCGTCGCCTTGGACTGGCTGGAAGCCGGCCTGAAAGTGGTCGCCATCGCCGATGCCCGCCCCAACCCGCGCGGTGCCTGGGTCGAGGAAGCGCGCGCCAAAGGCCTGCGGGTTCTCACTGGCAGCGCGGTCATCGAAACCCGTGGCAGCAAGCGCGTTAGCGCGGCGCGAGTGGCGGCGATCGATCCGCTGGCGCATAAAGTCACCAGCCCCGGCGAATGGCTGGAGTGCGACCTGGTCGCCACCTCCGGCGGCTACAGCCCGGTGGTGCACCTGGCTTCGCACCTCGGCGGCAAACCGACCTGGCGCGAAGACATCCTCGCCTTTGTGCCCGGTGAAGGCTTCCAGCAGCGCGTGTGCGCCGGTGCGATGAACGGTGTATTCGCCCTCGGTGACGTGCTCGCCGATGGTTTCGAGGCGGGCGTCAAAGCCGCCAGTGATGCTGGGTTCAGCCCGGTCAGCGCCGAGCTGCCGAAAGTCTTCGGCCGCCATGAGGAGGCCGGCCTGGCGCTGTTCCAGGTGCCGCACGAAAAACCGACGGCTCGCGGGCCGAAGCAATTCGTCGACCTGCAGAACGACGTCACCGCCGCCGGTATCGAACTGGCGACCCGCGAGGGCTTCGAGTCGGTTGAGCACGTCAAGCGCTACACCGCCCTGGGCTTCGGTACCGATCAGGGCAAGCTGGGCAACATCAACGGGCTGGCCATCGCCGCGCGTTCGATGGGCATCAGCATCCCGCAGATGGGCACCACCATGTTCCGCCCGAACTACACCCCGGTGACCTTCGGTGCGGTGGCCGGACGCAACTGCGACGCGCTGTTCGATCCGGTGCGCTACACCGCGCTGCACAACTGGCACCTGAAGAACGGCGCCGAGTTCGAAGATGTCGGGCAGTGGAAGCGGCCTTGGTACTTCCCGAAAAACGGTGAAGACCTGCACGCCGCGGTCGGCCGCGAATGCAAGGCAGTGCGCGACAGCGTCGGCATTCTCGATGCCTCGACCCTCGGCAAGATCGACATCCAGGGCGCGGATGCCCGTGAATTTCTCAACCGCGTGTACAGCAACGCCTGGACCAAGCTCGATGTGGGCAAGGCCCGCTACGGCCTGATGTGCAAGGAAGACGGCATGGTCTTCGACGACGGCGTGACCGCCTGCCTCGCCGACAACCACTTCCTGATGACCACCACCACCGGCGGTGCCGCGCGCGTCATGTCGTGGCTGGAGCTCTACCACCAGACCGAGTGGCCGGACCTCAAGGTGTATTTCACCTCGGTCACCGACCACTGGGCGACCATGACCCTGTCCGGGCCGAACAGCCGCAAACTGCTGGCCGAAGTGACGGACATCGATCTGGATAAGGATGGCTTCCCCTTCATGACCTGGAAGGAAGGTCTGGTCGGTGGCGTGCCGGCGCGGGTGTTCCGTATCTCCTTTACCGGTGAGCTGTCTTACGAAGTCAACGTGCAGGCCGACTACGCCATGGGCGTGCTGGAAAAGATCGTCGCCGCCGGCAAGCAGTACAACCTGACCCCGTACGGCACCGAGACCATGCACGTGCTGCGGGCCGAGAAGGGCTTCATCATCGTCGGCCAGGACACCGACGGCTCGGTGACCCCGGACGACCTGAACATGGGCTGGTGTGTCGGTCGCACTAAGCCGTTCTCCTGGATCGGCTGGCGCGGGATGAACCGCGAAGACTGCGTGAAGGACAATCGCAAGCAGCTGGTCGGCCTCAAGCCGGTCGATACCAACGCGGTGCTGCCGGAAGGCGCGCAGCTGGTGTTCGACAGCAAACAGCAGATCCCGATGACCATGGTCGGTCACGTCACTTCCAGCTACTACAGCACCAGCATGGGCTACAGCTTCGCCCTGGCCTTGGTCAAAGGCGGGCTGAAGCGCATGGGCGAGAAGGTCTTCGCCCCACTGGCGGATGGCCGCATGATCGAGGCCGAGATCGTTAGCTCGGTGTTCTTCGACCCGAAAGGGGATCAGCAGAATGTCTAACCGGCTGCCGATAGCACTCAGCTCCGAGCGGTGCGTGACCCACCCAGAACGCGCGATGCACAAGCAAGCGAGGCCTCTATGACTTCCGTAAACGTCTACAAACAGCGCCCGGATGCGGCTCACGCCGAGTCGCCGTTGTTCCACGCCGGTCTCCATGAGCTGGCGGGCAAGGGCAAGGCTAACGCCGGTATCCGCCTGCGCGAGAAGAAGTTGCTCGGGCACCTGACCATTCGTGGCGATGGCCATGACCCGGCGTTCGCCGGTGGCGTGCACAAGGCCACCGGGCTGGAACTGCCCGGCGCGCTGACCTTGGTCAGCCAGGGCGAAACCTCGTTGCAGTGGATGGGCCCGGATGAGTGGCTGCTGATCGTCCCGAGTGGCCAAGAGCTGGCCGCCGAGCAACGCCTGCGGGAAGCGCTGGCCGAGCAGCATCATCAGGTGGTCAACGTCAGTGGCGGGCAGACGATTCTCGAGCTGAGCGGGCCGAAGGTCCGCGAACTGCTGATGAAGTCCAGCAGCTATGACGTACACCCCCGCAATTTCCCGGTCGGTAAAGCGGTCGGCACGGTGTTTGCCAAGTCGCAACTGGTGATTCGCCGCACCGGCGAAGAGACCTGGGAACTGCTGGTACGCCGCAGCTTCTCCGACTACTACTGGCTGTGGCTGCAGGATGCCAGCGCCGAGTATGGGTTGGCGATCCAGGCGTAAGTCGCACATGCCCTCGCCCTTTAGGGAGAGGGTTAGGGAGAGGGGGCTGTGCCCAATCCCTCTCCCCCGGCCCCTCTCCCACAAGTGGGAGAGGGGAGACAACCATCGGAGTACGCATATGAGCCGCACACCCGATACCTGGATTCTCACCGCCGACTGCCCGAGCCTGTTGGGCACCGTGGATGCGGTGACGCGCTACCTGTTCGAACAGGGCTGCTATGTCACCGAGCACCATAGCTTCGATGATCGGCTGTCGAGTCGCTTCTTCATTCGCATCGAATTCCGCCAGCCGGATACCTTCGCCGAGCAGACATTCCGCGACGGCTTGGCCGAGCGCGTCGCGGCGTTCGATATGAACTTCGAGCTGTGCCCGCCGAACTACCGCAGCAAGGTGGTGATCATGGTCTCCAAGGCCGATCACTGTCTGAATGACCTGCTCTACCGCCAACGCATCGGCCAACTGCCGATGGACGTGGTGGCGGTGGTCTCCAATCACCCGGATCTTGAGCCGCTGGCGCGCTGGCATGGGATTGCCTATCACCACTTCGCCCTCGACCCGCACGACAAGGCCGGGCAGGAGCGCAAGGTCTGGCAGGTGATCGAGGAGTCCGGCGCCGAGCTGGTGATTCTCGCCCGCTATATGCAGGTGCTGTCGCCTGAGCTGTGCCGCAAGCTGGATGGCTGGGCGATCAATATCCACCACTCGTTGCTACCCGGTTTCAAGGGCGCCAAGCCCTATCACCAGGCTTATCAGAAGGGCGTCAAGCTGGTCGGCGCGACGGCGCACTACATCAATAACGACCTGGATGAAGGCCCGATCATCGCCCAGGGCGTCGAGCCGGTAGACCACACCGACTACCCCGAAGACCTGATCGCCAAGGGCCGCGACATCGAGTGCCTGACCCTGGCCAAGGCCATCGGCTTCCATATCGAGCGGCGGGTGTTCCTCAACGCCAATCGCACCGTGGTGTTGTAACCGCGCCCAACAGAGGCTCGCCGGGCGAATGAATTCGTCCCTACACAACCCTTGAGTGGTCGTCCTGCCAATCGGCGATCCTCAAGGCGCAAGACCTATACCGCTGCACTGTAAGGCCGCGCGACCCTTCGCAGTCCCAAGGGCCGTGCTCTCACAACAACAAAAGCGAGGTGAAAGCATGTCTGGTAATCGTGGTGTCGTGTATCTCGGCGCAGGCAAGGTCGAGGTGCAGACCATTCCCTATCCGAAAATGGAAGACCCGCGCGGCAAGCGCATCGACCACGGCGTGATCCTGCGCGTGGTTTCGACCAATATCTGCGGCTCCGATCAGCACATGGTGCGTGGTCGGACCACGGCCCAGGTCGGGCTGGTGCTCGGTCACGAGATCACCGGTGAGGTGATCGAGAAGGGCCGTGACGTGGAGAACCTGAAGATCGGTGACCTGGTCTCGGTGCCGTTCAACGTCGCCTGCGGCCGTTGCCGCAGCTGTAAGGAACAGAACACCGGCGTCTGCCTGACGGTTAACCCGGCGCGCCCCGGCGGTGCCTATGGCTACGTCGACATGGGCGACTGGGTCGGCGGCCAGGCCGAATACGTGCTGGTGCCCTATGCCGACTTCAACCTGCTGAAGCTGCCGGACCGCGACAAGGCGATGGAGAAGATCCGCGACTTGACCTGCCTCTCCGACATCCTGCCGACCGGCTACCACGGCGCGGTGACCGCCGGTGTCGGCCCTGGCAGCACGGTGTATATCGCCGGTGCTGGCCCGGTCGGCCTGGCCGCTGCCGCCTCCGCCCGCCTGCTGGGCGCGGCGGTGGTGATAGTCGGCGACGTCAACCCGCTGCGTCTGGCGCATGCCAAGGCCCAGGGCTTCGAGATCGCCGACCTGACCCAGGACACCCCGCTGCACGAGCAAATCGCCAACCTGCTCGGTGAGCCGGAAGTCGATTGCGCGGTCGATGCGGTGGGCTTCGAAGCCCGCGGCCACGGCCATGACGGCGCGCAGCATGAGGCCCCGGCCGACGTGCTCAACGCGCTGATGGGCGTGGTGCGGGTGGCCGGCAATATCGGCATCCCCGGCCTGTATGTCACCGAAGACCCGGGTGCGGTGAATAAAGCCGCCAAGCATGGCAGCCTGAACATCCGCTTCGGCCTCGGCTGGGCCAAGTCCCACAGCTTCCACACCGGCCAGACCCCGACGATGAAGTACAACCGCCAGCTGATGCAGGCGATCATGTGGGACCGGATCAACATTGCCGAGGTCGTCGGCGTGCAGGTGATCAGCCTGGACGACGCGCCGCGTGGTTACCACGAGTTCGATGCCGGGGTGCCGAAGAAATTCGTCATGGATCCGCACAAGCTGTTTAGTGCGGCCTGATGTGGCTTAAGTAACAGGTTGGGAAAAAGGGCAGCGTTGAGCTGCCCTTTTTTATGGGCGCGAGACGTATAGGGATTAGTCGTAGGGTGGATAGCGTTCTTTTATCCACCAATCAAGCAGCCTGGATACCCCATGGTTCAAAACCGCTTTGCGGATTTTCCACCCTACGCCGCTTCCCACCCGTCGCCTGCCGCGGTCGGGCAACGGATAATCTTGCGCCAGACGGGAACATCGTCTGCACCGGCCCAGTCAAACCGGTGGCTCATTTACCTGCCGGCGGCATCGCCTTGGCAGGACTTTCCCCGAAGAGGTTTTACCGATGAATGCTCCACGTAGCCTTGCCCTGGTTGCAGTTCTTACCCTGGCGGCTTGCCCGGCCTTTGCTTTCAGCTTGAGCGACGCCGCCAATGTGCTGTCGGCCGCCACAGGCGACAACGGCAACGACAGCGGCAGTGACACGGCAAGCCTGCTGGGCAACCCGCAGAACCTTGAGCTGCTACAGACGCTAAGCAGCCTCAAGTTGACGCCGCAACAGGCGGTGGGTGGTACGGGGGCTTTGCTCGGGCTGGCGAAAAATCAGCTGCCTGGCGCCGAGTACAGCCAACTGACCCAGACCGTTCCAGGTCTGGAAAAACTCGAGGGTAACAATGGCCTGAGCCAGTTGAGCGCCCTCAGTGGCCTGCTCGGCCAGTCGGCGGGAACCCCGGTGAGCGGCGAGGCCAATGCCGCGCTGGCGAATGTAAGCAGCCTGCAGGATCTGAATCAGGCGTTCAGCGCCCTGGGCATGGACAGCGGGATGATCGGCCAGTTTGCCCCGCTGCTGCTGCAGTACCTCGGCCAGCAGGGCGTTGCGGGTTCGCTGCTGGGCAATCTGGGCAGTCTCTGGGGTGTCGGCGGCGCCTGAGTCCGGCGCCGTGGCGGGCCGCCGTGCTCGGGCTCGTCTCGCTGGCGGAACGAATTTTTCACCGGCGCTGGGTTAAAAAGCCCGATCAGCGACCTACACTCCCATCCCCGTCGTCGAGGAAGCCTACGCGTGAGAGCCGTTTTTGCCCTGTTGACCCTGGTCGCGCTGCCGACCCTGGCCGCCGAGCCGACCATTTATGGTCGCTACGAATACATCAAGCTGCCGGAAATCAGGCAGACCTTCAAAGCCAAGATGGACACCGGCGCGCTGACCGCCTCGCTGTCGGCCAAGGATATCGAGCGTTTCCAGCGCGATGGCGAAGAGTGGGTGCGCTTCCGCCTGGCGACCAAGGGCGCGGACGACACCGTCTACGAGCATCGCCTGGCGCGCATCAGCAAGATCAAAAGCCGCGCCGATGAGGAGGATGGCGAGGAAGAGCCCGAGGCGGTGAAGCGCCCGGTGGTCGATCTGCAGATGTGCCTGGCTGGCGTGACACGCACCATCGAGGTCAACCTGACCGACCGCAGCAGCTTCAACTATCCGCTGTTGATCGGCGCCAAGGCCTTGCGCGAGTTCGACGCGGCGGTCAACCCGGCGCGCCGCTTCACCGCCGGCAAGCCCAAGTGCTGAGTGCAGCGGGCATGCGCCTGGCCTAGCGGTTGACCCTCGGCGCCGGTTTCGGCACCGTGCGGCTATCGTGTTGCTGCCGGATTGCTTGCTTATGCCACTGATTCTGATCGTTGAAGATGAAGCCGCGATCGCCGACACCCTGATCTATGCCCTGCACAGTGAGGGGTTTAGTACCCACTGGGTGACGCTGGCCGGCGCGGCGCTGGCGTTTCAGCAGGCGACGCCGGCGGATCTGCTGATTTTCGATGTCGGCCTGCCGGACATGAGCGGCTTCGAGGCGTGCAAGGCGCTGCGGCGTTTCTCCGAGGTGCCGGTGCTGTTCCTCACCGCGCGCAATGCCGAAATCGACCGGGTGGTGGGCCTGGAGATCGGCGCCGACGATTACGTGACCAAACCGTTCAGCCCGCGCGAGGTGGCAGCCCGGGTCAAGGCCATCCTCAAGCGTGTGCAACCACGCCCGGCGGAGCCTGCTCCGTTGAGCCAGGCCGGGCCGTTCCGCCTCGACCTGGCGCGCTACCAGATCCACTACCACGGCCAACTGCTCGGCCTGACCCGCCACGAGTTCTGTCTGTTGCAGGCCCTGTTCGGTCAGCCGGAGCGGGTGTTTTCCCGCGAGCAACTGCTGGATGCCACCGGCGTGGCCAGCGACGTCGGCTACGAGCGCAGCGTGGACAGCCATATCAAGAGCCTGCGCGCCAAGCTGCGCCAGGTGGCGCCGGACGCCGAGCCGATCCAGACCCATCGTGGCCTGGGTTACAGCCTGAGGCTCGTCTGAGAAGCCACCCTCAAAGTTGTTGCGCTCGGTGATGCTGCGTTGGAAACCTGCTAAAAATGCTCATTTACCCAACGTAAACTCCGCTTTTTCACAGGTTTCCGCCTTGCCTGACCTTCGCTCACGACACTTCGAGGATGGCTTCTGATGCCGCTGGGTATCCGCATCTTCCTGGTCTACTTTCTGTTCGTCGGGCTGTCCGGCTGGTTTGTGTTGAGCACGGTGATGGACGAGATTCGTCCGGGCGTGCGCCAGACCACCGAGGAAACCCTGGTGGACACCGCCAATCTCTTGGCCGAGTTGCTGCGCGATGACCTGCGTGCCGGGCGCCTGACCCAGAGCCGCTGGCAGGAGCTGTTCCAGGCCTATGGTTTACGCCAGCCGCAGGCGCAGATCTGGGACGTGACCAAGACGGCGGTGAGCCACCGCATCTACGTCACCGACGCGCAGGGCGTGGTCCTGCTGGACTCCAGCAGCCAGGCGGTGGGCCAGGATTACTCGCGCTGGAACGATGTCTACCTGACCCTGCGCGGTCAGTACGGGGCCCGCTCGACCCGCGAGACCGCGGACGACCCCGACTCCTCGGTGATGTACGTGGCGGCGCCGATCAATGACCACGGGCGGATCATCGGCGTGGTCTCGGTGAGCAAGCCGAGCCGCACCCTGCAGCCCTATATCGAACGCTCGCAGCGGCGCCTGGCCTGGTTCGGCGCAGGGCTGATCGCCCTCGGCCTGCTGGTCGGCGGCCTGCTGTCCTGGTGGCTGAGCGGCTCGCTGCGGCGCCTGACCCGCTATGCCCAGGCGGTCTCGGCCGGTGAGCGCGGGGAATTACCCAAACTGCGTGGCGGCGAGCTGGCGCAACTGGCCGAGGCGCTTGAGCACATGCGCCGCGAGCTGGAGGGCAAGGCCTATGTCGAGCGCTATGTGCACACCCTGACCCACGAATTGAAGAGCCCGCTGGCGGCCATCCGCGGTGCCGCCGAACTGCTCGAAGGCGAGATGCCGGCCGCGCAGCGCCAGCGCTTCGTCGGCAATATCCAGAACGAGAGCGCGCGCCTGCAGCAACTGATCGAGCGGCTGCTGAACCTGGCCCTGGTGGAGCAGCGCCAGGGCCTGGAGGAGCGCATCGCGCTGCCGCTGCGGGCGCTGCTGGACGAGCAGCTACAGGCCCAGGCCGCGCGTATCGAGGGCGCGCAACTGCGCGTCGAGAATCGGGTGGCGGAGGGCGTGCAGCTACTGGGCGAGCGCTTCCTGCTCCAGCAGGCACTGGCCAATCTGCTCGACAACGCGCTGGACTTCACCCCAACCGGCGGGCTGCTGCGCTTCAGCGCTGAGCCGCGTGCGGGCTATGTTGAGCTGAGCCTGTTCAATCAAGGCGAACCTATCCCCGATTACGCCTTGCCGCGCCTGACCGAACGCTTCTACTCCCTGCCGCGCCCGCTCAGTGGCTGCAAGAGCACCGGGCTGGGGTTGAATTTCGTGCAGGAAGTGGCCAGCCTGCATGGCGGTGCTATAACAGTGGGCAACGTGTCGGGCGGGGTCGCGGTGCGGTTGACGCTGCCGCGGCTTGAATAGGCAGGGTCGCCAGCGGGATAACCCACAGTGGATGCTCAGACATTGTTGGGTTCCCCGCCCGAGAGTTTGGTTGGCGTTGGCAGAAGTCGTGCTGGTCGCAAAGCTCTGCTACAAGAAATACAAGCCCCCCAGGAGTAGCTGCATGAAAACAGTTGCCGAAATCCTCAAGTCCAAGTCGCATTCAACGATCTTCAGCGTCAGCCCCACGACCTCGGTTCTAGATGCCGTCACCCTGATGGCCGAGAAGGGCATCGGGGCACTGGTGGTGCTGGAGGGCGAGCAACTGGTTGGGATCGTCAGTGAGCGTGACTATGCACGCAAGGTCGCTCTGCTGGAGCGCTCGTCGTTTACTGCGCAAGTCAGCGAAATCATGACGGCGAAGGTCATCACGGTGAGTCCGAAACAGGGTAACCGGCACTGCATGGAGATAATGACCGAAGGTCACCTGCGCCATCTGCCGGTGATGGACGACGGCAAGCTGATCGGCCTGCTGTCCATCGGCGATCTGGTCAAGGACATCATCTCCGAGCAGGAAAGCCTGATTCATCATCTGGAGCAGTACATCCGCGGCGAGTAGCGTCCCGCGACCCGGTTCCGATGCGGGAGGATGTAGGGTGGGTTAGCCGCAAAGCGGCGTAACCCACCGGAGCTTATAGGTCGGTGGCGGCCTCTGGCCTAACCCACCCTACGGTTGCGCACATTCGCCACACAGTCTCCATCCGCCCTGCACACAGCCTCCACTCGGCCTACCCAGACTCTCCCCATCGGCCATCCGGCCACCCACAGGGAGAGATGACGATGAACCGAAACCTGGGCCTCAAGCTGGGCGTGATAGCCCTGCTGATTGTGCTGCTGATGATTCCACTGTTGCTGATTGGCGGGCTGGTCAGTGAGCGGCAGACGCTGCGTGATGGAGTGTTGGCGGACATTGCGCGCAGCTCCAGCGCGCAGCAGCAAGTCACCGGGCCGATTCTGGTGGTGCCCTACCGCAAGACGCTGCGGGAATGGAAAACCCATCAGAAGAGCGGCGCGCGCTACCTCGAAGAGCGCGAATACCGTGGGCGCCTGTACTTCCTGCCAGAGCGTTTCGAACTCAACGGCACGGTCGCCACCGAGGAGCGCAGCCGCGGCATCTACCAGGCTCGCCTGTACCACAGCGACAACCAGATCAGCGGCCACTTCAGGTTGCCGGCGCAGTACGGCATTCGCGAGGACTATGCCGATTACCGCTTCGAGCCCGCCTTCCTCAGTGTCGGCATCAGTGACATCCGCGGCATCGAGAACGACCTCAAGTTGCGCCTCAATGGCGCGGAGTTACCCTTTGCCGCCGGCAGTGCCGACCGCCTGCTGGCCAACGGCGTGCATGCGCCACTGCCGGCGCTGGACAGCGTCAACGGCCAGCGCCTGGACTTCGCCTTCAGTCTCAAACTGCAAGGCACCGCGCAGTTGGCGGTGACCCCGGTCGGCCGCGACACCCAGGTGCAGTTGCGGTCCGATTGGCCACACCCGAGCTTCGTCGGCGAATTTCTGCCGGTGCAGCGGGAAGTGGCGGCCAGCGGTTTTACCGCGCACTGGCAGACCAGCTTCTTCGCCACCAATTTCGAGGAAGTGCTGGATGACTGCGTCAGCGACCGCGACTGCCAGGCCTTCAACAACCGCAACTTCGGCGTGAGTTTCGTCGACCCGGTGGACCAGTACCTGAAGACCGACCGTGCGATCAAATACGCGTTGCTGTTCCTCGCCCTGACCTTCGCCGGTTTCTTCCTCTTCGAGGTGCTCAAGCGCCTGGCGGTGCACCCGGTGCAGTACGGCCTGGTCGGCCTGGCCTTGGCGCTGTTCTACCTGCTACTGCTGTCGCTGTCCGAGCACCTGCCCTTCGCTACGGCCTACGGGGTGGCCGCCACGGCCTGCGTGCTGCTGCTCGGCCTGTACCTCTCTGCGGTGCTGCAGAGCGTGCTGCGCGGAGCCGGTTTCGGCGCTGCCCTGGCCGCGCTCTACGGGCTGCTCTACGGCTTGCTCAGCGCCGAGGACTACGCACTGCTGATGGGCTCGCTGCTGGTCTTCGGCCTGCTGGCCGGCGTGATGGTGCTGACCCGCAAGCTGGACTGGTATGGCCTGGGCAAGGCGCAAGCTTCTGCCGGCAACCACTCGGCCTGATTGAGCATGGCGCGGCCTGTTGCGCCGCGCCTTCAGGGAGGATTCGACGATGAGAATGGTGCTGCAATTTTCCGCCTGCTTGGCGCTCGGCGTGTTTATCGCGCTGTTGATTCTGCTCGGCCTGATGTTTAGCAAAGCGTTCGGTGCGATCGACGGGCTGCTGCTGACCGGCAAGCCGTTGGCCAGCCTGGGCCTGACGCTGTTGCCGGATAGCTTTTGGAACGCTCTGACTGGTGTGCGAGGCGCTGCGCAGAACGGCGCCGTGCAGTCCTTCCTGCAGTTCTGTGCGGCGCTGGGGCAGCTCGCCCTGTTGCTGGGGGCGGGGCTGTTTCGCTGGTGTTGCTGGCGATGAGCGGGTATCTGGGGTTGCGCGAGGATGCGCAAGTGCGCGCGGTCTTGGCCGCGCGCATTGCCAAGCTATTCCCCGCCTACCGGAGCGGTTTGACAAGCGCAGACGGAGTCGAGTCGCAGGCGCGGGTTGATCCGCGCTGCGTCGTTCAGGCCGGCGGCTGGGTGGCCAGCAACGACGGCCGCTGACTGACCTCGGCATACCAGCCGGCCAGTTTCGGATAGCGGCTGCGCCAGTCCAGCTCGGGTTGGCGGAAGTCCAGGTAGCCCAGAGCGCAGGCGACACCGATGGCGGCGACATCGAAATGACTGGCCAGCTCGGCGATGGCTTGCTCTTCGAACTGGCTGAGGGCGCGGCTGATCTTGTCCTGTTGTGCGGCCAGCCAAAGGTCCCAGTGCTTTTCCGCCGGGCGCAGAAAGGTCTCGTAGCGGATCAGCACGGCGGCATCGAGAATCGCATCGGCCAGCGAGGCCAGGGTCAGGCGCCGCCAGCGTGCAGGGCCTTCGCGGGGGATCAGCGGTTCGCCGACATGTTGCTGGTCGAGGTACTCGAAGATCACCCGGCTGTCGTGCAACAGGTTGCCATCGGCCAGGCGCAGGGCGGGAATCTTGCCGGCCGGGTTGCCGGCATTCACTTCCGGGCTCGGGCTGACCGGGCTCAGCGTCACGTTGTGCAAGGCCACGCGCTCAAGTTGGCCGGTCTCATGCAGTAGCACCATCACCTTGCGCACGAAGGGGGAGGCGGGGCTGTGGAGCAGGGTCATCGACGTCATGCGTGTCACTCCGTAGGAAAACGCGGATGCAGGGTTGGCAAGTCTCTTAGTGTCTCGGTAAAACCTGCACTGCTGTCAAATGGCTATGGGCCAAGAGCTGGTAGCAAGGAGGCGTGATGTGGATATTCAATCGCTACAGCCGATGCCGGCCCGCTGAGTCCCGGTTCGACCGTGAAAGCCCGCCGCCGGCGGGCTTTTTTCTACCGGTTCAGTAACGGATCACCACCAGGCGGTCGGTGCCGGACTCGGCGCCCCAGACTTCGCCGACGCGGCCCAGCAGTTGGCGCACGTTGGCGTTCGGTCGGTCACTGGGGAAGGCCTCGAAACTTTGCCGGTCGGGATCGAAGAGCAATATGGCGTTGGCGCCGAAGTCGCTCACCCAGACGCGGTCCTGTTCATCCACGTAGACCGCATAGGCGTGGGGGGCTTCCCCCGGCAAGCGCCAAGCCTGCCATTGCCCTTTGCTGGGGTCGTACTGGCTGAGCTGGCCGCTGTGCCACTCGCTGACCCACAGCTTGCCCTGGGCATCGCTCCAGATGCGCCGCGCGCCCTGGTTCGGGGTGGGGGGCTGGATGACGGTGGCGGCCCCGGAAAGCGGGTCGATCCGGGCGATATGGTTGCCGGCCAGGCTGGCGTACCAGACCTCGCCGTCGGGCGTGACGGTGATGCCGTAGGGGCCTCTGCCGTGCGGCGCCGGCCAGACCTCGACCTTGCGGCTGGACGGGTCGAGGCGGCCGTAAATGCCGTTCTGCCCGGTGAACCAGAGGCGGCCGTCGTCATCGAACGCGGCGGTGTTGAGGTTGGCCTTGGCGCCTGCCTTGGGCAGCGGGAACAATTGCACGCCGAGGCGCTCGGGATCGATCCGGACGATGGCGTTGAGGCCGCTGTCGGTGACCCAGGCGGCGCCGTCCGGGCCAATTATCACCCCATGCGGGGCGGAGCCGGCGCCCAGTGGCACCTGCTCGGTGTGCCCGCTCTTGGGGTCGAGCCGGCCCAATGCCCCCTGGCGCTGGGCGGTGTACCAGATGCGGCCGTCCGGCGCGGGAGCCACGTCATGCGGGCCGCTGCCGCGGGGCAACGGGTAGTACTGCACTTGAGCGGCGAACAGGGGCGTGCTGAGCAACAGGCCGAGCACGGCGGCCAAGGCTGAACGAGGCATGGGCGATCTCCGGTCAGTGGACACTCAGTATGGACTGCCGGAAACTGGCGAGGGTTCGGTGGCAGCTGGTCGTATGCCGAGCCGTGCCCTCAGCCAAAACCAAGGAGAAGCTGCATGAGCGCGCCCCTACTGATCGTTGGTTCCTATCTGTCTCCCTATGTGCGCAAGGTGCTGGTCTGCCTGGAGAGCAAGGGCGTGGCCTATGAAGTCGACCCGATAGTGCCGTTCTTCGGCAACGACGACTTCGGCCGCCTCAGCCCGCTGCGCCAGGTGCCGGTGCTGGTGGACGGCGAGCTGGTGCTGAACGACTCCACGGTGATCTGCCAGTACCTGGAGGAGCGTTACCCCACGCCTGCGCTTTATCCGGCGGATATCGCCCAACGCGCGCGGGCCCGCTGGCTGGAGGAGTACGCCGACACGCGGATGGGCCAGGTGATCATCTGGCAGCTGTTCAACCAGTTGGTGATCCGTCGTGCGGTGTGGGGCAAGGAGCCGGATCAGGCGCTGCTGGAGCGCACCTATAACGAGGACCTGCCGGCCATCTTCGACTACCTCGAGGGTCAGTTGCCGGCACAGGGTTGGTTGTTCGGCACGCCGTCGATCGGCGAGATCAGCCTCGCCTGCTTCATGCGCAACGCCCAATTCGCCCGCTATCAACTGGATGCCGCACGCTGGCCGCGGCTGGCGGCCTGCATGGACACGACCCTGAAGCTGCCGGCGTTCAGCAAGTTGGCGGCCTTCGAGGCGATCTGCGCGCGCACGCCGATTGCCCAGCAACGTGAGGCCCTGCGCACGGCCGGCGCACCCATCAGTGCGCAGACCCATGGCCGCACCGAGCCGGTTCGCGGGGTGATGAGCCGCGGCTAAAGCGCCGGGGCCTGCTGTCGGCGGCGCCAGCGGGCACCGGCGTCGGCCAGTCCGGCGGGGCTGTCGAGGCCCTGCTGGCGCGCGCGGCTGAACAGGATCAAGGCCAGTTCGGCGGTGACCAGCGCATCGGCGCTGGCGTGGTGGCGTTGTTGCACCTGCAGGCCGAAGTGCTGGGTCCAGTCGTCCAGCCCGCCGTGGCGGATGGCGGCGTGCGGGCAGAGCAGCGGCGCCAGCTCGGCGACGTCGAAGAAGGGGTGCTGCAGCCGATAGCCGAGCGTCTCTTTCAGTGCCTGGCCGAGCATGCGTTGGTCGAAGCTGGCATGGAACGCCAGCAGCGGACTGTCACCGAGAAACTCCATAAAGCTCAGTAGCGCCTCGGCTGGTTCGCTCCCCGCGGCAATGGCACTGGGTGCCAGGCCGTGGATCAGCACGCTGGCGCTGAGCTTGTGCGTGGCCCGTCGCAAGGTGCATTCGAACTGCTGGCCGAGGTCGATGGCGCCGTCCTCGATCACCACCGCGCCGATCGACAGCACCTGATCGCGGCTCATGTTCAGCCCACTGGTTTCCAGGTCAAGTACGACGAAGCGCTGTTCGCGCAGCGGTCGCTGGTTCAGCGCGGCGGCGGCCGGCAGGCGCTCGCGGCGTTGCAGTTGGTGTGGGCATAACGCCGGGTCCGGCCGGCGCAGCCAGGGAAAGCCATTCATAGCTGGTAGCGCAGCGCCAGGCTGCTCTGCAGGCGCTGGGCCTGCCGGAAGGATTCGCGCAGGATGCGCCGATCCAGATGGTTGAGGCTGTCCGGGTCCAGGCGATTGGAATACGGCAGTTGCTGCCGCGCCTGGTGCTGGTGCTGTTGCATGCGGGTTTGCTGGATGAAGTGGTAGGCCTCTGCATAGGCGGCGCCATCCAGCGGATCGATCAGCGCTTGGGCGGTCAGCTCGCGCAGGCGCTGCAAGGTGTTGCCGGCGGCGATGCCGTGGGCCAGGGCGAGCAGCCGGGCGCCATCGACGAAGGGGCTCAGGCCCTGCACCTTGAGGTCCAGGGTGTGTTTCTCGGCGCCTTTGCGGCTCACCACGAAGTCGTGAAAACGCCCGACCGGCGGCCGTTGGCGCAGGGCGTTAGCGGCCAGCAGGCGTTGGAAGATCCGGTTGTCGGCGACGTCGATCAGCAACTGCTGGCGCAACTGTTCACAGCCGTCTTCCGGCCCCCAGACGGCCCGCAGGTCGAAGTAGATGCTGGAACTCAGCAGGTTCTCCGGCGTGGCCTCGCGAATAAAACCGCTGAACCGCCGTGACCATTCGGCCCGCGATAGGCACAGCTCGGGGTTGCCGGCCATGATGTTGCCTCGGCACAGGCTAAAGCCGCAGCGCGCCAGACTCTGGTTGATCCGCGCCGCCAGCGGCAGCAAACGCCCGCGAATCTGCGCGGCCTCCGGCGCATCCGCGGCGTCGAACAATATGCCGTTGTCCTGATCGGTATGCAGCGTCTGCTCGCGCCGGCCCTCGCTGCCGAAGCACAGCCAGGTGAAGGGCACGCCGGGGTCGCCGAGTTCTTCCAGGCTCAGCTCGATCACCCGGCAGACGCAGTGGTCGTTGAGCAGGGTGATGATCTGGGTGATCTGCGTCGAGGAGGCGCCGTGGGCGAGCATGCGGTCGACCAGTTGGCGGATGTCGCTGCGCAGTGCCATCAGGGTGTCGAGCTTGCCGGCGTGGCGAATGGTGCGCGCCAGATGCACCAGGTCGACCCGTTGCAGGGAGAACAGATCGCGTTCGGAAACCACCCCACAGAGTTGGCCGTCCTGCACCAGGCAGACGTGGGCGATATGCCGCTCGGTCATGGCGATGGCGGCGTCGAAGGCGCTGGCTTCTGGCGCCAGATGGAAGGGCGCCGGAGTCATCAGTCGCTCGATCGCTTGGCCGAGGTCGCCGCTGCCGGCGGCCACCACGCGGCGCAAATCGCGCAGGGTGAAAATCCCCAGCGGCCGCCGCCGTGGATCGACGATGACGATGCTGCCGACCTGCTGCTCGTGCATCAGCCTGACCGCCTCGCACAGTGGCGTGCCCGGTACGCAGACCACCGGCTGGCGCATGGCCAGCTCGCCCAGGCGGGTGTCCAGCGAATACTGCGCGCCGAGGGTCTCCACCGCACGCAGCTGCACCTGCTGGTTGACCTGATCGAGCAGGCTGCTGACCCCGCGCAGGGCGAAGTCGCGGAACGCGTTGGAGAGGGCGAACAGCTTGATAAAGGCCGGCTTGCTCAGCAGTAGGCAGAAGCTGTCTTCGGCGGCCAGGTGCTCGGTGCGGGTGGCGCGTTCGCCGAGTAGCGCCGCCAGCGGAAAGCACTCGCCAGTGCTGATCTCGAAGGTCGTCTCGCTGCCGCGCTTGGCCGAGTGCGGCCGTTCGCCGACTACCCGGCCCTGCTTGACGATATAGAAGTGCTCTACCGGCCCGGCGCTGGGTTTCAGGATGCTCTCGCCGGCGGCATAGAAGCGCAACTGACAGTGCTCCAGCAGATAGGCCAGGTGGGCGCCTTCCATCAGGTTGAACGGCGGGAATTTTTGCAGGAACTCCATCAAGCCATGGATGTTCTGCTGCACCGCAACCTTGCCCGCCTGGGCGAAGTCATCCGCTTTGCTCATGCCGCGCGTCCGGATTGATCGATAAGGCGCATGTTCGGCCGCATGGGCCTCGGCGCCCATTGGACCTAAGTCTAAAAGGCGGGTTTTGCCGTGCTCCTGACCTCAGAACCTGTTCATGATCTGCGTAGCTGTCAGCGAAGGCGGAACATGCCCCCGTGGAGTACGAATAAATCGACCCGAACACTCCATGTTTGCCGCTTTAGTTTCGACTCCGCGGGTGCGCTTGCGCTCGATAACGACTACTCAGGGCTCTCTTTAAACGGCTTTTCCTTGACGGTTGGTGGATACAACGGGGAGGTGCCGACGGCGCATCAAGCGGTAGGCCGCCGGAATGACGAACAGGGAAAGCAAGGGCGCGGTGACCATGCCACCGACCATGGGCGCGGCGATGCGGCTCATCACCTCGCTGCCGGTACCGGTGTCCAAGAGGATCGGCAGCAGGCCGGCGATGATCACCGCCACCGTCATCGCCTTGGGCCGCACGCGCTGCACGGCGCCTTCACGAATCGCGGCGACCAGCCCACGCTCACTGTTGTCACCGGTGTCTTCACGTTCGGCCCAGGCGTTCTTCAGGTAGAGCAGCATGATCACGCCGAACTCGGCCGCCACCCCGGCCAGGGCGATGAAACCGACGCCGGTGGCCACCGACAGGTTGAAGTCCAGCCAGTAGAGGAACCAGGCCCCGCCAGTGAGGGCGAAGGGCAGGGTGGCCATGATCAACAGCGCCTCGTCGAAGCGGGCGAAGGTCAGGTAGAGCAGCACGAAGATGATCAGCAGGGTGGCCGGCACCACCAGCTTGAGGCGGGCGTTGGCCCGTTCGAGAAACTCGAACTGCCCCGAGTAGCTCAGGCTCATCCCTGGCTGCAGCTTGACCTGCTCGCCGACGACCCGACGCAGGTCGGCGACCACCGAGGCGATATCCCGGCCACGCACGTCGATATACACCCAGCCGGAAGGCCGAGCGTTCTCGCTCTTCAACATCGGCGGCCCATCGCTGACCTTGATCTTCGCCACAGTGCCCAGGGTGATCTGGCCGCCCTGCGGGGTGTAGATCGGCAGTTGCTCCAGGCCACCGAGCGAGTCGCGCCACTCCCGCGGATAGCGCACGTTGATCGGGAAGCGCGCCAGCCCTTCGATGGTTTCTCCGACGTTCTCGCCACCGATGGCACTGGCCACGATCGACTGCACATCGGCGATATTCAGTCCGTAACGCGCGGCAGCCTGTCGGTCGATGTCCACATCGATATAGCGCCCGCCAGTCAGGCGCTCGGCCAGGGCCGAACTCACGCCCGGAACGGTCTTGGCCGCGCGCTCGACTGCCTGGGTGACTTGGTCGATCTCCGTCAGGTTGGTACCGGCGACCTTCACCCCGATCGGGCTCTTGATCCCGGTGGCGAGCATGTCGATGCGGTTGCGGATCGGTGGTATCCAGATATTGGTCAACCCTGGCACCCGCACCACCCGATCCAGCTCCTCCACCAGCTGCTCCTGGGTCAGGCCGGGGCGCCATTGCTCGCGCGGTTTGAACTGAATGGTGGTCTCGAACATCTCCAGCGGCGCCGGGTCTGTAGCGGTTTCGGCACGTCCGGCCTTGCCGAACACATGCTCGACTTCCGGTACCGTCTTGATCAGCCGGTCGCTCTGCTGCAACAGCTGCGCGGCCTTCTGCGCCGACAAACCCGGCAGGGCGGAGGGCATGTAGAGCAGGTCGCCCTCATCCAGAGGCGGCAGGAATTCGCCACCCAGCTGGGAGATTGGCCACAGCGCACTGAGAAAGACCAACATTGCCACCAGCAGGGTGACCTTGGGGCGACGCAGCACCGCATCGAGGGCCGGTTGGTAGAGCCTGATCAACCAACGGTTCAGCGGGTTCTGTTCTTCATTGGGAATCCGTCCGCGAATCCAGTAGCCCATCAGCACCGGCACCAGGGTCACCGACAGCCCGGCCGCCGCCGCCATGGCATAGGTCTTGGTGAAGGCCAGCGGCCCGAACAGCCGGCCCTCCTGGGCTTCCAGGGTGAACACCGGAATGAACGACAGGGTGATGATCAGCAGGCAGAAGAACAGCGCCGGACCAACCTCAGCCGCGGCTTCGGTCATCACATGCCAGTGGTGCTCGCCCTCCAACTCTTCCCCAGGGTGGACCGCGTGCCAGGCCTCGACCTTCTTGTGGGCGTTCTCGATCATCACCACCGCCGCATCGACCATGGCGCCGATGGCGATGGCGATTCCGCCGAGGGACATGATGTTGGCGTTGATCCCTTGATAGCGCATGACGATGAACGCGATGAGTATGCCAACCGGCAGCGAGATGATCGCCACCAGGGACGAACGCAAATGCCAGAGGAATACCGCGCAGACCAGGGCGACGACGATGAACTCCTCGAGCAGCTTGTGGCTGAGGTTTTCCACGGCGCGGTCGATCAGCTTGCTGCGGTCGTAGGTGGTGACGATTTCCACCCCGGCCGGCAGGCTGCTCTTCAGTTCGTCGAGCTTGGCCTTGACCGCGGCAATGGTTTCGCGGGCGTTCTTACCGCTGCGCAGAATCACCACGCCGCCGACCGTCTCGCCTTCGCCGTCGAGCTCGGTGATCCCGCGGCGCATCTCCGGTCCCCGCTGGATAGTCGCCACGTCGCCGAGGGTCACCGGCACGCCGCCGGCACCGAGCTTGAGGGGAATCGCGCGGAAGTCATTCAACGTCTTCAGGTAGCCGGAAGCGCGCACCATGAACTCGGCCTCGGCCATCTCCAGCACGGCACCACCGGTTTCCTGATTGGCCCGGCCTATGGCCTCGATCACCTCGGCCTGGGTGATGCCCAGGCTCGCCAGCCTGAGCGGATCGAGCAGCACCTGGTACTGCTTGACCATGCCGCCGACGGTCGCCACTTCCGCGACGTTCGCCAGGGTCTTCAACTCGAACTTGAGGAACCAGTCCTGCAGCGCGCGCAGCTGCGCCAAGTCGTGTCCGCCGCCGCGATCCACCAGGGCGTACTGGTAGATCCAGCCCACCCCGGTGGCGTCCGGCCCGAGGGCGGGCTTGGCGCTGGGCGGCAGGCGACTCTGGATCTGGCTCAGGTACTCCAGCACCCGCGAGCGGGCCCAGTACAGGTCGGTGCCATCCTCGAAGATGACGTAGACGAAGCTGTCGCCGAAGAAGGAGTAGCCGCGCACCGTCTTCGCCCCCGGCACCGAGAGCATGGTGGTGGCCAGCGGATAGGTGACCTGGTTCTCTACGATCTGCGGCGCCTGGCCGGGGTAGGGGGTGCGGATGATCACCTGCACGTCGGAGAGGTCCGGCAGCGCATCGATGGGGGTGCTCTGCACCGACCAGACGCCCCAGACCGTTACGAACAGCGTGGCCAGCAGCACCAGGAAGCGGTTGGCCACCGACCAGCGAATCAGGGCGGCGATCATGGCTGGCCCCCGAGTTTTTCCAGGTGCTCGACCAACAGCCCAGCGTCGGTTTGACGCACCGCCACACGGACCTTGTCACCCACCTTGAGCCCCAGCATCAGGGCGGGGTCGGCCAGTGGGAAGGTCATGGTCATGCCGGGCATGCCCAGGGTCTTGAACGGGCCATGGGCGAGGGTCACGCCCTGGTCATTGATCTCGACGATTTGCCCTTCGGCCTCATGCAAGGCGGGCGTTGCCTCAGGCATCGGTATGTCTAGGGTATTCGCGACTATGCCCTTGAGGCTGGCCTCGGAGTCGAGCAGGAATTGCCCGGAGGCGACCACCTGCTGGCCTTCCTCGAGCCCTTGCAGCACCACCGTCTTGCCTGCGGTTTCCCGGCCTAGCTGCACCTCGACCGGGCGGTAGCGCCCAGCGTCTTCGGCGAGCATCACCAGGGCACGGCGGCCGGTGCGGATGACCGCCTCGCTGGGTATCCACAGCAGGCTTTGCTCAGCCGAGCGGCTCAGGCGCACCTGCGCCGTCAATCCCGGCCTGAGGCGGCCGTCGGGGTTGGGCAGTTCGACCCGCACGCGTACCGTGCGGCTATCCAGATTCGCCTCGGGCAGAATGGCGCTGACCGTGCCGCCGAGCACTGCCCCTGGGAAGGCCGGCAGGCGTGCCTCGACCGCCTGGCCAACGGCAATGGTCCCAGCCTCGGCCTCGGGAACGGCCACCGCGAGCCAGACGCTACTCAAGCCGTTGACGCGGGCCAGGGTGTCGCCGGCCGCGACGGTCATGCCCGCACGCACATTCAGCTCCTGCAACACACCGCCAATCGGGCTGCTGAGGGTCAGCAGCGGCTGGATCTTGCCGCTGCGTTCCACCTGGGTAATCAGCGCCGCCGGCATACCCGTGAGGCGCAGGCGTTGGCGTGCCGCCGCCAGCAAGCCGGCGTCGCCATTGCGCTTGAGTGCGAGGAACTCCTCCTGGGCAGCGGCCCATTCCGGCACCAACAGGTCGGCCAGCGCTGCATTGGCCTTGAGCACATCGCCTGGCGCGCGGGCATAGACGCGCTCGACAAAGCCAGCGGTACGCGCCTGGACCACTGCGATATCCCGTTCGTTGAACGCCAATACGCCGACCACCTCCAGGTTGCTGGCGAGGGCTCCGCGAGTGACAGTCGCCAGGCGCAGGCCGAGGTTCTGGGTCAGGCTGGGGTCGATGCTGACAACTGCGCTGTCCGCCGCTGCATCGGCGTATTGAGGCACCAGTTGCATGTCCATGAAGGGCGATTTGCCCGGCTTGTCGAACTTCTGCTGCGGGTACATGGGGTCGTACCAATAGAGCACCGGGCGCTGGTCTTGTGTGGTGGCACCTTGTTCGGCGGCCGAGTTGGGCATTCCGTTCAGGCGCTGCTGAGCGAACCAGTAACCGCCGGCAACCCCCAGGGCTACCGACAGGCCTGCCAACAAAGCTCCCGTCCAGATTCGAGCAGTCATTGGCTGACCTCCCCGTAAGTGAAATACAGGCGGGCGCTGGTCAGGGCCCGCTGCTCTTCGAAGTCGATCTGTTTGAGGCGTGCCTCGATCAATTCGCGACGGGCGGCGATGACGGCCGCCAGGTCGCCGTTGTCGGCGCGGTAGCTGGCCATGCTCAGCTCCACCTTTTCCCGGGCCAGGGGCAGTAGGCTGTCCTGGCTGCGGCGCACGGCGCGGTTCAGGCGCTGGTATTCGGCCAGGTCATCTTCCAGTTGCTGGGCATGCTCGCGGGCGAGAACTTCGCGCTCGGCCTCCAGCTGGTTTAGCTCGGCATGCTTGGCGGCGATCTTGGGGTTTTGCCGGGAACCGGGGAATAGCGGTAGATCGAAGCTGAATTGCACGCTCATCATGTCGCCGAACTCACGGCCGCGGCGCTGGTAGTCGAGTTCCCAGCTCCAGTCGGAGGTCTTTTCCGCCACGGCCTCGCGCACCTTGGCCTGCGCCTCGCGGGTCATCGGCGCGAAGGCCAGCAGTGCGGGGTGATGTTGCAGCTTATGGGCATACCCTGAGGCATCGATGGGCCACTGCGGCAAGCTGCCGGCCAGCGGCTCATCGGCGGCCGGGCCGATCCAGCGCCTGAGTGCGGCGCGGGCCTGCGTGCGCAGCCTGATCAATTCGTCCTGTTGCTCATCCAGTAGGGCCGCCTCCTGTTTCGGCGTCACGGCATCGGCGGCCTGCGCACGGCCGCCGGCGATCTGCGCGCGCACGCTATCGGCCAGCAGACGATTCTCGCGGAAGAAATCCTCGAACAATGCCTGTTTACGCTCCACCGAGTAGCTGCTGATCCAGGCTAGAGCGGTGGCCTGACGGACGTTCAGACGCTCGACCCGGCTTTCGGCTGTGGCTCGGTCGACGGCCGCCTCGGCCACCTCGATGCGCGCCCGGCGCTTGTCGCGGTTGGGCACCTCCTGCATGACTCCGACCATCTGCATGGTCATGAAGTCCTGGTCGATACTCCAGCGATCGGGACCGCCAACGGGATAGTTCTGCACGCCCAGCAGTAACTTCGGGTCGGGTAGTTCGCCGGCCGGGATGGCGGCGCTGCTGGCGGCTTGCAGTTTGGCCGCCTGGGCGGTCAGCGAAGGGGCATGGTCTTCGCTCAAGCGCAAGGCTTCATCGAGTGTCAGGGGGGCGGCCAGGCTCGGCAATGCCAGCACGGTTACCGCCAGGGCAGCCGCGACGGGCCACCCGGTGCAATAGCGTTTGGAGTTCATGTTCTGGATTCCTGTGATCATTCGCTGCGCGCAACGCGGACGCGCGCGCAGGCCAGCCCTCCCGCCGAGGCGCGAAGGACATCAGTGTCGAACAGGAATCAAACGCGGGGAGGTCGCCATACCCCGGACGGGGCCTGGGCAGGCAGGAAGTCGCTGGAGAGGGACAGCACGATGGGGCTGGCGAGCCTGACAGGATGCTTCACGATCGACACTTGCAGCAGGCTGCCGGTCTTGCATTCCTGGCCGGGCTTGCAGGGTTTGCCGTGATCGGAGGAACTGCCCATACCCTGGCAACAGTCCTGGCCCGCATCCGTACTGGTTTCAGGCGCCATCTTAGCCATACCCGCAGATTTCATCGGGCAAGGTTCGGTCGCTGCTGCGAGGCCCGCCATCCCGCTCAGGGGCAGCGCCAGGCTAATCAGGGCGATGAGGCAAAACCGCAGGTAGCGTTTCATGCTCGCCAGTCTAGCCGGGGATGCAGCGCCCAACAATGTAATGAGTCGGATGATTTGGAAAAGCTTTCGAGCGCAACTGCGACGCCAACTTTTTGTATTACCAGCCTGGAGGGATTGCATGCTGGTGCCGTCCTCCTGCAATCACACGCGGATGAGGCTCAACGTGCCTCCGGCCGAATCGCAAACCCACCCTTGTTCTCACTGACGATTCGGAAATGCTGGCTCTCGCCTTCCTTCAGCTGAACGGCCAGTTCGCGGCGCAGGCGGCCCTTGCCGCAGAGTGTGTCGTCCTGTTCATCGATGCCGATGCCGACGATGCGGGCGCCCGCTGGCACGTGGAAGTTGGCCGCCTCACCGATGCCGATACGCGCGGCCACCTGGCGGTCGATCAGGAAGGCCACGTAGCAACCACCGCCGAGCATGCCGAGGTCGCGGTTCACCACGATCTGACCACCGCCTTCGATAGGCTGCTGATAGGCCAGCAGGCGGTCATCGGGGACCTGGGTCACTTGCTCGGGGGCGGCGTGAAAGGATGAACAACCGGCCAGCGCCAGTAGGGGTAGTGCTGCACAGATCAGTCGCATTGGGGCCCTCCTTGGGCGGATGAGCGCTGGGGATGCTGCAGGAACTGTAGCTGAATCGCCCCTAGTGTCGTCGGCACTTCCGACTGGCAGCCTTTGGCCGGATCCGGGGGTTCCTGAACTTCGCTGTTTTCAAACCTTCAAGCATGCTTTCAAGCCGAATGCGGCCAAGCGCTCGAGTCGAAGTCCAGGTCATTAGCGGGCGACCTAGATCGGGCCGAGGTTTTGCCAGCACCCATAAAAAACCGCCCCGAAGGGCGGTTCTTGAGTCGCAGTGCGAATTACAGGCCGTTCTTGGCCTTGAATTCGCGGCGGCGGCGGTGCAGCACCGGCTCGGTGTAACCGTTCGGTTGCTTAGTGCCTTCGATCACCAGTTCGACGGCCGCCTGGAAGGCGATGTTGTCGTCGAAGTTCGGTGCCAGCGGGCGGTACAGCGGGTCGTTGGCGTTCTGCCGGTCGACCACCGGCGCCATGCGCTTGAGGCTGGCCAGCACCTGCTCTGCGCTGACGATGCCGTGGCGCAGCCAGTTGCTCAGCAGCTGGCTGGAGATGCGCAGGGTGGCGCGGTCTTCCATCAGGCCGACGTCGTTGATGTCCGGCACCTTGGAGCAGCCGACGCCCTGGTCGATCCAGCGCACCACGTAACCGAGGATGCCCTGGGAGTTGTTGTCCAGTTCGTTCTGGATTTCCTCGGCCGACCAGTTGGTATTGGTCGCCAGCGGGATGCTGAGGATGTCGTCCAGCGACGCGCGTTCACGCTTGGCCAGCTCGGCCTGACGGGCGAACACGTCGACCTTGTGGTAGTGCAGGGCGTGCAGTGCAGCCGCGGTCGGCGACGGCACCCAGGCGGTGTTGGCGCCGGCCAACGGGTGGGCGATTTTCTGCTCGAGCATGGCGGCCATCAGGTCGGGCATGGCCCACATACCTTTGCCGATCTGCGCGCGACCTTGCAGGCCGGTAGCCAGGCCGATATCGACGTTCCAGTTTTCGTAGGCGGCGATCCACTTCTCGGACTTCATGGCGGCTTTACGCACCATGGCGCCGGCTTCCATGGAGGTGTGCAGCTCGTCGCCGGTACGGTCGAGGAAACCGGTGTTGATAAACACCACGCGCTCGCTGGCGGCCTTGATGCAGGCCTTGAGGTTGACGGTGGTGCGCCGCTCCTCGTCCATGATGCCGACTTTCAGGGTGTTGCGCGGCAGGTTCAGGACGTCTTCGATGCGGCCGAACAGCTCGTTGGTGAACGCGGCTTCTTCCGGACCATGCATCTTCGGCTTGACGATGTACATCGAGCCGGTACGGCTGTTCTTGCGGCTGCTGCTGCCGTTCAGGTTGTGCACGGCGATCAGCGCGGTGACCAGGCCGTCCATGATGCCTTCCGGCACTTCGTGGCCTTTGCCGTCGACGATGGCGTCGATGGTCATCAGGTGGCCGACGTTGCGCACGAACAGCAGGGAGCGGCCGTGCAGGCTCAGCTCGCCGCCGTTGGCCGCGCTGTAGACGCGGTCCGGGTTCATGGTGCGGGTGAAGGAGCTGCCGCCTTTCGCCACTTCCTCGGCCAAGTCGCCTTTCATCAGGCCTAGCCAGTTGCGGTAGACCACCACTTTGTCGTCGGCATCGACTGCGGCGACCGAGTCTTCGCAGTCCATGATGGTGGTCAGCGCCGCTTCCATCAGCAGGTCTTTGACACCGGCTGCATCGGTCTGGCCGATCGGGCTGCTGGCGTCGATCTGGATTTCGAAGTGCAGGCCGTTGTTTTTCAGCAGCACGGCTGTCGGTGCCGCGGCGTCGCCTTGGAAGCCGATGAACTGGGCGGCGTTTTTCAGGCCGCTGCTGCTGCCGTCTTTCAGGCTGACGGCCAGCGTGCCGCTCTTCACTACATAGGCCGTGGCGTCGACGTGGGAGCCGTTTTCCAGCGCCGCGGAGTCATCCAGGAAGGCACGGGCGAAGGCGATCACCTGGTCGCCGCGAACCTTGTTGTAACCCTTGCCTTTCTCGGCGCCGCCTTCTTCGCTGATCACATCGGTGCCGTACAGGGCATCGTACAGCGAGCCCCAGCGGGCGTTGGAGGCGTTCAGGGCGAAGCGCGCGTTCATCACCGGGACGACCAGCTGCGGGCCGGCCATGCGGGCGATTTCTTCATCGACGTTCTGGGTGGTGGCTTGGAAATCTGCGACTTCTGGCAGCAGGTAACCAATCTCTTGCAGGAAGGCTTTGTAAGCCACGGCGTCATGCGCCTGGCCAGCACGCGACTGGTGCCAGGCATCGATCTTGGCCTGGAAGTCGTCGCGCTTGGCGAGCAGGGCTTGGTTCTTCGGCGCCAGGTCATTAATGACGCTTTCGGCACCGGCCCAGAACTGCTCGGCAGAAATCCCGGTACCGGGGATGGCTTCGTTATTTACGAAGTCGAACAGGACTTTGGCGACCTGCAGGCCACCGACTTGAACGCGCTCAGTCATCACTTGCCTCACTCTGCTCAGCTCTTCAGCTCTACTCAATAGCCCACAACGGACCCGACGTTGACCGTCTTGTAGTCCGAGGCGCGGCATACTACATCAAGATGTTGTGAAAATCAGTGGGCACGCGTCGCTCTGCGACCGGAGCGTGCCTTGCAGTCACAGCGGGGGCGCGGATGTTCTCAAAAATGCTACAGATTGTTCCAGATAAATCTTCAAACAGTACACGATTAGTTCGTTAGTGCACCTGCGACAGGCAGTCGCGGCGGCCATGAACAGCGCTCAATAAGTTCTGCCTATACTCGGGCAACCCCCGTTGGAGCCTAGCGAATGCCTATCCATGCTGCCGCCCCCGAAGACCTCGACGACCTGGTGCGGCTGTTTGCCGGCTACCTCGAGTTCTACCAAGTACCCAAGCCGCTAGCGGTCATCCGCAGCTTTCTTGCGGCACGTATGGAGCGAGGCGATTCAACGCTGCTGCTCGCCCGGGATGTTGCCGGTGCGGCGCTGGGTTTCGTCCAGCTTTACCCGTTTTTCTCCTCCTTGGCGCTCGAGCCCGCGTGGTTGCTGAGCGATCTGTATGTGTCGGCGCAGGCCCGCCGTCAGGGCGTTGGCGAGGCGCTGATGAATGCGGCGCGCGCGCATGCACAGGCGAGCGGCGCTTGTGGCCTGCAACTGGAAACGGCGAAGACTAATTTGGCCGGGCAGGCGCTGTATGAGCGCCTAGGCTATGTAAGAGATGAGGTTTTTTATACCTATTGGCTGAGCCTGGTGCGTAGCTGAATCGGGTTCGCCTGGCTTTAGAAAAGGAGTCGCGTGTGAATCATCTGGTACTAACTATCATCGCCCAGGACAAGCCTGGCCTGGTGGAACACATTGCCGAGTGCATCGCCGAGCACGGTGGCAACTGGCTGGAAAGTCGCATGTCGCGGATGGCCGGGCAGTTCGCCGGCATCCTCCGGGTCGGGGTGCCGGCGGAGGCCTACGATGAGCTGGTCGACGCCCTGCAAGGGTTGAACAGCCAGGGCATTCGCGTGTTGTTGGCGGAAAGCGGCATCGAGCCGTCCTGCACCTGGAAGCCGATCCTGCTCGATCTGGTGGGCAACGACCGGCCGGGCATCGTCCGCGATATCACGCGGTTGCTGACCGAGCACGGGATCAACGTGGAGAGTCTGACCACCGAGGTGATGCCGGCGCCGATGAGCAGCGAGCCGTTGTTCCATGCCAAGGCGGTGCTGGCGGTGCCGCTGACGCTGTCGCTGGAGCTGCTGCAGACCCGCCTGGAAGCCCTGGCCGATGAAATGATGGTGGAACTCAACCTGCGCAGCGAGGCGTAGGTTGGCCGGGCCGCGCCTCGAAGCCCGTTGAACCGCGTAGGGCGGACTTCGGAGCGCAGCGAACAGTCCTCCGTGTGTCTGGCGTACTGCTTCGCGAGTATGCCCTACGCTGCGCGGCGCAGATTGAACCAGGTATCGATGCTGTACAGCAGCAACCCTGCCCAGATAAAACCGAAGGCCGCCAGCGTGCTGGGCGCCAGGTGCTCGTCGAACAGGAACAGCGCCTGCAGCAGCACCAAGGTCGGTGCCAGGTACTGCAGAAAACCCAGGGTGGTGTAGGGCAGGTGGCGGGCGGCGGCATTGAAGCAAACCAGCGGCACCAGGGTGATCGGCCCCGCCGCGGCGAGCCAGAGCGCCTGCGAGGTGGTCCAGAAGTTCGCCTGACTGCTCGCCGCGGTGGGGTTCAGCAGCAGCCAGCCGAGGGCCAGCGGTACCAGCATCCAGGTCTCCACGACCAAGCCCGGCAGTGCCGCGACCGGCGCCTGTTTGCGAATCAGCCCGTAGAACCCGAAAGAAAAGGCCAGCACCAGCGAGACCCAGGGCAGGCTGCCGACCTGCCAGACCTGCTGCGCCACCCCGATCACGGCGAGGGCGACGGCCAGCCACTGCAGCGGGCGCAGGCGCTCGCGCAGCAGCACCAGGCCCAGCAGTACGTTGATCAATGGGTTGATGTAGTAGCCGAGGCTGGCTTCCAGCATGCGGCCGTTATTCACCGCCCAGACATAGGTCAACCAGTTCACGGCGATCAGCGTGCCACTGGCGGCCAGCACGGCGAAGCGCCGCGGGTGGTTGCGCAACTCGGCGAGCCAGCCTGGATGCTTCCAGACCAGCAACAGCAAAGCTCCGCAGAGCGCCGACCAGAGCACGCGATGGACGATGATCTCGAGCGCCGGCACCTGGTCGATGGCTTTGAAATAGAGCGGGAATAGGCCCCAGATGCTATAGGCGCTGAGGCCGAGGATGTACCCGCGGCGCGGGTTGGCGGCGTGCATGCTGAATCCTTGCTTAGGCAGCTAACGAGTTCGTTGGCCATTCTAAGGGCCGCGTGGCCGGCCTGTCTGTCAGTTCAGGGTTTTCTACGTTGGCTAAAACACGCCAAGCGTAAGATTTGCTTTACGGCGGAGGTTGGCTGTGCGGCGAGCAGTTCTTTTTATGGTTCTTCAAGGGGTGCTGGGAGCATGGAGGGTTAACGGTGGATAGGCCATCCGGCGTTGGCCTCTATGGCACCCCCCGCTCGACCTGATGTATCCAATCCGCCAGGCGGCAGAGGCTTGTAGGAGCGAATTTATTCGCGATGGGATAGCACCGAGTCGCCCTTGTTCGCGGATAAATCCGCTCCTACACAAACGTATGTGGCCACAAAGGTTTCGACTACCGTTCAGAACAGTCGCAGCGGCTCTTCGTCGAGGGCCGACAACTGTTCGCGCAGCACCAGCACCTGCTCGCCCCAATAGCGCTCGCTGCCGAACCAGGGGAAGCTGTGGGGGAAGGCCGGGTCGTCCCAGCGCCGCGCCAGCCAGGCGCTGTAGTGCATCAGCCGGAGGGCGCGCAGGCCTTCGATCAGCGGCAGCTCGCGGGGATTGAAATCGTGGAATTCCTGGTAGCCATCCATCAGCTCGGAGAGTTGGCTCAGGCGTTCCTGGCGCTCACCGGCGAGCATCATCCACAGATCCTGTACCGCCGGCCCCATGCGACAGTCGTCGAGGTCGACGATATGGAAGACCTCGTCGCGGCACATCATGTTGCCGGGGTGGCAGTCGCCGTGCATGCGGATCGTCTGATAGGGCGTCGCGGCATATAACTCTTCGACGCGCTTGAGCAGGTCGCGGGCGACCGACTCATAGGCCGGCAACAGGCTGCGCGGGACGAAGTTGCCTTCCAGTAGTGTGGTCAGCGAGTCATGGCCAAAGTTCTGCACCGCCAGTTCTTCGCGGTGTTCGAATGGCTTGGTCGCGCCGACCGCATGCAGGCGGCCGAGTAGCTGACCGAGGCGGTAGAGTTGATCGAGATTGCCCGGCTCCGGCGCGCGGCCGCCGCGGCGGGGGAACAGGGTGAAGCGAAAACCGGCGTGCTCGAACAGTGTCTGGTCATTGTGCTTGAGCGGCGCCACCACCGGCACGTCGCACTCGGCCAGTTCGAAGGTGAAGCTGTGCTCTTCGAGGATCGCCGCATCGCTCCAGCGCGCCGGCCGGTAGAACTTGGCGATCAGCGGTTCGCCGTCCTCGATACCCACCTGATACACGCGGTTCTCGTAGCTGTTCAGCGCCAGCACGCGGGCGTCGCTGATAAAGCCAATGCTCTCGACGGCATCGAGCACGAGGTCGGGAGTGAGCGCGGCGAAAGGGTGGGTCATGGGGCAATCCAAACGGCGGGGCGTATCAGTGTACGCCCACAAGCCAAGTGGGCGCCGATTGTGGGTGCAGTCACGGCTAGAAAACCGGAGCACTAAATTGGGTAAAGCCGTTTTGGGGTGAAATCCGCTCTACCCATCGCCGGGTTTTGGCGTGCGCGCCAGGCAATACACGTCGACTCGCGCGGCCCCGGCTTTTTTCAACAGGCGGGCGAGGCTTTCGGCGGTGGCGCCGGTAGTCAGCACATCGTCGACCAGCGCCAGATGGCGACCTTCGATCGTGGCGTGATCGGCCAGGGCAAAGGCGTGGCGCAGATTGCGTTTGCGCGCGGCGGCGTCGAGCTGCTGCTGGGCCGGGGTATCGTGCGGGCGCAGCAGCCAGCCTTCCGCCAGGGGCAGTTGCAGGCTCTGGCTGAGCCAGCGGGCCAGCAGCGCCGCCTGATTGAAGCCGCGCTGGCGCAAGCGCCGATTGGCCAGCGGCACCGGCAGCAGGGCGTCCGGCCGAGGTAGGCCGTGATCGAACGAGTCGAGCAGATGCTGTGACAACAGCTCGGCCAGCAGGCGTCCCAATGGCCACTTGGCCTGATGTTTGAAGCGCGTGATCAGGGTGTCGACCGGGAACGCATAGCGCCAGGGCACTTCGACGCGGCTAAAGGTCGGCGGGCGCTTCAGGCACGCGCCGCAAACCAGGCCGGAGGTCGGCAACGGCAGCGCGCAGACCAGGCAGTGCCCGCCGAGCCAGGGCAGTTCCGTCTCGCAACTGCTGCACAGCGGCACTGAGGCGTCCGCGGGCTCGTCACACAGTAGGCAGGATTGTTTGTTTTTTAACCAGATGTAAACCGGTTTGTTGCTACCTGGTTGACAGCGCATATCGCTTCCTTAACTATGCCGAGCATCCGTGTCGCGCCTGTGGACTTTAGAGCCTGTTCAAGGTCGTCGCGAGCGCAGGTCAGGCAAGGCGACAACAGGCGAGGATGCGGAGTTTACGAGCTGTAAATGAGCAGTCCGAGCCGGTTTTCAACGCCGCATGGCCAAGCGCAGCAGACATTGAACAGGCTCTTAGCAGGTGCAAGCTATTAAATAAGGAACACCGAATGAGCGCCACCACTACCCCTAACCTGCGTCACGACTGGTCCCTCGCCGAGGTTAAGGCGCTCTTCGAGCAGCCGTTCAACGACCTGTTATTCCAAGCACAGACCGTGCACCGCGCGCATTTCGATGCCAATCGCGTGCAAGTCTCCACCTTGCTGTCGATCAAAACCGGCGCCTGCCCGGAAGACTGCAAGTACTGCCCGCAGTCCGGCCACTACAACACCGGGCTGGAAAAAGAAAAACTGCTGGAAGTGCAGAAGGTCCTGCAAGCTGCCGCCGAGGCCAAGGCCATCGGCTCGACGCGCTTCTGCATGGGCGCCGCCTGGAAGCATCCCTCGGCGAAAGACATGCCCTACGTGCTGCAGATGGTCAAAGGCGTGAAGGCCCTGGGCCTGGAGACCTGCATGACCCTCGGTCGCCTGGATCAGGAGCAGACCGCGGCCCTGGCCAGCGCCGGCCTCGACTACTACAACCACAACCTGGACACCTCGCCGGAGTTCTACGGCAGCATCATCACCACCCGCACCTACGGCGAGCGCCTGCAAACCCTGGCCTACGTGCGCGATGCGGGGATGAAGATCTGTTCCGGCGGCATCCTCGGCATGGGCGAGTCGCTGGACGACCGCGCCGGCCTGCTGATTCAGCTGGCTAACCTGCCGGAGCATCCGGAGTCGGTGCCGATCAACATGCTGGTGAAGGTCCAGGGCACGCCGCTGGAGAATGCCGAGGAGGTCGATCCGTTCGACTTCATTCGCATGCTCGCCGTGGCCCGCATCCTCATGCCTCTGTCGCACGTGCGCCTGTCCGCCGGCCGTGAGGCGATGAACGAGCAGATGCAGGCCCTGGCCTTCTTCGCCGGCGCCAACTCGATTTTCTACGGCGAGAAACTGCTGACCACCGCCAACCCGCAGGCGGACAAGGACATGCTGCTGTTCAGCCGTCTGGGGATCAAACCGGAAGCGCGCGAAGAGCATTCCGACGAGGTGCACCAGGCCGCGATCGAACAGGCCCTGGTCGAGCAGAAGAGCAGCGAGCTGTTCTACGACGCCGCGTCGGCCTGAGTCTGGTTTGGTGGATAGATAAAGCGCTATCCACCCTACGCTGGCCTCGACCTTTTCGTAGGGTGGATAAACCGCAGCGCGGTTATCCACCTTTTCTCAATACCGCATCCGAGCTGCCATGAGCTTCGATCTTGCCGCCCGCCTCGCCGCCCGCCAGGCAGATAATCTGTATCGCCAGCGGCCACTGCTGGAAAGCCCGCAAGGCCCGGAAGTTATTGTCGATGGCCGGCCCATGCTGGCGTTCTGCAGCAACGATTACCTGGGCTTGGCCAATCACCCCGAGGTGATCGCCGCCTGGCGGGCCGGTGCCGAGCGCTGGGGCGTCGGTGGCGGCGCTTCGCACCTGGTGATCGGCCACAGCAGGCCGCACCACGAGCTGGAGGAAGCCTTGGCCGAGTTCAGCGGGCGGCCCAAGGCACTGCTGTTTTCCACCGGCTATATGGCCAACCTCGGCGCCGTTACGGCGCTGGTCGGGCAGGGCGATACGGTGCTGGAAGACCGCCTCAATCACGCCTCGTTATTGGATGCCGGTCTGCTCAGCGGCGCGCGTTTCTCGCGCTATCTGCACAACGATGCGGCGAGCCTCGCCAGCCGGTTGGAGAAAGCCAGCGGCAACACCCTGGTGGTGACCGACGGCGTGTTTAGCATGGACGGCGATCTGGCCGATCTGCCGGCGCTGGCTGCCGCGGCAAAAGCTCGAGGCGCCTGGTTGCTGGTCGATGATGCCCACGGCTTTGGCCCGCTGGGCGCCAACGGCGGCGGCATCGTCGAGCACTTCGGCCTCGGGCTGGAGGATGTGCAGGTGCTGGTCGGCACCCTCGGCAAGGCCTTCGGCACTGCGGGCGCGTTCGTCACCGGTAGCGAGGAGTTGATCGAAACCCTGATCCAGTTCGCTCGGCCCTACATCTACACCACCAGCCAGCCGCCGGCGCTGGCCTGTGCCACGCTGAAAAGCCTCGAGCTGCTGCGCAGCGAAAGTTGGCGGCGGGTGCATCTGGCCACGCTGATCCAGCGCTTTCGCGCCGGCGCGCAGAGCATCGGCCTGCAACTGATGGACAGCTTCACGCCGATCCAGCCGATCCTGATCGGCGACAGCGGCCGTGCGCTGCGCCTGTCGCAGATGCTCCGCGAGCGGGGTTTGCTGGTCACCGCAATCCGCCCGCCAACGGTGCCGGCCGGCAGCGCGCGCCTGCGGGTAACCCTTTCCGCCGCCCATAGCGAGGCGCAGCTGCAGCTATTGTTAGAGGCACTGGCCGAATGCTGGCCGCGCTTAGAGCCTGCGGAGGCTGCCAATGCGTAATCGTCTGATTCTCTTACCCGGCTGGGGCCTGGGTAGCGCACCGCTGGAGCCCTTGGCGGCGGCCCTGCAAGGCTTGGATGAGCGCTTGCGGGTGCAGATCGAACCGCTGCCGACGCCAAATTCCAGTGATCCGGCCGACTGGCTGGATGAGCTGGATGCCAACCTGCCGGAGGACGTTTGGCTCGGCGGCTGGTCATTCGGCGGCATGCTCGCCGCCGAATTGGCCGCGCGCCGCGCCGAGCGCTGCTGTGGCCTGCTGACCCTGGCGAGCAACGCCTGTTTCGTCGCCCGCGGCGATTGGCCGAGCGCCATGTCCAAGGCCAACTTCGGCGCCTTCCGCGAGGGCTGTGCGGTCGATGCGGACACCACGCTGAAACGCTTCAGCCTGCTCAGCGCCCAGGGCGCGGCAGAGGCTCGCAGCCTGGCGCGGCTACTCGCCGGTGGGGCTCCGCACACGGCTGCCGCGGCCCTGCTGCAGGGCTTGGACGTGCTCGCCGCACTGGATACCCGTGCCGCCTTGCAAGCCTTCCGTGGCCCGCAGCTGCACCTGTTTGCCGGCGCCGATGCGCTGGTACCGGCCGAGGCGGCCGGCGCGTTACTGGCGTTGCTACCGGATATCGAAATCGGCTTGATCGAGCAGGCCAGCCACGCGTTTGTCGTCGAACGCCCGCATGAAGTGGCGGCGGCCATCCAGGCGTTTCTGCACGAGTCGGGCGATGACTGATCTCGCCCATTCCTCCGTGCTTGGCGGGCTACCGGACAAACGCCAGGTCGCGGCCTCCTTCTCCCGCGCAGCGGAGAGCTACGACAGTGTGGCGGAGTTGCAGCGCGCGGTCGGCGCGCAGCTGTTGGCGCGTCTGCCGCTTGAACTGCCGGCGCACGCCTGGCTGGATCTGGGCTGCGGGACCGGGCATTTCAGCCGGGCGTTGGCGCAGCGGTTTCCGTATGCGCATGGCGCGGCGTTGGATATCGCCGAGGGGATGCTCCGGCATGCGCGGCCCTTGGGGGGCGCCCAGCAGTTCATCGTCGGCGATGCCGAGCGCTTGCCGCTCCAGGCGCAGAGCCGCGACCTGCTGTTCTCCAGCCTGGCGGTGCAATGGTGCGCGGATTTCGCCGCGGTATTAGCCGAAGCCGAGCGGGTGTTACAGCCGGGCGGCCTGTTTGCCTTCAGCAGCCTATGCGTCGGCACGCTGCAGGAATTGCGCGCTAGCTGGCAGGCGGTGGATGGCCTGGTCCACGTCAATCGCTTCCGCCAGTTCGCCGATTACCAGCGCTTGTGTGCCGCCAGCGGTCTGCGCGTGCTGAGCCTGGAGACCCGGCCGGAAGTTCTGCATTACCCGGATGTGCGCAGCCTGACCCATGAGCTGAAAGCCTTGGGCGCGCACAACCTGAACCCCGGTCGCCCCGGTGGCCTGACGGGGCGTGCACGGATTCTCGCGCTGGTCGACGCCTATGAAGGTTTTCGTCAGCCCCGGGGCCTGCCGGCCACCTACCAAGTGGTCTATGCCGTCTTGCAGAAGAAGCACTGAGATGACAGCGGCTTTTTTCATTGCCGGCACCGATACCGAAGTCGGCAAGACCACCATCGCCGCCGGTTTGTTGCACGCGGCGCGGCTGGCCGGGCTGAGTACGGCGGCGGCCAAGCCGGTGGCGTCCGGCTGTAGCGCCAGCAGCGAGGGCCTGCGCAACGAGGATGCGCTGGCGCTGCTCGGCGAATGTTCGCTGCCGTTGAGTTACGCCGAGGTCAATCCTTGGGCCTTCGCTCCCGCTATCGCCCCGCATCTGGCGGCGCGCGAGGCAGGGGTGACGTTGAGCGTCGAGGCGTTGCGCGGACCGGTGCAGCATATTCTCGCCAAAGGTGCGGATTTCACCTTGGTGGAAGGCGCGGGTGGCTGGCGAGTGCCCTTGGCCGGGCAGGCATCGCTGTCGGATCTGCCGATTGCCCTCGAGTTGCCGGTGATTCTGGTGGTCGGTGTCCGCCTGGGCTGTATCAATCATGCGCTGTTGACCGTGGAAGCCATACTGCGGGACGGCCTGCGCCTGGCCGGTTGGGTGGCGAATATCGTCGATCCGGCCACCTCGCGCCTGGAAGAGAATCTCGCGACACTCAGCGAGCGCCTGCCGGCGCCGTGCCTGGGGCGGGTGCCACGTCTGGCCAGCGCCACGCCGGCGGCGGTGGCCGAGCACCTGAATCTGGCGTTATTGGGGTTGGCGCTATAAACCCTTGGCTATAGTCTTTTGTGGGTACTTTTTCTGCGCGTTACCGGCTGCAATTACCTCCAGTGAATCATTCCCCGCCGTCCGCACTGCCGGCCCGCTTCGGCTGATCTGAGGTTTTCCCCGACCCTGTTCGCGCCTGCCAGGCGTCGCTGCCGCGTGCCTGGCCAGCACGCCGGGTCGCGGACACCTAAACTGAATCTATAGCGGTTGCTGCTGAGAGGCCGTGCCCGCTGGGTGAGTTGCTTGCGCGACCGGCGACCGGCGACCGGAGCTTGACAAGGGTTGGGCGTAAACGTATGTTTCAAACGCCTGTTTGATTGCTGGGCCGCATCCTAGCGGCGGGCAATCGGGAGCGATCCCGTAAGCGACCGAAAATCCGGTCACCCAATCTCGGAACCCATCGTAGAGGTTTACCGCTATGCCTGATTACAAGGCCCCCTTGCGTGATATCCGTTTCGTACGTGACGAGCTGCTCGGCTACGAAGCGCATTATCAGAGCCTGCCGGCTTGCCAAGACGCTACCCCGGACATGGTCAACGCCATTCTCGAGGAAGGCGCCAAGTTTTGTGAGCAGGTACTGGCCCCGCTGAACCGTGTGGGTGACATCGAAGGTTGCACCTGGAGCGAGTCCGGCGTTAAGACCCCGACTGGCTTCAAGGAAGCCTACCAACAGTACGTCGAAGGCGGCTGGCCGAGCCTGGCGCACGACGTCGCTCACGGCGGCCAAGGCCTGCCGGAATCCCTCGGCCTGGTGCTGAGCGAAATGGTCGGCGAGTCCAACTGGTCCTGGGGCATGTACCCGGGCCTGTCCCACGGTGCGATGAACACTATCGCCGAGCACGGCACCGCGGATCAGCAGCACACCTACCTGACCAAGCTGGTTTCCGGCGAGTGGACCGGCACCATGTGCCTGACCGAGCCGCATTGCGGCACCGACCTGGGCATGCTGCGCACCAAGGCCGAGCCTCAGGCCGACGGTTCCTACAAGGTCTCCGGCACCAAGATCTTCATCTCCGCCGGTGAGCACGACATGGCCGATAACATCGTGCACATCGTCCTGGCTCGCCTGCCCGATGCGCCGCAAGGCACCAAAGGCATCTCGCTGTTCATCGTGCCGAAGTTCCTGCCGAACGCCGATGGCAGCGCCGGTGCGCACAACGCCGTGTCCTGTGGTTCGATCGAGCACAAGATGGGCATCCACGGTAACGCCACCTGCGTGATGAACTTCGACGGCGCCACCGGCTACCTGATCGGCCCGGCGAACAAAGGCCTGAACTGCATGTTCACCTTTATGAATACCGCGCGTCTGGGTACCGCACTGCAGGGTCTGGCCCACGCCGAGATCGGCTTCCAGGGCGGCCTGAAATACGCTCGCGAGCGTCTGCAGATGCGTTCGCTGACTGGCCCGAAAGCGCCGGACAAAGCGGCTGACCCGATCATCGTGCATCCGGACGTGCGCCGTATGCTGCTGACCATGAAGGCCTTCGCCGAAGGCAACCGGGCGATGGTGTACTTCACCGCCAAGCAGGTCGACATCGTCAAGTACAGCCAGGACGAAGAGCAGAAGAAGCAAGCCGACGCCCTGCTGGCGTTCCTGACGCCGATCGCCAAGGCGTTCATGACCGAAGTCGGCTTCGAAGCCGCCAACCACGGCGTACAGATCTATGGCGGCCACGGCTTCATCGCCGAGTGGGGCATGGAGCAGAACGTGCGCGACAGCCGTATCTCCATGCTGTACGAGGGCACTACCGGCATCCAGGCCCTCGACCTGCTCGGTCGCAAGGTGCTGCAGACTCAAGGCGAAGCGCTGAAAGGCTTCACCAAGATCGTCCACAAGTTCTGCCAGAACAACGAAGCCAACGCGGCGGTCGCCGAGTTCGTGGCACCCTTGGCCAAGCTGAACAAGGAGTGGGGCGAGCTGACCATGAAGGTCGGTATGGCGGCGATGAAAGACCGCGAAGAAGTCGGTGCCGCTTCGGTGGATTACCTGATGTATTCCGGTTACACCTGCCTGGCCTACTTCTGGGCGGACATGGCCCGTCTGGCGGCCGAGAAACTGGCCGCGGGCACTGCGGAAGAGGCCTTCTACAAGGCTAAGCTGCAGACCGCGCGCTTCTACTTCCAGCGCATTCTGCCGCGTACCCGTGCGCACGTAGAGGCGATGCTGTCCGGCGCCAACAACCTGATGGCCATGGACGAAGAGCACTTCGACCTGGGTTACTAAGTTCTAGCCTGACCTGCGCGTTGGAAAAAACCGCTCACCTTCACCGGTGAGCGGTTTTTTTTGCGCGGTGCTGACACGGGGAGGGCGGAGAGTGGACTCAGGAGTGAGGCGAACAGCCCGCCGTTCGAGACCCCAGGCGTACTGCTTCGCGAGTACGCCCTACCTCGCGGAGTCGCAACCTGTGCGGTCGCGTTATTGATGAATGTGCGACCTGATCCCGTGCCGAATCCGGCGCAAGCAGGCAAAATGCCAGCTACGATCTGTCCAGTCCGTCAGCCTCTGGAATTTCGTCGTGTCTCGGTTCAAAGCGCTGCGTCTCAGTCATTTTTTGCCGTCGTCGCTGCTGCTGTGCGCGGGCATAGCGGCGGCCAGCCTGAATACGCTGAACGAGTTTTTCACTTCGTTGTTCAACGTGTTGCCGACCCTGTTGCTGACCCTGGGCGGGGCTTTCTGCCTGATCTATGCGCGCCAGCGGGAGTTGTTCCTGCTGCTGGTGGTGTACCTCGCGTACTGCTTGCTCGATACCCAGACCGATTACTACCGGGCACAGGGCCGGGCCCGGTCTGACGCGGCGCTGGTCTTCCAGCTCTGCAGCCTGCTGCTGCCCTTGCTCTATGGCCTGTATGCGGCGTGGCTGGAGCGGACTCACCTGCTGCGCGGCCTGGTTGCCCGCGCGGCCGTGCTGTTGGCGGTCGGCGGTGTCGCGCTGGCGCTGGCGCGGCGTTATCCCGATGGTGTGCTGGCGTGGCTGGCGCAAATCCGCTGGCCGGCCCTGCAGGCCGACTGGATGAGCATGATTCAGCCGGCCTATCCGCTCTTCCTGTTCGCCTTCGCGGTGCTGCTGGTGCAGTACCTGCGCCAGCCGCGGCCGCTGCATGCGGCGCAACTGGTGGGGTTGCTCGGGCTGTGCTGGATGCTGCCGAAAACCTTCCTCCTGGCGCATGGGCTGAACCTGATGAGCAGCCAGGTGATGCTGATCCTGGTCGCGGCGGTGGCCCACGAGGCCTATCAGATGGCCTTTCGCGATGAGCTGACCGGCCTGCCTGGGCGTCGCGCGCTGAACGAGCGCCTGCCACGGCTGGGGCGCAACTACGTGATCGCCATGGCGGACATCGATCATTTCAAGCAATTCAACGACACCCACGGCCACGATGTCGGCGACCAGGTGCTGCGCGTGGTCGCCAGCCAACTGCGCAAGGTTGGCGGGGGCGGCACGGCGTTCCGTTTCGGTGGCGAGGAGTTCACCCTGGTCTTCTCGGGCAAGAGCCTGGAGGAGTGCCGGCCACACCTGGAGACGGTGCGCCAGGCGATTGAAGCCTACAGCGTGCAGCTGCGCGACCAAGGCCGCCGGCCGCAGGATGATCGGCGCGGCCGGCAAAGGCGCGCTGGCGTCGCGGTGAGCCGTGTCTCGGTGACTGTGAGTATCGGGGTGGCGGAGAAAGAGAGCGCTCGGTGCAGCCCGGAAGAGGTGATCAAGGCCGCCGACCAGGCGCTCTATACGGCCAAGGGCGCTGGCCGTAACTGCGTGAGGGTGCACGGGCAGAACTGCCGTGGGGCGGTGCGTGTCGCGACCACCAGCGACTGAGCCGCCGGGCGCTTATGGCGGCGCATTCAGCGCCTGCACGGTGATTGTTCTCGGCTAGCGGTCGGCAGTAGCGTGATCGACTCGATTACGCCTCCTGCGTACCTGCTGACGGAGAACTGCCATGCCCGACTACAAGGCTCCCCTGCGCGACATGCGCTTTCTGCTCGACGAAGTCTTCGATTTTCACGCTAGTTACGCCGCGCTGGGTGCGAGCGACGCGACCCCGGATATGGTCAGCGCCATCCTCGAAGAGGGCGCCAAGTTCTGCGAGCAGGTGCTGGCGCCGCTGAATCGCTCCGGCGATGAGGAAGAATGCCAATTCAACCACGGCGTGGTGACCACCCCGAAAGGCTTCAAAGAGGCCTTCGCCCAGTATGCCGAAGGCGGCTGGATGAGCCTGGCTGCCGACCCGAACTACGGCGGCCAAGGCTTGCCGCATTCGCTGGGTCTGCTGATCAGCGAAATGGTCGGCGCCAGCAACACCTCCTGGGGCATGTACCCGGGGCTGACGCAGGGCGCGATGGCGGCGATCCATGCCCACGGCACGGAGGAGCAGAAACAGGCCTACCTGACGCGCATGACCGCCGGCCGCTGGACCGGCACCATGTGCCTGACCGAAGCGCATTGCGGTACCGATCTGGGCATCATCAAGACCCGTGCCGTGCCCCAGGCGGACGGCAGCTATGCCATCTCCGGCAGCAAGATCTTCATCTCTGCCGGCGAGCACGACATGAGCGCGAACATCGTCCATCTGGTGCTGGCCAAGTTGCCCGACGCGCCGGCCGGCACCAAGGGTATTTCGCTGTTTATCGTGCCGAAGTTCTTGCCCGATGCCCAGGGCGAGGCGGGCGTACGCAATGCCGTGTCCTGCGGCTCGATCGAGCACAAGATGGGCATCAAGGCCTCGGCCACCTGCGTGATCAACTTCGATAACGCCAAGGGCTTCCTGATCGGCGAGGCCAATAAAGGCCTCAACTGCATGTTCACCATGATGAACCACGCGCGCCTGGGCACCGGTATGCAGGGGCTTTGCCTGGGTGAGGCGAGCTTCCAGGGCGCGATCAAGTACGCCAACGAACGCCTGCAGATGCGCGCGCTGACCGGGCCGAAGGCGCCGGACAAAGCGGCCGACCCGATCATCGTGCATCCCGATGTCCGGCGCATGCTGCTGACCATGAAGGCCTTCAACGAAGGCAACCGGGCGCTGGCCTACTTCACCGCGCAGTTGCTGGATATCGCCCACGGCGGTGACAACGCCGAACAACGCCAGGAGGCCGAGGACCTGCTGGCCTTCCTCACGCCGATCTGCAAGGCCTTTATGACCGAGACCGGCCTGGAGGTGACCAACCTTGGCATGCAGGTGTTCGGTGGCCATGGGTTTATCCGCGAATGGGGCATGGAGCAGCTGGTGCGCGACTGCCGTATCGCGCCGATCTACGAGGGCACCAATGGCATCCAGGCCCTCGACTTGCTCGGCCGCAAGGTGCTCGGTAGCCAAGGCAAGCTGCTGCGCGGCTTTACCAAGCGGGTGCATCAGTTCTGCGCGGCGAATGCCGAACACCCGCAGTTGCAGGCCTATTTCGCCCAGTTGGCCAAGCTCAACCAGGAGTGGGGCGAGCTGACCCAGAGGGTCGGGATGGCGGCAATGAAAAACCCGGACGAAGTCGGCGCCGCCGCCCTGGATTACCTGATGTACTCCGGCTACATCATCCTCGGCTATTTCTGGCTGCGGATGGCCGTGGTCGCCCAGGGCCGGCTCAGCGCTGGCGGCGGCGAAGCGGCGTATTACCAAGCCAAGCTGGCGACCTGCGAGTTCTACTTCAAACGCCTGCTGCCGCGGACTGCCGCGCATCAGGCTGCGGTAGAGGCGGGTAGTGATTGCCTGATGCAGTTGCCGGCCGAGCAGTTCGCCCTCTGACCGACGGTCGCCAGGCGTAAGAGGCCCGCTAAAGAGCGGGCCTTTTTGCCAGCGCGGCACTGCGAGCCGTAAGTGACTTTTTGGTCACAACGCGACCCTATGTGTCTGAAAAGTTGTTCGGGTAAACTCTTAAGCCTGCGTCATAACGGCCATCAGGCCGCTCCGTTGGATCGTTCGAGGATCGCCACATGGCTGACTACAAAGCACCCCTGCGCGATATGCGCTTCGTCCTCAATGAAGTATTCGAGGTCGCCAAGCTCTGGGCCGAATTGCCGGCCCTGGCGGAAATCGTCGATGCCGATACCGCCGAGGCGATCCTCGAAGAGGCCGGCAAGGTCACCGCGAAAACCATCGCCCCGCTGAATCGCAGCGGCGACGAAGAAGGTTGCCGCTGGAACAACACCGCAGTCAGCACCCCGACCGGTTTCCCCGCGGCTTACACAATCTACGGCGAAGGTGGCTGGGTCGGGGTGGGCGGTGACCCGAACTACGGTGGCATGGGCATGCCGAAAGCCCTCGGCGCGCAAGTGGAAGAAATGCTCAACTCGGCCAACCTGTCGTTTGGCCTGTACCCGATGCTGACCGCCGGCGCCTGCCTGTCGATCAACGCGCACGCCAGCGAAGAGCTCAAGCAAGCCTATCTGCCGAACATGTATGCCGGGGTCTGGGCCGGCTCCATGTGTCTGACCGAGCCGCATTCCGGCACCGATCTGGGCATCATCCGCACCAAGGCCGAGCCGCAGGCGGACGGTTCCTACAAGGTCAGCGGCACCAAGATCTTCATCACCGGTGGCGAGCACGACCTGACCGAGAACATCATCCACCTGGTGCTGGCCAAGCTGCCGGATGCACCGGCTGGCTCGAAAGGCATCTCGCTGTTCCTGGTGCCGAAATTCATGGTCAATGCCGATGGCAGCCTGGGCGAGCGCAATACCGTTACCTGCGGCTCGATCGAACACAAGATGGGCATCCAGGGCTCCGCGACCTGCGTGATGAACTTCGACGGCGCCACCGGTTACATCATCGATGGGCCGAACAAGGGCCTGGCGGCGATGTTCACCATGATGAACTACGAGCGTCTGGGCGTCGGTATCCAAGGTTTGGCGGCGGGTGAGCGTTCCTACCAGAACGCCATCGAATACGCCCGCGATCGCCTGCAAAGTCGCGCGCCGACCGGCCCGGTGGCGAAAGACAAGGTCGCCGACCCGATCATCGTGCATCCGGACGTGCGCCGCATGCTGCTGACCATGAAGGCCTGCAACGAAGGCGGCCGTGCCTTCTCCACTTACGTCGCCATGCAGCTGGACACCGCCAAGTTCAGCGAAGACCCGACGACCCGCAAGCGTGCGGAAGAACTGGTGGCGCTGCTGACGCCGATTGCCAAGGCCTTCCTCACCGACCTCGGCCTGGAAACCACCGTGCACGGCCAGCAAGTATTCGGCGGTCACGGCTTTATCCGCGAGTGGGGCCAGGAGCAACTGGTGCGCGACGTGCGCATCACCCAGATCTACGAAGGCACCAACGGTATTCAGGCGCTCGATCTGGTCGGTCGCAAGATCGTCGGCAGCGGTGGCGCGTTCTACAAGCACTTCGCGGACGAGATCAGGGCTTTCGCCGCTAGCGCCGGCGCTGAACTGGCCGAGTTCGTCGAGCCGCTGCAAGCCGCCGTGGCGAACCTCGACGATTTGACCGCTTGGCTGCTGCACAGCGCCAAAGGCAATCCGAACGAGATCGGCGCGGCCTCGGTCGAGTACCTGCACGTGTTCGGCTACACCGCTTACGCCTATATGTGGGCACTGATGGCCAAGGCGGCGCTGGGCAAGGAAACTCAGGACGAGTTCTACGCCAGCAAGCTCGGTACTGCACGTTTCTACTTCGCCCGCTTGCTGCCGCGTATTCACTCGTTGACCGCCTCGGTCAAGGCCGGTAGCGAGTCGCTGTATCTGTTGGATGCCGCGCAGTTCTAAGCCTGTCGTGATAGAAAAGCCCCGCAATTGCGGGGCTTTTTGCTTTCAGTCCCCTGCCCTTTTAGAGATAGGGTTGGGGAGGGCGCAGGCTGCTAGTAACACTCAGCTCCGTCTGTTTTCTCCCCCGCCCAGGCTTCACTTCTGAGTCAACTGGTCGGCGGCAGCCGGGTCGTCGATAAAGCGGTTGCGGGTGCCTTGAAGCGTCTCGATCTGCGCATTCCGGGCTTGCTCTTGCGCATCCGGCGGGTCCATCCGATTCCAGCGCTGGTACATCTGCAGTTGGCCGACAATCGGCAGGTCATATTCGCTGTGCATATAGAAGATGGCCCGCGCCACGTTGCCCTTGGCCTCATCACGAGGTTCGACCAGTTGGAAGCTGGCCTTCAGGTCGCAGCCAATGTCGCTGAACTTGCTCGGTACGCTGTCGTCGAGTTCACCGAACAGCGCATTGCGCCGCGCCAGTTCGACCCGGCTCATCTCTGGGTAAAGGTTATGCAGGTCGGCGAGCATATAGGGGTATTGCGGGGTCGAGACCGTGCACTGGTTGTCGGTGAGGCAACGCAGTGCCGATTTGATCTGTTTGCTGCTGTACACCAGGCTGGCGGTGACTTGACCGCGCTCGGCGCCGAAGGGGCTGCCGCAATAGAGCGAGCTACCGCCGTCCGCGTAGAGCTGTTTCCAGAACAATTGCTCGACGGCAACTTTGGGGTCGGAGAGTTGGTTTTGTCCGCCGGCAGCGAAGGCCGGAGAAGCGGCACCCGCCGCTAGACATGAGAGGGCAATCACAATTGCGCGCATGGTCTTGGCCCTTGGACCGCCGTGTCGGGGTCTGTTGTTTTTATAGGACGGAATGAGTCTAACAAGACCTACGTCACGAAAGAAAGCCAAGCGGACGCTTGGTTGGTTGTGTAAGCCTAGGCTTACATGAGGTGTTGCCGATCGCCGCTATCGCCCCCTACCGTGCGCGGGTACTCTGCACCCATGGACGTCGCGCAGGAAGCGCCGAGGAAATAACAGGGATACGCTGGATTTCCGCCAGGATGGTGGAACGATTACGGATGTCAGGATTCAGTCTGCAAAGCCCCGCCTCGGTGGGGTTTTCTTTTTTCGGCGTTTAGCCGATGCCTCTCGCAACAGATCTCTCTCGCAACACGCCAAACGCTGGATAAGCCGTGGCCGACTTATTCACCTGACTTGAACGCAGCCTGCAAATCCTCAATAAATGCCCGCTGCGCCTCGCTCGGCTGACGGCCGCGATGGCTGGCCAGGTGGAATTGCACGGTGAAGCCAAGCTGCTCCGGCAATAGCGCGCGCAATAGCCCGCGCGCTTCCCAGGGGCCGGCGATATGCCGGGGCAGGTGGCCGATATGGGCGCCGGAGAGGATAAACGCCAGGCTGCCTTCGACCTGTTCGGTGCGGGCGCTGCTGAGGTTGGACTGGCCGGGTTCGTCGGCATTGATGAAACGATAGGGGTGATGCACGCGGTCGCAGCTGTCGAGGTCGGCTTTGACGATCTGCTGTTGGCTGAATAACGGATGCCCGCGGCCGCAGTAGAGCAACTGCTCCTCGCTGAACAGCGGTTGGAAAGCCAAGGCAGTTTGCTTGCCGGAGAAGTAGCCGATGGCCAGGTGCAGTTGATCCTGCAGCAGGCGTCGTTCCAGTTCGGCGGGCATGGCGCTGATCAGCTCGATCTGCACCGCCTGGTTGCGTTGGCGAAAGTGCCGGATGGCGGCGCCAACCCGTTCCAGCACCTGCGCAGCGAGGGCTTCGGAGAGGCCGATGCTGAGCTCGCCGAGCAGTTTGTCGGCCATGCCCTGGGCCTCGCCCTTGAAGGTTTCGATGGCGGCGAACAGCTTGCGCGTGGCCAGCAACACCTCGTCGCCCTTGGGGGTCAGGCGAAAGCCGGCCTTGCCGCGTTCGCACAGGCGGAAACCCAGCCGCGTCTCCAGCTTGGCCATCTGCGTGCTGATGGTTGACTGGCCAATCCCCAGTTCGCCTTGCGCCGCGCTGAAGCCGCCGCATTCCACCACGCTGACGAACAGCCGCAACAGTTGCAGGTCGAGGTCGCGGACTTGGCTGAGCATGGCGGCTCCTAACATTGATAAAGATCGATGCCAAAGTAGCACACTTCATATTTATCCGAAGCAATGTACGCCGCAGGATGACGCCTACGAAAAAGCTCTGACTAGCCAATCCGAATGAGGTCGTCACCATGCGCCTAGCCACATGTTTTCTGCTGCTCTGCGTCAGCCTACCGTCGCTCGCCGAGGAGCAGGCCCTGAACCTCTACAGCTGGTCCGCCTATATCCCGGAGCAGGCGCTCAAGGGTTTTCAGCAGGAGACCGGCATTCGTGTCAAATACGACATCTTCGACAGCGCCGAGGCGCTGGACAGCAAGCTGCTCACCGGCGGCAGCGGCTACGACGTGGTATTCCCGGCCTCCAGCGGGCTGGCGCGGGCAATCAAGGCCAAGGCCGTGCAGCCGGTCGAGCGGGCGCAACTGAAGCATTACGCCAACCTCGATCCCGAGCTGTTGGCCAAGCTCGCCAGCGCCGATCCGGGCAACCGCTACGGCGTGCCCTATACCTGGGGCACGGTCGGTCTGGGCCTCAATAAGGAGGCGGTGACGAAGCGCATTCCCGACGCGCCGCTGAACAGCCTCGATCTGCTGTTCAAGCCGGAATATGCGAGCAAGCTCAAGGACTGCGGCATCGCCGTGCTGGATTCGCCGCAGGAGGTGATCAGCATCGCCCTCAACTACCTCGGCCACGACCCCTACAGTACCGCCGCCGCCGAGCTGAAACAGGTGCAGCAACTGCTCGCCGAGCTGCAGCCGAACCTGCGCTATGTCGGCACCGGCCGGCATATCGACGACCTGGCCAAGGGCGAGATCTGCCTGGCGCTGACCTATAACGGTGACGCCGCCATGGCCGCCGCCCGTGCCAGCGAGGCGAAGCAGCCGTTCGAGGTGCTCTATCGCATTCCGCGCGAAGGCACGCTGATCTGGTTCGACAGCATGGCGATCCCGGTGGACGCACCGCACCCCCAGGCCGCGCTCGCCTTCATCGATTACATGCTGCGCCCGGAGGCCATCGCCGAGCTGACCAACAGCGTGTACTTCGCCAACGCCAACAGCGCCGCCACTCCGCTGGTCGACCCGGCCGTGAGCGGCGATCCCGACATCTACCCGCCCCAGGAAGTGCGTGCGCGGCTGTTCAGCGAGCAGCTGCTGTCGCTGCGCACGCAGCGCGAGCGCACCCGCATCTGGACCAGTTTCCGCAGCCAGTACTGAGGAGTTCATCGTGGAAGAGTTTCAGGGTAACGATCTAGCCATCACCCGCGACAGCCTGTATGGCACCTTTTCCGAGCCGACCTACGCCGGCGTCACCAGCTTTATGCGCCGGCGCTACACGCGGGACCTGCGCGGCGTCGACCTGGTGGTCAGCGGCGTGCCGTTCGACACCGCCACCACCAACAGGCCGGGTACCCGCTTCGGGCCACGGGCGATCCGCGCCGCCTCGGTGACCAGTGCCTGGGAGCGCCACTATCCCTGGGAGTTCGATCCCTTCGACCATCTGGCGGTGATCGATTACGGCGATTGCAACTTCGACCACGCCCAGCCGCAACAGACGCCGGCGGCCATCGAGGCGCATGCCGAGCAGATCCTCGAGGCCGGCTGCGGCATGCTGACCCTGGGCGGTGATCACTTCATCAGCTACCCATTGCTCAAGGCCCATGCGAAGAAACACGGCGCCCTGTCCCTGGTGCACTTCGACGCCCACAGCGACACCTGGCCGGATGCCGACGACGGCGTGCAGGGCATTAGTCACGGCACCATGTTCTACCACGCCGCTCGCCAGGGCCTGGTGGATCCGGCGCGCTCGGTGCAGATCGGCCTGCGCACCACCAACGACGATGTGCTGGGCTTCCAGGTGCTCGACGCCCGGCAGGTGCATCGCAACTCGCCGGAGGCCATCGCCGAGCTGATTCGCGCGCGGGTCGGGGATAACCCGGTGTACCTGACCTTCGACATCGACTGCCTCGATCCGGCCTTCGCGCCCGGCACCGGCACGCCGGTCTGCGGTGGCTTGAGCACCCATCAGGCGCTGGAGATCCTCCGTGCGTTGCGCGGCATCAACCTGGTCGGGATGGATGTGGTGGAAGTCTCGCCGCCTTACGACAACGCCGAAGTGACTGCGCTGGCGGGGGCGACCATCGCCATGGAGATGGTTTGCCTGTATGCCGCGCGGCATAAGGTCGATGCCTGATTCGGGGCGCAAGCCGCCAGTCGAATCGGTAAAACAAAAGCGAGTCAGAACGCTGCTTAGCTGGCGTGCGGCACTTCACCCCTGGCCGCCATGCTGTTCGCCCTGCCGAGTCAGGGGGTGACGCTGTCGTTGAACGACGTGCTGAAGTTGGCCGGGGCCGAGTTCATGGTCAGGGCCTCAGAGCGGCTACATCGCCGCTTTGAGGTGCCGATCAGGCGATAAAGTCAGCGCCGCTGAGGGTCGTCACGCCAAGCAGGGAAATCTCAAACTCAGCCGCCGAGTCTGCGTCGGTGCTGCCGTACAGTACGCCGTTGGCGAAACGCAGTTGACCGGCCGCATTGGTGCCGCTGAACGCGGCTGAGCCGATAAAGCTAAAGGCGTCATTGGCCAGGGCGGTGATTTCGGGGGCATCCTGCTCGCCAGGTGGTGTTGGCCAGGGTTTCTCGCCCCACCTTGGCGCCGCTAGCGCTATAGCGCGGAGCGAAGATGTTGTAAGTGTCTAAAGTGCCGAAGTCACTTCAGGTCACCACATAGCCGCCGTCGGCCAGGGCCGTGACGGCAGGCTCATATTGATAGCCATTGGTGCTGGTGTTGATGCGGGTTTCGCCGTAGACGAGGGCTGGCATAGCAAGTTCCATTTGCAGAATGAGGGGGGAACCGGTAGGGGGGATTCTACTGGTTGAGATTTATGGTGCCAAAGTGCCACTATTGGACCCGGGGTAAAGGCAAGACAGTTGCGGGACCGCCATTGGCGCTGCTGAAGCTCTTCTATTTGGCGCTAGGCCGCATTAGCAAGAAGTGGCTGGATATCGACCGATAGGGCCATGTTAAGCTTCGCCGCCGCAAATCTTTCGCCAGCTATCTATTAACTCTTGGATCCTATGCGACTCATTCTTGACCCCAGGCGGGATATCGATGCCGCGCTGCTGTGCTATCGCCGCCTATTCGGGGTGTTGGCCCTGTTCAGCGGCGTGATCAACCTGCTGATGCTGGTGCCCTCGATCTACATGATGCAGGTGTTCGACCGGGTCCTGACCAGCCGCAACGAAACCACGCTGTTGATGCTGACCCTGATTCTGCTCGGGCTCTATCTGCTGAGCAGTCTGCTGGAATGGGTCCGTGGCCAGGTGATGATCAAGATGAGCGCGGGCATCGACTCCCAGCTCGGCGAGCGGGTGTTCGGCGCGGCTTTCGAACTCAGCCTGAAGGAGCACAGCGCCAACCCGGCGCAGGTGTTGAGCGATCTGACCGCCATTCGCCAGTTCGTCACCGGCCAGGGCCTGATCGCGCTGTTCGACGCGCCCTGGCTGCCGATCTATCTGATCGTCGCCTTCTTGTTTCACCCCTGGCTGGGCCTGTTCACTGTGCTGGGTGCCGCCATCCTGGTGGTCTTGGCGATCTGGAACGAGCTGGCCACGCGCAAGAGTCTGGCGGAAGCCAACCAGTTGTCCGTCACCTCCGCCAACTATGTGAACAGCACCTTGCAGAACGCCGAAGTCATCCAGGCGATGGGCATGCTGAATGTCTTGCGCCGCCGCTGGTTCTCCTTGCAGCAGCGCATCATCACGGCCCAGGCCGAGGCCAGCGAGCGCAGCGCGCGGATTTCCTCGATGACCCGCTTCGTGCGAGTGACGTGGCAATCCCTGTCGTTGGGGCTGGGCGCCGTGTTGGTGCTGGAGAACCAGATCTCCGCCGGGGTGATGATCGCCGTGTCGGTGCTGTTGGGCCGAGCCATGGCGCCGGTGGAGCAAGTCATCGGCTCGTGGCGGCAGATGGGCAGCGCCAAGAGCAGCTACCAGCGCCTTAGCCGCCTCCTCGAAGAGTTCCCCAAACCGCAGCCGCGCATGGCCCTGCCGGCGCCGACCGGCGCGCTGCGCATCGATCAACTGGTGGTCATCCCGCCCGGTGCCCAGCAGCCGGCGGTGAATGGGGTGACGGTGGCGCTGGCCAAGGGCGAGGTGCTGGCGGTGATCGGCCCCAGCGCCTCCGGCAAATCCTCTTTGGCGCGGGCCATGGTCGGCATCTGGCCGGCAATCCGTGGTTCGGTGCGGCTGGACGGCGCGGAAGTGGGCCAATGGTCGCGTGAGGCGATCGGCCCGTACCTGGGCTACTTACCCCAGGATATCGAGCTGTTCGACGGCACCATCGCGGAGAATATCGCGCGTTTTGGCGAGGTGGATTCGCTCAAGGTGATCGAGGCGGCGCGTCTGGCCGGCATTCACGAGATGGTGCTGAATTTCCCCAAGGGCTACGACACGCCGCTGGGCATCGGTGGGCTGGGGCTGTCCGGCGGGCAGAAGCAGCGCATCGGCCTGGCCCGCGCGCTCTATGGTCAGCCGGCACTGCTGGTGCTGGATGAGCCCAACTCCAATCTGGACGAGGCCGGCGAGGCGGCGCTGGTGCGGGCCGTCAGCACGCTGAAGGCGGCCGGCTCCACGGTGGTGCTGGTCACCCATAGGCCGAGCATTCTCGGGGTGGTCGATAAACTGTTGCTCCTCAAAGACGGGGCGCAGCAACTGTTCGGGCCTCGGGATCAGGTGCTCAAGGCCCTCATGCCGCCGACCGCGGTGGTCAATACAACCGCCGAATCCGCCAGCCAAGGAGCCTGAGGCGCCGATGAAGCCTATTCAGAACGACCTGCAGACCGACTCGCAAGCGCCTGCCCCCGACACCGATGCGGCGGGTATCGCCCGTTTTGGCTTGTGGCTACTGGCCCTGGGCTTTGGCGGTTTTTTGCTCTGGGCCGGTCTGGCTCCCCTCGATCAGGGGGTGGTCGGCAGCGGCACCGTGGTGGTGTCCGGCGAGCGCAAAACCGTGCAGTCGCTACTGGGCGGCGCCATCGAGCGCATCCTGGTGCGCGAGGGTGAGCAGGTGCGCCAGGGTCAGGTGGTGGTGCAACTCAACACCATCCAGGCGCAGTCCCAACTCGACGTCGCGCTGGGGCAGTGGCTGAGTGCGCGCAGCGTCGAGGCGCGCTTGATTGCCGAGCGCCTGGATCGCGATAGCATTGACTGGCCGCAGAATCTGCTGGCCATGGCGGCCGACCCGCGGGCACAGGCGGCCATGGAGTTGCAGGGCAACCTCTTCGCCACCCGCCGCGACGAACTGGCCAGCCGGCTGAAAATCCTCCAGCACGAGGAGGAGTCGTTGGCCGAGCAACTGGCCGGTTTCGAAGAGATCAAGCGCAACCACGACGCCCAGCTGAAATACCAACGGCAAGAACTCGAGGGTCTGCGCGAGTTGGCGCAGGAGGGCTATGTGCCGCGCAACCGCCTGTTCGAGGCGGAGCGCAATGCGGCGCAACTCGGCGCCCAGCAGGCGGCAGCGATTTCCGATATCGGGCGGACGCGGCAGGCGATCAACGAGAGCAAACTGAAGACGCTGCAGCAGGCGCAGGCTTTTCGCAGCGAGGCGGAGTCGCAGCTGACCCAGGTGGCCGCAGAAGCCTCGAGCCTGGCCGACCGGATCAAGGCACTCGACTTCGAGGTGCGCAACGGTTCTGTTCTCGCGTCCGTCGCCGGGCAGGTGATGGGGTTGGCCGTGCATACGGTGGGGGGCGTGGTGCCGGCGGGCCAGCGGCTGATGGACCTGGTGCCGCAAGGTTCGAGCTGGGTGGTCAAGGCGCAGTTTCCGCCGATGATGGCCGACCGGCTCAAGCCTGGGTTGCCGGTCGATGTGCGCTTCGCCTCGCTGCAGCGGGTCAATACGCCGGTCATGAGCGGTAAGGTGACCACCGTATCGGCCGATCAGCTGATCGACGAGCATTCACGGCTGCCTTACTTCTCGGTAGAGGTCGAGGTCAGCCCCGAGGTGGTGAGCGAGCTTAGACGTGCCGGTCTCGACGTCAAGCCGGGTATGCAGGTCGAAGTCATTATCAAGACGGGCGAGCGCACCTTGATGAACTACCTGATGAAACCGGTCACCGAGCGTTTAGTGGGTGCCTTTAAGGAAGAGTAAGAGTGCGAAGCAGGACTGCCGTTATCGCCCTGATCTGGGCCTGTCCAATCTGGGCGAGCGACCCTGAGTTGTCGCTGAGCGAGCTCTATGATGCCTCCCGACAGAACGATGCCACCTATCAGGTGGCGGGTTACGACTACCAGGCTTCCCAGCAGGAGGAAGCCATCGGCAGAGGGGGCCTGTTGCCCCAGGTCGGGATCAGCTCCCGCTTTGGCCGCGGTGGAGAGCTTGGCGGTGAGTCCCAAGTCGCTAACCAGAGCGATCAGTTCAGCGCCGACACCGCCACCCTGGCGCTGCGTCAGCCGCTCTTCGACAAGGGGCGTTGGGCCTTCTACGAGCAGTCCAAGGCGCGTGGCCAGCTGGGCGAGGTGCAGTACGAGGGTGCCGGCCAGGGCCTCTTCGATCGCGTGGCCGAGGCCTATTTCGACGTGGCGCGAGTGGAAAACGAGCTGAAATTGGCGACCCAGCAGAAATCCGCGATCGAAGGGCTGGCCAAGCAGACGAAACGGCTGTTCGAGGCCGGCGAAGGGGCGATCACCGATACCGAGGAAGCCCAGGCCCGGCTGGACCTGATCCGCGCCCAGGAAATCGAATTGCAGGCCCAGCGGCAAGCGGCGCTGCGCAAACTGTCGGGGCGCGCCGGCATTGCGGTGATGCGGATCGCCGATATGCAGGAACAGCTGCCGGCCAATAACCTGCTGCCGACCGATGAGGATCTAGGCTATTGGCTGCTCAAGGCCAACCAGGCCAGCCCGCTGCTGGAGGCCAGGCGCGCCTCGGTTCAGCTGGCCGAGGCCGATCTCAAACTGCAGCAAGCCGGGCACTACCCGACAGTAGCGCTGACCGGCCAGTTGTCGCACACCGACAAGAGCGATCTCAATGAATTCTCCCAGCGCCAGTCCACTTACTATGTGGGCCTGCTGGTTGATATTCCCCTCTACCAGGGCGGCGCCGTCAGCGCCTCGGCCAAGCGTGCCCACTCGGCCCTCTACGGCGCCCGCTCGGAATATGACGCCGAGCAACAGCAGTTAACCGAGGATATCGAGCGCGATTATCTCGGAGTAGTGGCTGGTTTCGAGAAGAGCAAGGCGATGCTGACGGCGGTGCGTTCCAACCAGCGGGCGCTGACCTCTGCGGAAAAAGGCTACCAGGCCGGCGTGCGTTCGACCGTGGAGATTCTCGATGCGCAGCAGCGCCTGTTTGCCGCGAAGCGCGACCTGCTCAACACCAAGCTGGTGATGCTGCAAAGCTACGTTAACTTGCATACCCGCACCGGCCAGATGACCCATGCCGTGTTGCAAGAGGTTCAGGGATTGTTTTAGCGAGCCTCTGCCGCTAGGCGAAGCGGACAGAGGCTGCATCGCAAGGCCGATCAGGCAAGCAGATCGGTGTTGCTCAGTGAGGTCACGCCCAGCAACTGGATTTCAAATTCAGCGGCCGCATCGGTATCGGTGCTGCCGTACAGCACGCTGCCAGCGAAGCGCAGTTGGCCGGCCGCGTTGGTACTGCTGAATGTGGATGTACCGATAAAGGCGAAGACATCATTGGCCGCGGTTGCCGTGTTGGCATCCAGGGTCGACAGGTCAATCTTGTCGCCTTCACTGCTTTTGAAATCACCCAGCACATCGCGCAGCGACCCCAGGCCCATTTCGGTTAAGGCATTGAAGTCGAAGCGATCTGCTCCGGTGCCACCATTGAGCCTGTCTACGCCTGCACCGCCCACCAGAAGGTCGTTGCCAGCGCCTCCCGATAGGGTGTCATTTCCTGTACCGCCAATTAAAACGTTGGCGACAGTGCTACCCGTCAGTGTGTCGTTGTACTGACTGCCGGTGAGGTTTTCGAAGTTCGACAAAGTATCGGAGCCAGAGCCGCCGGTGGCTTGTGCTGCGGTGCTGGCCAGGTTAACGCTAACGGCCGTGGTGGCAAGGTCGTAATTGAGCAGATCGACCCCGGCCCCGCCGTCCAGCGCATTGTTGCCGGCGCTGGCATAGAGGGTGTTGTTGAGGTTATTGCCGGTGCCGTTGATGGCTGCAGAGCCGATCAGCACCAAGCTCTCGAAGTTGGCGCCCAAGGTCCAGTTTACCGACGACCACACCGAGTCGATTTCACTGGTCAATACGCTGGTTTCGCTGATGACGTCGACGCTGCTGTCGACTATGTAGGTGTCGTTACCGAGGCCGCCGACCAGTGTGTCGTTGCCGCTGCCGCCATTCAGGATGTTGGCGGCGGTATTGCCGGTCAGGGAGTTGTTCAAGGCGTTGCCGTTGCCATTGATGGCCGCGCTGCCGTTCAGTACTAGCTTCTCGAGATTGGCGCCCAGGGTCCAGGACACCGAGGAGTGCACCGTATCGATTTCGGTGGCCAGGGTGCTGGTTTCGCTGATGACATCAGACGCGCTGTCGACCACATAGGTGTCGTTGCCGAGGCCGCCGATCAGTGTGTCGTTGCCCGCGCCGCCATTCAGCACATTGGTAATGGCGCTGCCGGTCAGGGTGTCGTTGTATTTGCTGCCGATCAGGTTCTCGAAGTTCAGCAGGGTATCGCTGGCGGAACCACCGGTCGCCTGCGCTGTGGTGCTGGCTAGGCTGACGGTGACGCCGGCAGCAGCATAGGCATAGCTGAGGCTATCGAGACCCGCCCCGCCATCGAGTAGATTGTTGCCCGCATTGGCATAGATGACATTGTTCAGGCTGTTGCCGGTGCCATTGATGGCTAAGGAGCCGGTCAACAGCAAATTCTCAAGATTGGCGCCCAGGGTCCAGGACACCGAGGAGTGCACCGTATCGATTTCGCTGGCCAGGGTGCTGGTTTCGCTGATGACATCAGACGCGCTGTCGACCACATAGGTGTCGTTACCGAGGTCGCCGATCAGTGTGTCGTTGCCCGCGCCGCCGTTCAGCATATTGGCCAGCGTATTGCCGATCAGGGTATCGGCATATGCCGAGCCCACTGCATTCTCGATCTGCGCCCCATAGGCGATGGCCAACCCATTATTGATATAGGCGGAGCCGCTCCAGAAGGTGGCGCCGATACTGCTGAAGGTGCCGGGGTTGAGGTTGAGGGTCACCGCTTGGCTCTGGTTGCTGGCACTCAGGGTGTCGATGCCGCCCGCATCCCAAATGGTTTCGAAAACGAGCTTGCCGGCGCTCCACTGGTAGGTGTCGTTCCCGGTATGCCACTGCATATTCGCGCCATACAGGTACTGAATGGCCGCTATGTCCAACAACATGGGCGTCGTCGGCTCGTAGGAATAAGGGTCGGTATAACTCATCACCGTATAGCGGACGTCGTCGTATTCCGCGGGAAGCACGGTGGAATTGCTGTCACCGTTCTCGAACGGATGCTTCAGGCCCAGGGCATGGCCGATCTCATGCACGAAGGTGAGGTAGTCGTAAGTTCCAGTCGTGGGATTGGCCTCAGAAGTCGCCGGGCCGATCCAGACATCACCGGAAGCCGGCGCGCCACTGGGGAGATAGGCCCAGGCGGCGGTGTCGGAGTCCATGCCGGCATAACCGCCAAAGCGCAGGTCGCCTACATTGGTGCTCGAGTCGGTGGTTAGCGAGAAACTGATATTCGCAACCGCGGCCCAGGCACCGAGCGCTTGGGTGACAGCCGCTTTTTGATTGCTGGTCAGCTGGTAGCTGTTCAGGTGCTCGTTGTCGAAGGAGTATTCGGTCGCGTAATACGAGCTGCTGGAGAGAAAGCTATAGGACAGCGCCGCGCTGGAGCCGAGGGCGCCGCCCCATTTGCTGCCATACACCAGGCTATCGATATGCAGATTGTTGGAAAGAGCTACTTCACTGGAGGTTGTCGATCCGTTAGGTGCTGGCATGACGTATTAATTATCCGTATTTGATGTCAGGAACACTGCATTCCCTTGTAGTTAATGACGTGCCGATTAGGGCGGAGGTTGGCTACCTCTATCCGGGCTTCGGCGCGACGGTGCTGATTGTACTTTCAATGTCTTTAAAAAAACGTGGCATATCGAACAAAGGCGAATGCTGGCGGCCTTGGTTCGGGCGTCGCTGCAACCCCGCCAGCAGATTTGAGTCGCCAGTTGAGCCGTACGTTCTTGGTACTTTCCGAGTGTGGTGATGAGCTTCGGCAGGTCGAGCGCGGTCAACAAACTGCCCGCCATGCTCTAGGCAACGGTGCGGCTCTGGCAGGTGAGCGCCGGTAGGCCTAGCCATAGCGTATCGTTGGCCGTGGTGCCGGCGTTGAAAGTGTAGGTATCCAGAAACAGATCGGCGGCGGTGTAGCGGGCCAGGTAGTCCGGCGGCGCAACGCGAACAGCAGGCGTGCAGGGTCGATGCCTTGGGGCATAGGTTGTTCTGCGTCCAAGGGGTATCGGCCAGCAACCACAGCACGCTTTCCGGCACCCGCTGCAGCATGCGTATCCAGCAGTCGAACACCGCTGCGTTGAACTTATAGTTGTTGTTGAGCGATCAGAAGACAAAGCGGTTTTCCGGCAGCCTGCACTGGGGCCGATCCGGCAGCGGCGCAACCGGGCGTTGCCGATCGCTGCTCGGGAATAGCTGTGGCAGGTACAGTGGGGTTTCGCTGTAGTAGGGCTTCTCACTCTCGGGGCCAGGAAGTGATCGGCGATGACGTAATCGCCGCAGGGCAAACCGGCCGGCCCGGGGAAGCCGAGATAGGTCATCTGCACGGGGCGGGGCGGTAAGCCGGGATATTCGGACGGGCGCCGGAAGTCAGTTCCTGTAGATCGATAGGGATGTCGATCTCCTGCTGGCGGATGCATGGGGCTGCCGTGGCATCGTCCATATCGACGATCCGCACGAAGTGGGCCAAGGTCTTCTTCACGCGTTCGCGCAGTTCCGAGCCATCTTCCCGGCTTCAGCAAAAGACGTAGACCTCGAAGCGCCCATGGTCGAGCAACTCGAACAGTTCGCCGGTGAGCAATGACACCGCATGCAGGTAAAAATCTGAGGGCAAGAAGCCGATGCGCAGTCTGTCGTGTCGATAGCCTTGGGCCGGCGCTAGCGCCGGAACCCGCACGCTGACCCGCTCTTTCATGAAGTGGGCGGCGGCCAATTGCAGCCCAGGATAGTCGCTGGCCGTCAGCAGCACCAAGGGCGAGGAAGTCCTGATCAGGTCGTCGCAGAAAAGGCCGTCGAGGGGGCTATATACCGGACATTCGCATCGCTTCTGGCGCAGGTGTTCCCAGTGCTGAATCACCTTGGGCTGGGCGGGGGCCACCTGCGGGCTGGTGCGCAACATGGCTTCGGCGGGTTGAAACTGGAGCATTTTTTCCAGCAGGCGCCCCAGGCGGTTGAGCGCGGGTAGGTGCAACTTGCAGGCTTCATCGGCGCTGACGATTTTTTATCCGGCAGCAATTGTTAGATCGCCAGGACCTCTGGCGGCTTTTGCAAACGTTCCAGGACTGGGCAAATTCTGGATTCTGCGCGATGGCGGCGAGGTAGGCGCTTTTGGCGCCTGGTATTTGCTCTAGCTGCGAGAGAGTGGCGCCTAGATTGAGCTGTGTAGGCGTGGTCGGTAGGGTGGTCAACGTAGCTGACGAGACGCAAGTCGATCAGCTGTTGCATAGGCAAGGAGCGCTGCAACTGAAAGCCAGGCAGGCTAAGTCTTTGATATATATGGTGGGCCCAGCAGGACTCGAACCTGCGACCAAGGGATTATGAGTCCCCTGCTCTAACCAACTGAGCTATAGGCCCTCAGAAAGCCGGCGGATTATAGCGGTGCCTTCTGTGGAGTGCCAACCAAACGGTATGAGCCGAGAAAATTGTTGGCGAAGAGCGCGGCTGGTAAGGGCTGGTTGACGATGAAACCTTGGGTCTGTTCGCAGTCTTCGCTGGCGAGAAATTGTTCTTGGGCTTTGGTTTCCACACCTTCGGCGATCACAGTCAGTTGCATGCTGCGCCCGAGGGCGGTGATGGCGCGGGTGATGGCGGCCTCGTGTGGGTCTTCCGGGAGGCCGTGGACGAAGGATTGGTCGATCTTCAGGGGGCGGGTGTGGGCAGGGTGCGGCTAGTGGTGCGTGGAAAGCAAAACCCCCGGCTAGGCCGGGGGTTTTGTGGTTACTCGTCGAGGAAGGAGCGCAGATGCTCGCTTCTCGTCGGGTGGCGCAGCTTGCGCAGCGCCTTGGCTTCAATTTGACGAATCCGCTCGCGGGTCACGTCGAACTGTTTACCCACTTCTTCCAGCGTGTGGTCGGTATTCATATCGATGCCGAAGCGCATGCGCAGTACCTTGGCTTCACGGGCGGTGAGCCCGGCCAGCACTTCGCGGGTCGCTTCCTTGAGGCTTTCGACCGTGGCTACGTCGATCGGTGACTGCATGGTGGAGTCTTCGATGAAGTCGCCCAGGTGGGAGTCTTCATCATCACCGATCGGGGTTTCCATGGAGATCGGCTCTTTGGCGATCTTCAATACCTTGCGGATCTTGTCTTCGGGCATTTCCATGCGCTCACCAAGCTCTTCCGGAGTCGGCTCGCGACCCATCTCCTGCAGCATCTGGCGAGAGATGCGGTTGAGCTTGTTGATCGTCTCGATCATATGTACCGGGATACGGATGGTCCGCGCCTGGTCGGCGATCGAGCGGGTGATCGCCTGACGAATCCACCAAGTGGCGTAGGTCGAGAACTTGTAACCGCGACGGTATTCGAACTTGTCCACCGCTTTCATCAGGCCGATGTTGCCTTCCTGAATCAGGTCGAGGAACTGCAGGCCGCGGTTGGTGTACTTCTTGGCGATCGAGATCACCAGACGCAAGTTCGCTTCAACCATCTCTTTCTTCGCGCGGCGGGCCTTGGCCTCACCGATCGACATGCGCCGGTTGATGTCCTTGATCTCGGCCAGCTTCAGACCGGTCTCGGCCTCAAGTGCTGCGAGCTTCTGCTGGCAACGCTGAATGTCGGACTGCAGGCGACCGATGGCCTCGGCGTATTTGCTTTTGCCTTTGGCCAGTTGCTCGGTCCAACTTTCGTCGATTTCATGGCTGGGGAACTGGCGCAGGAAGTCGGCGCGCGGCATACGGGCATCCCGTACGCAGAGTTGCATGATGGCGCGTTCCTGGGCGCGCAGACGCTCCAGGGAGTCACGTACCCGCACAACCAGGGCGTCGAACTGCTTCGGCACCAGCTTGATCGGCATAAACAGCTCGGCCAAGACCTTCAGCTCGGCAATGCCTTGCTTGCTGTCGCGACCGTGCTTTTTCAGTGCTTTCTTGGCTTGTTCCAGCTGCTCGGCTACCGCGCCGAAGCGTTGGCGTGCAACTTCCGGATCTGGGCCGCCATCGCCTTCTTCTTCGTCTTCGCTGTCGCCTTCGGCTTCTTCATCTTCGGTTTCGGCCTCGGCGGCTGCGCCGTCTTTGATGACCGGAACGGGGACTTCGGCCGGTGCGGCAATGCCATCATCCGGGTCGATATAGCCGCTGAGGACTTCGGCGAGGCGCCCACCCTCGGTGGTGACGCGGGTGTATTCGGCGAGAATGCTGTCGACAGTCCCCGGGAAATGGGCGATAGCGCCCATCACTTCGCGGATGCCTTCCTCGATGCGCTTGGCGATTTCGATTTCGCCTTCACGGGTGAGCAGCTCCACCGTGCCCATTTCGCGCATATACATGCGTACCGGGTCGGTGGTGCGACCGATATCGGTTTCTACCGCGGCCAACGCAGCCGCCGCTTCTTCAGCGGCGGCCTCGTCGGTATCGGCTTCGGCCAATAACAGGGCATCCGCATCCGGGGCGCTCTCGAATACGTTGATCCCCATGTCGTTAATCATGCGGATGATGTCTTCCACCTGTTCCGGATCGGAAATATCCTCCGGCAGGTGGTCGTTGACCTCGGCGTAAGTCAGGTAACCCTGCTCACGACCACGGCTGATCAACTCTTTGAGGCGAGACTGCTGTTGCGCTTTTCCGGACATAACACCCTATCCACTGAAGGTCTTGGCGGGCAAAAAACAAGCCGAGGATTATACCAGGGCAGGGACCTCACGCGCCAGTTGAGGTCGGGGTGAAGGGAGTAACAGTGCGGCTGAGTAGGTCGCGCAGTTGGTCTTTTTCCTCTGCGCTTAGCTCACTTTGACGGGCTTTGCTAAGTAAATGTTCCAGGCTGCGCTCGCGTTGGCGGGCTGCCAGACTAGTTATAGTGTCGAAAAACTGTTGTTCAAGGTTGTCGGCCTGAATCAGCCATTCCTTTTCTGCCAGGGCCTTAAGCAGGCGGCCTTGTTCGGTGCCATGCCAGCGGGCGATCAACTGCAATGAGCGTAGCTTGGGATTCTTCTGTAGAGCCCCAAGCAGGGCGACCAGCAGTTGCGCGTAGGTATCGTTTTCCGCGGCGAAATGGCTGGCATCTTCGACCTTACGTGCCAGTTCTGGGTGGTGCAGTAGCGTACGCAAGGCGGTCAGCGTGGGCGACTCTACCGGTGCGGCGATGCGTGGCGCCCTGGGCTGGAAGTTCGGGCGCTGGCCTTTTTTGTCCCAGGATTTTTCCCACTTCTTCTGTCCGCTGCCTTTCTGTCCGGGCTTCTTTTGCCAATTTTGTTCGGCTTGAGGGCTGTATTCCTCGTGTCCGTAGTCCGGGACTATGTCGTAGTACGCGCTCGGGTCGTAGCTTGGAGGCTCCTCGACGGGTGCGTTCTGGATCGCCTGGCCAAGTGCTTCACTGTTGAGGCCGGTAATTTCGCTGAGGCGCTGGCGCATCAGGGTGCGCAGGTTGGCACCGGGTATTTTGTCGATCAGCGGTACGGCCAGGGTGGCTAGATGAGCCTTGCCTTCCAGCGAGCGCGGGTCGGCTTCCTGGGTGAGTTGCTGGAAAAAATAGTCGGCCAGCGGCTGCGCCTGCTGATTGATGCGTGCGCGAAACGCATCGGTGCCTTCGCTGCGTACCAGGGTGTCCGGGTCTTCGCCTTCTGGAAGAAACAAAAACCGTGCGCGGCGGCCGTCCTGCAGGCTTGGTAGGGTCGATTCCAGTGCGCGCCAAGCGGCACTGCGGCCAGCCTGGTCACCGTCGAAGCAGAATAAGACGCTCGGGACTATGCGAAACAGGCGCTTGAGGTGTTCCTCGCTGGTGGCGGTGCCGAGGGTCGCGACGGCGTTACGTAAGCCTTGTTGGGCGAGGGCGATCACGTCCATATAGCCCTCGACCACCATGATCTCGTCGAGGTCACGGTTATTCTTGCGGGCTTCGAACAGGCCGTAGAGTTCCTGGCCTTTATGAAAGACCGGGGTTTCCGGCGAGTTCAGGTATTTTGGCTTGTCGTCACCCAGTACGCGGCCGCCGAAGGCAATAACACGGCCACGGCTGTCGCGGATCGGGAAGATCACGCGATCACGGAAGCGGTCGTAGCGTTTACCGCTCTCGGCGTTTTCGATCAGCAGGCCGGCGTCGATCATGGTCTTCTGCTGCAGGCTGTCGCTGCTCAAATGTTTGAGCAGGTTGTCCCAGCCGGGCGGGGCGAAGCCGAGGCCAAAGTCGCGGGCAATCTCGCCTGACAGGCCGCGGCCTTTCAGGTAGTCCACGGCGGCTTTGCGGGTTGGATGGCTTTTCAGCGCTTGCCGGTAGTAGTCGGCGGCGGCGGTCAGCAGGGGGTAGAGCGGTGAGTCGGTTGGTTGTCGTGGTTTCTGGTTGCGGCCACCTTCCTCGCGCGGCACCTCCATGCCGGCGGCTTTTGCCAGCTCCTCGACGGCCTGGGGGAAGTCCAGGTTGTCGTGATCCATGATAAAACCCAGGGCGTTACCGCCGGCGCCGCAGCCAAAGCAGTAGTAGAACTGTTTGTCTGGGCTGACGCTGAACGAGGGGGTTTTCTCTTTGTGGAACGGGCAGCAGGCGCTGAAATTCTTGCCGGTTTTCTTCAATTGAACGCGCGAGCTGACCACGTCGACGATGTCGGTGCGGTTTAGCAGGTCATCAATAAAAGTCTGGGGTATCAGCCCGGCCATGGCGTTCTCGGAATTAGGCGAGTCGCCAGCATAACTGCGGCGCAATCAGGAGGACAGACAGGCTTTCAGTTGTTGGCTGGCCAGTGCCATGTCGGCGCGGCCTTGCGCCTGGGGGCGCAATAGTGCCATCACTTTGCCCATGTCCGGCATGCCTTGGGCGCCACTGTCGACGATAGCTTGCTGGATCAGTGAGCTGATCGCGGTCTCGTCTAGTGGTTTCGGCATATAAGGCTTGAAGCACGACAATTTCGGCGGCTTCGACATCGGCGAGGTCTTTGCGGCCAGCGTCGCTGAACTGACGCAGGGAATCGCGCCGCTGTTTGATCATCTTGTCGAGGATCAGCAGGGTGCGGGCGTCATCGACCGCTATACGCTCGTCAATTTCGATACGTTTATATCGGAGATGGCGAAGCGTAACGTCATCAGTCGAGGTTTATCTTGGGCGCACATGGCGTCCTTAATGATCTCTGTGATGCGGGTCTTGAGGCTTGGTTCGGTCATGCCGGGAGCCCGGCTTTGGGCCGGGCGTGGCAAAACTGACTGCCTACGTCTGTGGATTAATACAGGCGTACGGCGCGGCGCTGTTCGCGCTGCACTTTCTTGGCGTGACGCTTAACTGCGGCTGCAGCCTTGCGCTTACGCTCGGAAGTGGGCTTCTCGTAGAACTCGCGGCTGCGAACTTCGGCCAGAACACCGGCTTTTTCACAGGAGCGTTTGAAGCGACGCAGAGCTACGTCGAAGGGTTCGTTCTCTTTAACTTTGACGGCTGGCATCCAGAGCTACCTTCATTCATTACCGGGGTAGACGTACTCGTGGCAAATGGCGCTGGAGGACGTCGGTTTTTAAGGGTTGCGGATGTTAACGCCTCATCGCCAGGAATGCAAAGCCTCTGATCGAAAACCGCTGGCCGGGGCCTGGGGGGGCGATTATTATGCGCGCCTTCGAATTTGCCCAGGCTGAAGGGACAAACCCATGCTCGTACTGGGATTAGAAACCTCTTGTGATGAAACCGGCGTCGCGCTGTATGACAGCGAGCGAGGTCTGCTGGCGGATGCCCTGTTCAGCCAGATTGATCTGCACCGCGTCTATGGCGGGGTGGTGCCGGAACTGGCCTCGCGCGACCACGTCAAGCGCATGTTGCCGCTGATCCGTCAGGTGCTGGCGGAGTCGGGCTGCGCGCCGGGCGAGATCGATGCCATTGCCTATACCGCCGGCCCCGGCCTGGTCGGTGCGCTGCTGGTCGGCGCTTCCTGTGCTCAAGCGTTGGCGTTTGCCTGGGGGATTCCGGCTTTGGGCGTGCATCACATGGAGGGGCATTTGCTGGCGCCGATGCTGGAAGAGCAGCCGCCGGAGTTTCCGTTTGTCGCTCTCTTGGTTTCCGGCGGGCATACCCAATTGGTGCTGGTGGAGGGTATCGGCCGTTATCAATTGCTCGGCGAGTCGCTGGACGATGCCGCCGGTGAGGCTTTCGATAAGACCGCCAAGTTGATCGGTCTGGGCTATCCCGGCGGGCCGGAAATTGCCCGTCTGGCGGAAAGTGGCACGCCGGGGCGTTTCGTTTTCCCGCGGCCGATGACCGACCGGCCTGGCCTGGATTTCAGCTTCAGTGGCTTGAAAACCTTTGCCTTGAACACCTGGCAGCAGTGCCGCAGCACTGGCGACGACGGCGAGCAGACCCGTTGCGACATCGCCCTGGCCTTCCAGCATGCGGTGGTGGAGACTCTGACCATCAAGTGTCGGCGAGCCCTTAAGCAAACTGGCCTCAAGCGTCTGGTGATCGCGGGTGGCGTTAGCGCCAATCAGGCACTGCGCCGGTCACTGGGAAAAATGCTTGCGGAGCTCAACGGCAAGGTCTTTTACGCACGCCCGGCATTTTGCACCGACAACGGCGCGATGATCGCCTACGCCGGTTGCCAGCGCCTGCAGGCCGGTCAGCACGAGGGGCCGAGCATCAAGGTGCAGGCGCGCTGGCCGATGGAGCAACTGCCGGCGCTCTAAGTGTAATGAGTGTGGGTTGGGCTGAGCTTGAGCCGGCTTCAGGTGGCCGATTCAGAAGTGTCGTTCACGCCCAGCGAACAGGTCGCGTAGATTGCCGCGGTGCCGCCAGACGATCAGGCCGGTCAACACGCTCATCGGTAAGAGTGCCTCTGGTTGCTGCCAAGCCAGTAACGGCAGGGTTAGCGGCGTAGCGATCAAGGCCGCCAGTGAGCTGGTGCGCGTGAGCCGGAAGGTCAGCGCCCAGGCGCCAACAGCCAGCAAGGCGGCCGGTGGGTAGAGGCCGAGCAGCATGCCGGCGGCAGTGGCCACGCCTTTGCCGCCGCGGAAGTGAAAGTACAGCGGATAGAGATGGCCGATCACGGCGGCCAGGCCGATCCAGGCTTGTTGTTGGAGATGAAAGCCCAGTAGGTGTGCGATCAAGACGGGCAGCAGGCCTTTCAGCAGATCGCCGAGCAGAGTCAGGATCGCCAGCTTTTTGCCAGCGACCCGCAGCATATTGGTCGCACCGGGATTGCCCGAGCCACTGGCGCGAGGATCCGGGCCGCCAGCCAGACGGCTGAGCAGAATGGCGAAGGACAGCGAACCGAGCAGGTAGGCGAGGATCGCCAGCAACCAAAACATGGTATCCATTCCGGGGCGGATAAGCCCCGATTCTAACGGGGCCCTGCGCCCTTGTCGTGCGGCGGAGCAGAGTGCTTGGACAGAGTGTTTATCGAAGGTCTGGAAGTCGACACCGTGATCGGTGCGTATGACTGGGAGCGTGAGATTCGCCAGTGTCTACGCTTGGACCTGAGTTTTGGCTGGGATAATCGCCCGGCAGCGGCCGGCGATGACCTGACTCAGGCGCTCGACTATGCCGCCGTGGCGGCGCGGATTCAGGCGTTTGCCGCCGAGGCGCAGTTTCTCTTGGTGGAAACCTTTGCCGAACGTCTGGCCGAGACCTTGATGCGCGAATTCAAGATTCCCGGGCTGCGTTTGAAGTTGACCAAGCCCGGCGCCGTGCCGGCGGCCAGTGGTGGGGTCGGTGTGGAGATCGAGCGCGGATGTCTCTGACCCCTATCTTGCTTGGCCTCGGTAGCAATATCGAGCGCGAGGCGCATTTGACTGCCGGTCTCGAGGCGCTGTCAGGCTTTCTGCAGGAGTTGCACTGCTCACCGGTATTCGAGAGTCAGGCGGTGGGGATCAAAAGCGGCCCCTTCTTCAACCTGGTGGTGGCCGCGCAAACCGATCTGCCGCTGATCGAGCTGGATCGGCGATTGAAGTTCATCGAGGCGGACAATGGCCGTTATGCGCCTGAGCGCAAGGGCCTGCCGCTGGATATCGACGTGCTGCTGTATGGTGAGCAGGTCGGCAATTTCGACGGTCTGGTGCTGCCGCGCGCGGAAATCCTGAAAAACGCTTTCGTGCTCTGGCCGCTGGCGCTGTTGGCGCCGCAGAGGCTGCATCCGGGAGTGGGGCAGACTTTCGCCGAGCTCTGGCAAGGGGCGCGGATCGATCAGGCTCTGTGGCCGGTGGCGTTCTGCTGGCGCGGTGCCGACTTGACGCCTGAGGCGCTGCGCTCGGCATTCCCTTCGCCTGTGTCGTAGGCTGGGTAGCGGCGTAGGCGAAACCCAGCTTGCACGCCGCCGCTGGGTTTCGCTGCGCTCTACCCAGCCTACGATGTCTGTGTTTCTTTGTAGGCCTTAAGCGCCTTGTGCCGCTCACGCTTTAACGCCGCCCCCAGCTCCGCACCTTGGAAGCCTTGCGCCAATAACGGTTGTACCGTCACCGCGCGTGCAGCCGCGGCGGCGCCGCGCAGGTAGGCGGCCTGTGGGTAGTCGCGTTGTTCCAGGCCCAGGCGACCACGGGCGTCCATCTCGCAGGCGGCGATGAACTCCTCGAAGCGCTGCGGCCGGCGATAACTGTCGAAGCTCTGCAGCAGTTCCAGCAGGGTCGCGGGCTTTAGCTCCAGGGCGCGATGGCCTTGGGTGTGATACTCGCCGACCAGCAGGGCCAGTTCCTGGCAATCGCGCGGTGCTTTGCAGCGCTCATTGACCGTGCGAATCAGGCGCAGGCCGTTGTGTTCGTGGGCGATATGCCGTGGCCACTGGCTTTCCGGTGTCAGACCTTTGCCCAGGTCATGCAGCAGGCAGGCCCAGCGCACCGTCAGTGGCTGTGCATGCGCGGCACATTGGCGCAATACGCTGAGCACATGGGCGCCGGTGTCGATTTCCGGATGATGGGCGGCCGGTTGCGGCACGCCGAACAGTGCGTCGACTTCCGGCAGCAACGCCTTGAGCGCGCCACAGTCGCGCAGCACTTCGATGAACACCTCCGGGCATGGCTCCAGCAGGGCGCGGGAAATCTCTTTCCAGCTCCGCTCGGGGGTCAGCGCCAGCAGTTCGCCAGACTCGCTGAGCTGGCGCATCAACGTCAGGGTTTCCGCTGCGACGCTAAACCCCAATGGTGCATAACGGGCGGCGAAGCGGGCGACGCGCAGCACCCGCAGCGGGTCTTCGGCGAAGGCCGGAGAGACGTGACGCAGCAGACGGGCGGCAAGGTCGCGCTGGCCGCCGTAGGGGTCGTACAACGCGCCGTGGTCGTCCTCGGCCATGGCGTTGATCGTCAGATCGCGGCGGAGCAGGTCTTCTTCCAGGGTGACCTCGGGGCTGGCGTGGAAGGTAAAGCCGCCGTAGCCGTGCCCGCTTTTGCGCTCGGTACGGGCGAGGGCGTATTCCTCGCCGCTCTGCGGGTGGAGAAATACCGGGAAATCCTCGCCAACCGGGCGAAAGCCCTGGGCTTGCATCTCTTCGGCGCTGGCGCCGACCACCAGCCAATCGATGTCGGTGACCGGGCGGCCGAGCAAGCGGTCGCGCACGGCGCCGCCGACCTTGTAAATCTGCATGGAAAACCCCCTCCGTTAGCGCGACAGCATAACCGCTGTGTCCTGAAAACGGAGGCTCAGTGGGCGACGGGGATGTGTTGCAGTAGCGCGGCTACGGCGCTTTGCAACTGTTCGGCGCTATCCCAGGCGGGGCTCAGTCCGGTGCTGGCCAGGCCTTCCCAGAGCACCTGGCCGTTCAGGTCGGTTAGCCGTAAGCGCAGGGTGCCGGTTTCATCGTGCAGGCGGTGGATGGCCTGGTAGGCGCCGAGCGGGTTGGGTGGCGGCGTGTCGACGCGAAATTCCAGCGGGGTGTCGCGCAGGGCCAGCCAGTAATACACCCGCAACTCGGGCTGCGGGCTTTCATGATAGCCGCGTTCGGCGAGGCCTTGGTGTAGCAGCGATTCGAGTTGGACGTAGTGTTCACGCAAAGGCAGCTCGCCGCTGAGCGCCTGCTCCGGCGGCAGCAATTGAAAGCTATGGCGACTCGTTAAGGCGGGCGCGGCGGCTTGCAGCACACTGATCTGGGGGATGTGGCTGGCGCAGCTGGCCAGTGCCAGGCAGAGCAGTAAAACGACAAACACACGCATGGGCGGCAGGCTCCGCGGACGATAATGGCAGGCTCGGCGGCGGCTCGCGAGCGGTCAACCGATCAAATGGGCGGGATCATCAGGTCGAGCCGTGGGTAGTCGCCTGTGCCCTCTTGCTCGGACCTGGGGGGGACATGTTGGGTATGGACGATTTGCTCGCCCTGCACGGTTTCCAAATGGATGTCGAAGCCCCACAGGCGGTGCAGGTGTTTCAGTACCTCCTCGGTGGAATCGCCCAGCGGCTTACGATCGTGCTGCTGATGCCGCAGGGTCAGTGAGCGGTCGCCGCGGCGATCGATGCTCCAGATCTGGATGTTGGGTTCGCGGTTGCCGAGGTTGTACTGGGCGGCGAGGGTTTCGCGGATGATGCGATAACCCGGTTCGTCGTGGATCGCGGAGACCAGCAGCTCGTCCTTCTGGTCGTCATCCATGATGCTGAACAGCTTCAGGTCGCGGATCACCTTGGGGGAGAGGTACTGCAGGATAAAACTCTCATCCTTGAAGCTATTCATGGCGAATTTCAGGGTCGCCAGCCAGTCGCTGCCGGCGATATCCGGGAACCAGCGTTTGTCCTCTTCGGTCGGCTCTTCGCAGATGCGGCGGATGTCGCGGTACATGGCAAAACCCAGGGTGTAGGGGTTGATGCCGGTGTAATGGGGGCTGTCGAAAGGCGGTTGGTAGATCACGCTGGTGTGCGACTGGAGGAACTCCATGATAAAGCCGTCGGTGACCAAGCCTTCGTCATACAGGTCGTTCATCAGGGTGTAGTGCCAGAAGGTCGCCCAGCCTTCGTTCATCACCTGGGTCTGGCGTTGTGGATAGAAGTATTGCGCGATCTTGCGCACGATGCGCACCACTTCGCGCTGCCAGGGCTCCAGCAACGGCGCGTGCTTCTCGAGGAAATACAGGATGTTTTCCTGGGGCTCAGCGGGGAAGCGCTTGCTGTCTTTATCGCCGCCCTTGCCGGCGCCTTTGGGGATGGTCCGCCAGAGGTCGTTGATCTGCTTTTGCAGGTGCTCCTCACGGTCTTTCTGCCGCCGCCGTTCCTCTTCGGCGGAGATCGGGTAGGGCCGCTTGTAGCGGTCCACGCCGTAGTTCATCAGGGCATGGCAAGAGTCCAGCAGGTCTTCCACGGCGTCGATGCCGTAGCGCTCTTCACACTGCATGATGTACTGCTTGGCGAACACCAGGTAGTCGATGATCGAGCTGGCGTCGGTCCAGGTGCGGAACAGGTAATTGCCCTTGAAGAAGCTGTTGTGCCCGTAGCAGGCATGCGCGACCACTAAGGCCTGCATGCACATGGTGTTCTCTTCCATCAGGTAGGCGATGCAGGGGTCGGAGTTGATCACGATCTCGTAGGCCAGGCCCATCTGCCCGCGGCTGTAGGACTTCTCGGTACTGAGGAAGTGTTTGCCGTAGGACCAGTGGTGATAGCCGAGCGGCATGCCGACGGAGGCGTAGGCATCCATCATCTGCTCGGCGGTGATCACTTCGATCTGATTCGGGTAGGTGTCTAGCGCATAGCCTTCGGCGATCCGACTGATTTCGCGGTCGTAAGCGCGAATCAGCTCGAAGGTCCATTCCGAGCCGGTGGAAAGCGGTTGGCCTTTTTTCTCACGAGCGGTCATGTCGGAAGACCTCATGTTACGAGCCGGCGCTGGAAGAGTTCGCGGAACACCGGATAGATGTCGCCGGCGGACACCAGCTGCTGCTGGGCGAAGGTGTCGGCGAAGGTCTCGCTGACCTGTTCGTACTCGAACCACAGCGCCTGGTGTTCGCGCGGGGTGATCTCGACGTAGGTGAAGTACTGCACGAACGGCATGATTTGCTTGAGCAGGATGTCACGGCAAATAGGCGAATCGTCATTCCAGTTGTCGCCATCCGAGGCCTGGGCGGCGTAGATGTTCCATTCGTTGACCGGATAGCGCGCGGCCATGACTTCCTGCATCAGCTTGAGGGCGCTGGAGACTATGGTGCCGCCGGTTTCCCGGGAGTAGAAGAACTCCTCCTCATCGACCTCGCGGGCGCTGGTGTGGTGGCGGATAAACACCACCTCGATCTTCTCGTAGTTCCGTTTGAGGAACAGGTACAAGAGGATGAAGAAACGCTTGGCGATGTCCTTGGTGGACTGGGTCATGGAGCCGGAGACGTCCATCAGGCAGAACATTACCGCCTTGGAGCTGGGATTCGGTTGCTTGACCAGCAGGTTGTATTTGAGGTCGAAGGTGTCGAGGAAGGGCACCTTTTTGATGCGCGCGCGCAGGCGAATGATTTCGGCCTCGGTGCGTTGAATGTCGTCGAAGTTGTCGGGTTCTTCGCATTTAAGCCGTTCCAGCTCGAGCTCTGCGAGATGCAGTTTAATGCGGCTGCTGCCGGACAGCGCGATGCGTCGGGCATGGGCCGCTCTCAGGGTGCGGATGATATTGATCCGCGAGGGATTGCCTTCATTGCTGATCCCCGCGCGCACCGTTTTGAAGGTGTCGCTGCCGGCCAGGTGGCGTTTCACCAGGTTGGGTAGTTCCAGATCCTCGAACATAAAGTCGAGAAACTCCTCCTGAGTGATCTGGAAGACGAACTCGTCCATACCCTCGCCAGTGTTGCTGGCCTTGCCGGCGCCTTTGCCTGCGCCACCGCCTGCTGGGCGCGGGATGCGCTCGCCGGCGGTGAACTCCTTGTTGCCAGGATGGACGATGGTCTGCTTACCGCCCCGACCGTGATGAAACAGCGGCTCATCGATATCGCGACCGGGAATGCTGATCTGTTCGCCGTGCTCCATGTCGGTGATGGAGCGGCGGCCGACGGCTTCTTCCACCGCCTTCTTGATGTGATCACGATAACGCCGCAGGAAGCGCTGGCGGTTCACCGTGCTCTTGTTCTTGCCGTTCAGGCGGCGGTCGATCACATAGCTCATGGGCGCTCCTTAGAGCCTGCGGCCGTGACTGGGCGCAGGCTCTGCGGCAACAACGACCGGCCAGGCCGGTGGCGGGTTACTGCGACTTTCTGACCCGCAGATACCACTCGGACAGCAGCCGTACCTGCTTGTCGGTGTAGCCGCGCTCGACCATGCGGGAGACAAAGTCGTTGTGTTTCTGTTGATCCTCCTTGCTCGCCTTGGCGTTGAAGCTGATGACCGGCAACAGATCCTCGGTGTTGGAGAACATCTTCTTCTCGATCACCACGCGCAGCTTCTCGTAGCTGAGCCAGGTCGGGTTCTTGCCGTTGTTGTTGGCGCGGGCACGCAGCACGAAGTTGACGATTTCGTTGCGGAAATCCTTCGGGTTGCTGATCCCTGCGGGTTTTTCGATCTTCTCCAACTCCTCGTTGAGGGCCACGCGATTGAGAATTTCGCCGGTTTCCGGGTCGCGGTATTCCTGGTCCTGAATCCAGAAGTCGGCGTACAGCACGTAGCGATCGAAGATGTTCTGCCCGTACTCGCTGTAAGACTCGAGGTAGGTGGTCTGGATCTCCTTGCCGATGAACTCGATATAACGCGGCGCCAGGTATTCCTTGATGTAGCGCAGGTAGCGTTCGCGGATCTCGGCGGGGAATTGCTCCTGCTCGATCTGTTGTTCCAGCACATACAACAGGTGCACCGGATTCGCGGCGATTTCGTGCGGGTCGAAGTTGAACACCTTGGAGAGGATCTTGAAGGCGAAGCGGGTCGACAGGCCGTTCATGCCTTCGTCGACGCCGGCGCTGTCGCGATATTCCTGGATCGACTTGGCCTTGGGGTCGGTGTCCTTGAGGTTTTCGCCGTCGTAGACGCGCATCTTCGAGTAGACGTTGGAGTTGTCCGGCTCCTTCAGCCGCGACAGCACCGAGAACTGCGCCAGCATCTTCAGGGTGTCTGGGGCGCAATGGGCCTTGGCCAGGGAGCTATTGGTCAGCAGCTTGTCGTAAATCTTGATCTCGTCGCTGACGCGCAGGCAGTAGGGCACCTTGACGATGTAGATCCGATCGATAAAGGCTTCGTTGTTCTTGTTGTTGCGGAAGCTATGCCATTCCGACTCGTTGGAGTGGGCCAGCAGGATGCCGCTGAACGGCAGGCCGCCGAGGCCCTCGGTGCTGTTGTAGTTGCCTTCCTGGGTGGCTGTCAGCAACGGGTGCAGCACCTTGATCGGTGCCTTGAACATCTCGACGAATTCCATCAGGCCCTGGTTGGAGCGGCACAGGGCGCCGGAGTAGTTGTAGGCGTCGGCGTCGTTCTGCGGGAAGTCTTCCAGCTTGCGGATGTCGACCTTGCCGACCAGGGCGGAGATGTCCTGGTTGTTCTCGTCGCCCGGTTCGGTCTTGGCGATGGCGATCTGATTAAGGATCGAGGGGTAGAGTTTGACTACGCGGAATTGGCTGATGTCGCCACCGAACTCGGTCAGGCGCTTGGTCGCCCAAGGCGAGATGACGGTGCTCAGGTAGCGCCGCGGAATGCCGAAGTCTTCTTCGAGAATCGCGCCGTCCTCGGCGGTATTGAACAGCCCCAACGGCGACTCGAAGACCGGTGAGCCCTTGATCGCGTAGAAGGGCACCTTCTCCATCAGTTGCTTGAGTTTTTCCGCGAGTGAGGATTTGCCGCCACCGACGGGGCCAAGCAGATAGAGGATCTGCTTCTTCTCTTCCAGGCCTTGGGCGGCATGGCGGAAGAAGGAGACGATCTGGTCGATGCACTCTTCCATGCCATGGAAGTCGGCAAAGGCCGGGTAGCGGCGGATCACCTTGTTGGAGAAGATTCGCGATAGTCGGGAGTTGTGGGAGGTATCGAGGAACTCCGGTTCGCCAATGGCTAGCAGGAGGCGTTCAGCCGCGGAGGCATAGGCGCTGCGGTCTTGCTTGCACAGTTCGAGGTATTCCTGAAGGGAATACTCCTCCTGGCGGGTTGCTTCGAAACGCTGTTGGAAGTGGCTGAAAATACTCATGACGTCACCTCGCTTGATGCTCGGAGCCGGCGCGGGATCGGTCGTGCGGGTGCTGGCACTCCGCCGACGAGTCGGCGGATGAGAATCCCCCAGAACACCTAAAAGGTCACTGCCGATAGCCCGGAAGCCGGTGTGCCGGCTCTCCCCTATTTTGGATGGCCTGAGCTAAGAGTAGTTCGGAATCGGCAAGGTCAAGGATCACGAAACGATAACAAGAGATTACCGTTCGTCAGAGCAGGGCGGCAGCCCAGGAATGGCGCGGGTCGCCATCCAGAAAATTTTTATTCGGCCTGCCCGGTGGCCGTCTCGGCCGGGAAGGTCGCGCGCCATAGCTCGAAGCCGCCATCCAGGCTGTACACCTCGGAGAAGCCCTGGTTGACCAGATAAGCTGCGGCGCTCTGGCTGGAGTTGCCGTGGTAGCAGGTGACGATCAGCGGTTTGTCGAGATCGGCCTTGGCGATGAAGTCGTGTAGCGAGTGGTTGTCCAGATGCCGTGAGCCGCTGATATGGCCGAGGGCAAAGCTCTGTGGGTCGCGGATATCGACCACCACTGCACCTTGTTCGCGCAGGGCGTGGGCCTGTTCCGGGGGGATGCGTTTGAACTCACTCATGGACGGTTCTCCGTGCAGTCGCAGCGCTGGCGCTCGCCGCTATCGACATTCAATAAAGTCATGGCCCCGCCCCACACGCAACCGGTGTCCAGGGCAAACAGACCAGGCTCGTTGCACTGGCCTTCCAGGGCGGCCCAGTGGCCGAAGATCAGCTTCTGCCCGCGGGTTTTGCGGTCGGCGTAGCTGTACCAGGGGGCATAGCCGGGCGGCGCGCTCCCGAGTCCTTCTTTGCTCTTCAGGTCTAGTGTGCCGTCGGCTTTGCAAAAACGCATGCGGGTGAAGTAATTGGTGATCACCCGCAGGCGCGTCACGCCCTGGAGATCCTTGTCCCACTTGGTTGGCTCGTTGCCATACATGCCGTCGAGGAACAGTGGCAGACGGGCATCGTCGAGCAGGGCCTCTTCGACTTCGGCGGCATATTTGAGGGCCTTCTTCAGTGTCCACTGCGGCGGGATACCAGCATGTACCAGCGCGATGTCGCGCTCGGCGTCGTAGTGCAGCAGCTTCTGCCGTCGCAGCCAGTCGAGCAGGTCGTCGCGATCCGGTGCCTCAAGGATCTCGCGCAGGGTGTCGGCTTTCTTCAGCCGCTCGATATTGTGCGCCACCGCTAGCAGGTGCAGGTCGTGATTGCCCAGCACGCAAACCAGAGAGTCGCGCATGGCGTAGAGAAAGCGCAGGGTTTCCAGTGACTGCGGGCCGCGATTGACCAGGTCGCCGACCAGCCACAGGCGGTCTTTGCTGGGATCGAAGGCGACGCGTTGCAGCAGGCATTGCAGGGGTTCCAGACAGCCTTGCAGATCGCCGATGGCATACAGCGTCATCAGTGCAGGGCCCCAGGTACGGCCAGGCGGAACGGCGCGATGATCGCGTCGAAGCGTTTACCGTCATCGGCGAGCATCTGGTAACTGCCCTGCATATTGCCGACGCTGGTGCCCATGACCGTGCCGCTGCTGTAAGTATGACTCTGGCCCGGCTCGATCAGCGGTTGCTGGCCAACCACGCCAGGGCCACGGACTTCCTGCACGCGGCCATCACCGTCGGTAATCAGCCAGTGGCGCGACAGCAGCTTGGCCGGTAGTTGGCCATTGTTGTGGATGGTCACGGTATAGGCGAAAGCAAAGCGGTTCTGCTCCGGCTGCGACTGCTCCGGCAGAAAGCGGGTGACGACGCTGACGTCGACCTGGTAACGGGGATCGGACATGCGAATGGCTCTGATGGCGGAACAGCCGGGAGTCGAGTTTAGTGCGCGGCCTGAAAAATAACTGTTCAATTTTGCCGAGTGAAGGCTTGAACGTATTTCCCGAGCCGCGCCGCAGGGCCTACTCGGCGCTCGTCTGCTCGCACAGTTTGTCCGCCAGGCGGACAAAAGCGGCCAGATCCAGTTGCTCGGGGCGCAGGCTGCCATCGACATTGGCGGCTTCGATCGCGTCGCTGCTGAGTAGGGCCTTCAGCGTATTGCGCAGCGTTTTACGGCGCTGATTAAACGCCTCGCGGACCACGCGTTCGAGTTGCCGATGGTCTTTCGCCGGGTGCGGCAGGGTTTCATGCGGCACCAGGCGAACGATGGCCGAGTCGACCTTGGGCGCGGGCTTGAAGGCGCCAGAGCCGACATTGAACAGATGCTCCACCTGGCAGTGGTACTGCACCATGATCGACAGGCGGCCCCAGTCGCCGCCACCGGGCGTCGCCGCCAGGCGTTCGACCACTTCCTTCTGCAGCATAAAGTGCATGTCGCGGATCAGCGAAGCATGCTCCAGCAGATGGAAAATCAACGGCGTGGAGATGTTGTAGGGCAGGTTGCCAACCACGCGCAGGCTGTGCGGCGCGGGATTCAGGCTGGCGAAGTCGAACTTCAACGCATCGCCCTGGTGCAGCGTGAAGTTGGGGTTGGCATCGAATTTATGCTTGAGCAGTGGAATCAAGTCCAGGTCCAGCTCGACGACGTCCAGGTGTGCGCCGCTGGCGAGCAGGCCTTCCGTCAGGGCGCCCTGGCCTGGGCCGATCTCGAGTAAGCGCTCGGCTGGGCGGGCATAGATGGCGCGCAAGATGCGGTGAATCACCCCGGCATCATGCAAAAAATTCTGGCCGAAGCGCTTACGGGCGCGGTGTTGGTAGTGCTCAGTCATATAGGCTCTGTTGACGTTTAATGGCGAACCGCGTTGTGAAACTCGCCGGAAATAAAGACCAGCCTAGCGGCTCTCGGCCATCTGGTAGGCGGTTTCCAGCGCGACCTGCAGGCTGCCGGTGTCGATCTTGCCGCTAGCGGCGAGATCCAGTGCGGTGCCGTGATCGACCGAGGTACGGATGATCGGCAGGCCCAGGGTCACATTAACGGCGGCGCCAAAGCCTTTGTACTTCAGCACCGGCAGGCCCTGATCGTGGTACATCGCCAGCACTGCGTCGCAGTGCTCCAGATATTTGGGGGTGAAAAGGGTGTCGGCCGGCAGCGGGCCAATCAGGTTCAGGCCGTCGCTGCGCAGACGTTCCAGCGTGGGTTCGATGACGTCGATCTCTTCGCGGCCGAGATGACCACCTTCGCCGGCATGCGGATTCAGGCCGCAGACCAGGATACGTGGCGCGGCGATGCCGAACTTGCTGACCAGATCGGCGTGCAGGATGCGGGTGACCCGCTCCAGGCGTTCGGCGGTAATGGCCGCGGCCACCTCTTTGAGTGGCAGATGGGTGGTCACCAGGGCTACGCGCAGGCCGCGGGTAGCCAAGAGCATCACCACCTGTGCGCTGTGGGTGAGCTCGGCGAGAAACTCGGTGTGACCGGAGAAGGCGATCCCCGCCTCGTTGATCACGCCTTTGTGCACCGGGGCGGTGATCATCCCGGCGAAGTCCCCGTTTACACAGCCTTGGCCGGCCCGGGTCAGGGTTTCCAACACATAGGCGGCGTTTGCCGGGTCTAGCTGGCCGGGGACCACTGCTGCGCGCAAGGGCGTATCCCAGACGTACAGACAGCCGGCCGCTGCCGGTGCATCCGGCCAGGCGCTCGGCGTGACCGCCAGTAAGCGTACGCTCAGCGCCAGTTGCGCGGCCCGCTCGACGAGCAGGTCACGGCTGGCAATCGCGATCAGGGGGTGGGGCTGGGCGTGCTGGGCGATTAGCAGGCATAGGTCGGGACCGATACCGGCCGGCTCGCCAGGCGTTAGAGCGAAGCGCCGTGGAGTCACAGCTTGGTTTCTACATAGGCCTCGTCGCGGATTTGGCGCAACCAGGCTTGCAGCTCTTCGTCGTATTTGCGGTTGCGTAGCACATTCAAGGCCTGCTGTTCGCGGAACTCTGCGCTGCTATCCGTGGCGCGGCGCCCCATGACCTGCAGCACGTGCCAGCCATAGGGGCTCTTGAACGGTTTGGACAGTTCGCCACTGGCGGTATGCGCCATCACCTGGCGAAACTCCGGAACCAGGGAGTTCGGGTCGATCCAGTTGAGATCGCCGCCATTCAACGCGGAGCCCGGGTCTTCCGAGAAGTTCTTGGCCAGTTCGGCAAAATCTTCGCCGGCCAGAATGCGCTCATAGAGGCGCTCGGCCAGGCGCTGGGTCTCCGCTTCGCTGCGGATTTCGCTCGGTTTGATCAGGATGTGCCGGACATGCACTTCGTCGCGCACCTGGGAGCCGCCACCGCGCTTTTCCAGCAGCTTGAGCATGATAAAACCGCCGGGAGTGCGCATCGGCTCGGTCACTTCACCGACGGACAGGGCACGGATCATGCTGTCGAACGGCGGTGGCATCTGTGCGGCTTTGCGCCAGCCCATTTCACCGCCTTCGAGGGCGGTTTCACTGGCGGAACGGGCGATTGCCAGCTGCGCAAAATCGGCGCCTTGCTGCAGTTGCTGATAGAGCTCTCTGGCTTGCCGGTCGGCGGCCTGAATGGTCTCTGGCGACGAGCTTTCCGGAACTGGAATGAGAATGTTGGCCAGGCGGAACTCTTCCGAAAGCTGCATTTTGCCCAGGTCGGAGGCGAGGAAGTTCTGCACTTCCTGGTCGGTCACTTGAATGCGCTCGGCCACCCGCCGTTGCCGTACGCGGCTGATGACCATTTCCCGGCGCACCTGATCGCGGGCATCGTCGTAGGACAGGCCATCCTGGGCCAGCGCCGCGCGGAACTGTTCAACGCTCAGGTTATTGCGCTGGGCGATCGTGCCGATCGCCTGGTTCAGTTCTTCGTCGGTGATGCGGATGCCTGAGCGATCACCGATTTGTAGCTGGATGTTCTCGATGATCAGCCGCTCTAGCACTTGCTGGCTCAGCACATGTTCCGGCGGCAGGGCGGCGCCGCGCTTGGCGATGGTTTGTTGCACCTCGCGCAGACGGCTATCCAACTGGCTCTGCATGATGACATCGGTATCGACGATGGCCACGACGCGGTTGATGGATTGCACTTCGGCCTGCGCCGCGGTACCCAGAAACACTGCGCCCAGCAACAGCGGGCGCAGACAATCAGAAAGCTTGGTCTTCACGTTCACGGTAACCTTGAATGCCTTGGTCGAGGAAACCCTCAACCTTATTGCCGACGACGCCACCGAGGCCCTTCAGCACGATTTGCAGGAAGATCCCGCGGTCGCCTTTCTCTTCGTTACGAGTGAGGTTGAACTCATCGTACTCGACCCAGTAACGGTTGATCAGGCGCAGCTTCCAGCAGCAGCTGTCGTATTCGAAGCCACCGAAGGCCTCGAGCGTACGGCTCTGGTTGTAGTCGAACTGCCAGCGGGCAATCGCGCTCCACTGCGGGACGACTGGCCAGATGACCGAGAAGTCGGACTGGTCAATCTTGAACTCCTCACCGCCGAACTCGAACTCACCGGTGTTCGGGTTGAAGCGCCTGGTGTCGTTACGGTAGCGGTAGCCGGCGTTGACGATCTTGCCTGGCTCGGCTTCCGGCTGGTAATGGAACATCAGGTTGCCCGAGCGGGTTTCGCCCTGGTCGGGATCCCAGTTGTAGTCGGAGGACAGGCGCCAGTCGCGGTTGAAGCGATATTGACCGGTCAGGGCGTACGGCGAGGTGGAGGCAGTCTCTTTCTCGTCGATACCCGGCAGCTGCACGCGGCGGTCTTCGAAGTAGAAGATCTGGCCGACGGCGACGCGGGCACGCTCGAAGCCGTTCGGCTCGATAAAGCGGCTGGCGGTGCCGAGCGACAGCTGGTTCGCGTCACCGATGCGATCCTTGCCGGAGAAACGGTTCTCACGGAACAAGGAGGCATAACTGAAGGTGGTTTCGCTGGTGTCGAAGACCGGGATGTCCGACTGATCGCGGAACGGCACATTCAGGTAGTACAGGCGCGGTTCCAGCGTCTGGCGGAAGCCCTTGCCGAAGAACGTGGTATCGCGGTCGAAATACAGGCCGCTATCCAGGCTGTACAGCGGAACACCACGATCCTGGCTGCTCTCGAAGCTCTGGCCGGCGGCGGTTAGGTCGTTTTTACCCTGCTGATCCAGATCCAGGCTGTAATCGGTGTAGAGGTACTTGACCCCCGGCTTGACGAAGCCCCAGTTCCAGTTCAGCGGCAGGCCGACGCCTGGCTCGACATGGGCGCGGTCGCCGTTGGTCCGTGTCAGTCCCCGTAGGTTGCTGTCCGGGCTTGCCGTGCCGGCGAAGACATATTCATCCAGGTTACGGTCGAAGCGGACGAACTCGGTGCCGTAGGTAAAGTTCAAACCACCGGGCTGGAACGGCAGGGCACCATCGAAGGTGACCTGTGGCAGTCGATCATAGGGCGTGACGTCCGTCACCGTAGCCAACTCATAGGCATGCGCATTGAGTCGTGCGACATAGCTGTCGCCGCGGTAGGTCAGGCTGCCTTGCTGGTCGACGAAGGTCTGGTTGCTGACATCCAGGTCGGTTTCCAGATCCTGGAAGTAGTACGGATCGCTGATTTTGGTGTAGTCGACTTCGGCCAGCAGGCGCGAGTCCAGACCACCCTTGTGTTGCCAGTTATAGAGGTAGCGCTGGTCTGCGAACTTTGGCTGGTCCTTGCGCTCGTCTTCCTGGTCATCCAGGTAGGCTGCGCCCAGTTGCCCCTCGCTGCTTTTGGTCAGGTAGCGGAACTCACCTTCCAGCAGCAGGCCGCGCTCGCTCATGTAGCGCGGATAGAGGGTGGCGTCGTAGTTCGGCGCCAGGTTGAAGTAGTAAGGCGTGACCAGCATGAAGCCGGTGTCGCTGGACGTGCCGATGCTCGGCGGCAGGAAGCCTGATTGGCGCCGGTCGTCGATCGGGAAATAGATGTACGGCGTGTAAAAGACTGGAATGTCCTTCACCCGCAGGGTCACGTTGGTGGCCGTGCCGAAGCCGGTGGCCGGGTTCAACGTGATGTTGTTGCCTTTCAGGTTCCACGCGTTGCTGCCCGGTTCGCAGCGAGTGTAGGTGCCATCCTTGAGACGAATGATGGCGTCTTCCTGGCGTTTGGCGTACAGCGCGTTGCCGCGAACACTGGCCTTGTGGAGCACGTATTCGGCGTTATCGATCTTGGCTTCGCCATTGTCGAGCTGCAGTTCGGCGTGATCGCCGACGACCAGGGCACCGTTATCGCGCAGCTTGATGTTGCCGTTCAGTTCGCCGCGGTTCTCGGCTTGGTGCAGGCTGGCCTCGTCGGCTTCGACTTGCATGCTGCCTTGGCGCAGCACCACATCGCCGGCCAGGGTGGCGACTTGCTGTTCTTGCTCGTAGCGCGAGGCCTTGGCCGAGACGAACATCGGCGCTTCATCGAGCGGCGTCTGGTCGTTCATCCCGGGGCGGGTCGGCTCGATATAGGCGCCGGCACAGTAAGGTCCGGTCTCGGCCAGCTGGGCGGCGCTGAGCTTGTCGCGGGGCACCCAGTCCAGATGGCTGAAGTCGGCGCTACGTGTCGCCAGGCCTTTGCCCTCACTCTCGGTAACCAGCTGAGGGGGTTGCCCTTCGGTGGCGGCGCCTGTGCTGCTCGGCTTTTCTGCGACGGTGCCAACCGTCGAGCTCACCGCGCCAGTGCTATGCACGGGACGTGGTGGGAGCGCGGCGGCATCCGCCTTCGGGGTACAGGCCCAGCCGCCAGATGCGGACACCTTGCAGTCAAACTGCTCGGCGGCGACCACATATTGGGTGGCAACGGATTGCAAGGCCAATAGACTGCCGGTAACCAGCAGTGGGAATTTTTTACGAAACGCGGGGTATTTTACTGCCATCTTGTAGTCCGGGCTTCCTGCGCGCCATCGGCCCGCTAGGACCGCACGCCTCTCGATGGGCTGAAAAAGATGCTGGATAATAAAGCATGACCCGCACAACGGCTAGCGCCGTCGGAGACCCTTGTAATGCTTGATGAAGATGTACGCCTGCAACAGCTGACTGGCTGGCTCGACCAGCATTTACCGGCACTGTTTACCGCCAAGGGCTGGGGTGTCGTGCCACCCTCGACGCTGACGCCGGCCAGTAGTGATGCGAGCTTTCGGCGTTACTTTCGCTGGGAGGGGGCGGGCCGCAGTTTGATCGTGATGGATGCCCCGCCGCCGCAGGAAGATTGTCGCCCCTTCGTCAAGGTTGCCGGTTTACTGGCCGAGGCGCAGGTCAACGTGCCGCAGATCTTGGCTGCGGATCTGCAGCGGGGCTTTCTGTTGCTCTCCGATCTGGGCCGGCAGACCTACCTCGAGGTGATCAACCCGGATAACGCCGAGGCCTTGTTCGCCGGTGCGTTGCAGGCGTTGTTGGCGTTCCAGCAACTGCCACTGGATGCGCAACTGCCGAGCTATGACGAGGCCTTGCTGCGCCGCGAGTTGCAGCTGTTTCCAGATTGGTATCTGCGGCGCCAACTCGGGGTCGAGCTGAGTGGCGAGCAACTGGCGGCCTGGCAGCGGGTCTGCGTGCTGTTGATCGACAGCGCCTTGGCCCAGCCGCAAGTGCTGGTGCACCGTGACTATATGCCGCGCAACCTGATGGACAGTGAGCCTAAGCCGGGAGTGTTGGATTTCCAGGATGCGGTCTACGGCCCGGTCACCTATGACGTCACCTGCCTGTTCAAGGACGCCTTCCTCAGCTGGCCGGAAGCGCAGGTGCGCAGCTGGTTGGCGGGTTATTGGCAGCTGGCGGGTGAGGCCGGCATTCCTGTGCAGCCCGAGCTGGAGGACTTCCTGCGGGCCAGTGATTTGATGGGGGTGCAGCGTCACCTCAAGGTCATCGGCATCTTCGCGCGCATCTGCCACCGTGACGGCAAACCTAAGTACCTCGGCGATGTGCCGCGCTTCTTCCGTTATATCGACGCAGTGTTGGCGCGTCGGCCTGAGTTGGCCGAACTCGGTGAACTCCTGGCCAGCCTGCCGCAGGCCGAGGTCGCTCCGGCATGAGGGCGATGATCCTCGCCGCCGGCAAAGGCGAGCGCATGCGGCCCTTGACCCTGCACACGCCGAAGCCCTTGGTGCCGGTGGCCGGCGTGCCGTTGATCGAATATCATCTGCGGGCGTTGGCGGCGGCGGGCTTTCGCGAGGTGGTGATCAACCACGCCTGGCTCGGCCAGCAGATCGAGGACCACCTGGGCGATGGCGCACGCTTTGGGCTGCACATCTGTTACTCCGCCGAAGGTGAGCCGTTGGAGACCGGCGGGGGGATCTTCCGGGCCTTGTCGCTGCTCGGCGATGCGCCGTTTCTGGTGGTCAACGGCGATATCTGGACCGATTACGGCTTTGCCACGCTGCAGCGACCCCTAAGCGGCTTGGCCCATCTGGTGCTGGTGGATAACCCGGCGCATCACGCCCGCGGCGACTTCTGCCTGGCGGATGGCCGGGTCGGCGATGGCCAGGACGGTGCGCCGAGCCTGACCTACAGCGGGATCGCGGTGCTCGATCCGGCGCTGTTTGCCGACTGCCAGGCGGGCGCCTTCAAGCTGGCGCCCTTGCTGCGTCAGGCGATGGCCGCGGGCCAAGTCAGCGGTGAGCGGTTCGGCGGGCGCTGGGTGGATGTCGGTACCCACGAGCGGCTGGCGCACGTCGAGCGTTTGCTCGCGGTGGCGGGCTGAGATGCTTTGGCCGGCCACGCTGCTCGGTGCGGCTGCGGGCCTGGCGTTGGCCAGCATCCCCGGCGCGCTGCTCGGCACCCTGCTCGGGCAGGTGTTGGATCGCCGTATGGGCTTGCAGAGTTGGGTGAGCCTGCGTGAGCGCTTAGGCGCGGCGCCCATGCCGAGCGATGAGGAACTGCTGTTTGTGTTGCTCGGGCGTTTGGCCAAGAGCGAAGGGCAGGTGCTGGAAGCCCATATCCAACTGGCGCGCGCCGAGATGCGCCGGCTGCAACTGGATGACGCGGGGCAGCGGCGGGCCATCGAAGCCTTCAGCCGTGGCAAGGCCGGGCGGGAGGGCTTGCGCCTGCCCTTACGCCAACTGCGCAACCATGAAGGCCGGGTCGAAGAGCTGCTGCGAGCCTGCTGGCGGATGGCCTGGGCCGATGGGCGGGTGACCGCGGGTGAGCGCGGGCTGATTCTGCTGTGGGGCAAGTGGCTGGGTTGGCGCAGCGACCGGGTTGCCGCACTGGGCGGTGAATATGAGCCGCAGAAGGGATCGTTGTTGCAGAGTGCGGCGGCCTATCAGAACGCCTTGCGCTTGCTCGACGTGACTGCCGACAGCGAACCCGCCGCGATCAAGCGGGCTTACCGGCGGCTATTGAGCCGGCACCATCCGGACAAACTGCTCGGCGCCGGAGCCGATCCCGCGCGGGTACGCGAGGCTACGGAGAAAACCCGTGAGCTGCACGGCGCTTACGGCTTGATCCGTGAGCGCCGCGGTTTTCGCTAGCTGCCCGGCGCGGTAGTGGGTGCAGCGGAACAGTCCAGACCGGGAGCTATGGCGGCAACCTAATAGCTTGCTGGCTCTTGGTCAGGCCGCGCCTTCGCCGGATCTGGGTGGGCTGGAGTAAGGTATGGCGGTTGTCCTTTTCTAACCGACCTGGGGCTGTGCGCTGGATGATTCGTTTGCTGACCCTTTGCCTCCTGACCTGTTGGCTGTTGCTGCCAACGCCGGCCCTCAGCGCGGCAGCGGCAGCGGTGGCGTTGCCGCTGAATGAGCAGCAACGCGCCTGGTTGACGGAGCATCGGCAGTTGCGCGTCGGGGTGGTCTTGCAGGCGCCTTATGCGCAATTCGATCGGCGCCTGCAGCAGCTCTCCGGGGCCAATGTCGAGCTGATGAATTGGCTGGCGGCGGCGCTGCAGGTCGAGCTGGTCTGGCAGCAGTATGCCGATCAGGCCGCGCTGGAAGCCGCGGTGCGGGCCAGGCAAGTCGACCTGGCCCCGGGCCTGAGCCAGACCCCGGCCGGGCTCAGGCTGTGGTTGTATTCCGACCCCTATATGCGCGTGCCGCAGTTGCTCGTGGGCGCGCGCAATGGCGGCGCGGCGGTCGATCTGGAACAGCTCGGTGCGCAAGATCCGGTCGCCGTGCGCATGCCCAGTGCGGTGGCGGACTACCTGCGCGGCACCTACATCAACCTCAACCTGCAAGCGGCGACCAGCGAGCGCCAGGCGCTGCAGAACCTGCTCGGCCAGCAGGTCAGATATGCGGTGATCGATGAGGCGCAGCTCAGTCGCTTATCCCGCGAGAGCGAATTCGCCGAGCTCGCCGTGGTCGGTGATATCGGCTTGCCGCAACTGCTGCGTATCGCCTCGCGGCGCGACTGGCCGGAGCTGTCCGGGATCATCGATAGCGCGCTGCGGACGATCTCCCCCAAGCAGCTGGATCAACTGCACGGGCGCTGGTTGCAGCTCAAGTACCCACGGCTCGCCGAGTCGCCGGGCTTCTGGCAGAACCTCGGCTTGCTGCTCGCGGTGTTGCTGCTGGCGGCACTGGCCTGCCTGTTCTGGTTGCGTCGCCAACTGCATACGCTGGAGCGCAGTTTGCTGGCTGCGCGGCACGCTATCGAATTGCGCGAGGCGGCGGAAGAAGCGCTGCGCCTGACCCAGTTCTCCATCGACCAAAGCACAGTCGGCATTCTCTGGGTCAACTGGGACAGCCACGTGCGCTACGCCAACCGTGCGGCGGAGCAGATGCTCGGTTATGTGCCGGGGGGCGTGGTCGATCGGCCGTTGATCGAATTCGAGCCGAGCCTGCATATGGATCGCTGGCTGGCGCTGTGGAAGCGTGCGCGTTCGAGCGAGGAGGGGCCCTTGAGTTTCGAGACCAATTGCCGCCGCGCCGACGGCAGTGCGCTGCCGGCCGATGTGTCGCTGAGCTTCCTGCGTTTTCGCCAGGCCGAGTACCTGGTGGTGTACCTCACCGACGTCACCGAGCGGCGGCGAGCCCTGGCCGCCCTGCAGGAAAGTGAAGCACGCCTGCAAGGCATCGCCGCCAACGTGCCGGGCCTGGTGTTCCGCCTGGAGCGCTCGCAACCCGATGCGGCGGTGGACTTTGCCTTTATCAGCGAAGGCAGCGAAAGCCTGGTCGGCTATTCCGCCAGCACGCTGCTGGCCGCCGACCGCGGCCTGCGCAGCCTGGTGCATGTGGACGATAAAGCCAGTTATCACCGCAGCCAGGATCAGGCGCTCGCCAGCGACAGTGATTGGCATTGGCAGGGCCGCATCCTGACCCGCGAGGGTGAGCAGCGCTGGGCGGATATCAAGGCGATTGCCCGGCATCTGCAGGATGGTTTGGTGGTCTGGGACGGCATCGTCTGGGACATCAGCGAGAACAAGCGCATCGAGCTGGAACTGGCCGAGTCGCGCGCGCAACTGCGCGAGTTGTCGGCGCACCTGGAGAGCGTGCGCGAAGAGGAAAAAGCCCGCATCGCCCGTGAAGTGCATGATGAGCTGGGCCAAGTGTTGACCGTGCTCAAGCTGGAAACCTCGATGTGCGAGCTGGCCTATGCCGAGCTTGACCCGGGCTTGCAGGAACGCCTGAACAGCATGAAGCGCTTGATCGCCAATCTGTTCCAACTGGTGCGCGATGTGGCCACCGCCCTGCGTCCGCCGATCCTCGACGCGGGCATCGGCTCGGCGATCGAATGGCAGGCCCAGCGCTTCGAGGCGCGCACGCAGATTCCCTGCCTGGTGCAGGTGCCGGAGAACTTGCCGGCGCTGGCGGACGCCAAGGCCATCGGCCTGTTTCGCATCCTCCAGGAGGCGCTGACCAACGTCATGCGGCATGCGCAGGCGCATACTGTCGAACTGCGCCTGGCACTGGAAGAGGGTGCGTTGTGCCTGACGGTCAGCGACGATGGCTGCGGTTTCGTCGTCGCCCCGGGCCGCTCCAGCTCCTTCGGCCTGGTCGGCATGCGTGAGCGCGTGCTGATGCTCGGTGGCAGCTTGACGCTCGACAGTCGGCTCGGCGAAGGCACCACCTTGAGCGTGCGCATCCCATTGGATTGACAGGCCCCAGCCTAAGGAGACACCTGCGTGATTCGTGTTCTGGTTGCCGAAGATCACACCATCGTCCGTGAGGGCATCAAGCAACTGATCGGCCTGGCCAAAGACCTCAGCGTGGTCGGCGAAGCCAGTAATGGCGAGCAGTTGCTGGAAATCCTGCGGCAGGTCGAGTGCGAGGTGGTGCTGTTGGATATCTCCATGCCCGGTGTCAACGGCTTGGAGGCGATTCCACGGATTCGCGCCTTGCACCATGCGCCGGCGATCCTGGTGTTGTCGATGCACGATGAGGCGCAGATGGCCGCGCGGGCCTTGAAGGTCGGGGCGGCGGGTTACGCGACCAAGGACAGCGACCCGGCGTTGCTGCTCACGGCGATTCGCAAGGTGGCCGCCGGCGGCCGCTATATCGACCCGGAGCTGGCCGACCGGATGGTCTTCGAAGTCGGCCTGACCGATTCACGGCCGTTGCATGCGCGGCTGTCCGAGCGCGAGTTCTCGGTGTTCGAGCGCCTGGTCCAGGGTGCCAACGTCAACGATATCGCCCAGCAACTGGCGCTCAGCAACAAGACCATCAGCACCCACAAGGCACGCTTGATGCAAAAGCTGAATGCCGGCTCGGTGGCGGATCTGGTGCGCTATGCCCTGGAGCATAAGCTGGTCTGATGCGGTAGGGCGTATTCGCGCAGCAGTACGCCAGGTCATGCCACGCAACGCCAGGCGGCGGACTGTTCGCTGCGCTCTGGAGTCCGCCCTACGGCATTCCCCGGCGCATCTTCAGCAGCGACATATCCATTTGCGACCCCCATTGCGCGGCGACAGGCCCAGCTCGCCGTCGCCGCCCGCCGGTCCATGCCTGTTCGCGCCGTGCGTGTAGGGCAATCCCTACCCACAGTCGTCCACTGTTCTTATAGCAATCTCTCATACCCCCCGATTTGCGCTGTCTGCAGGCTTCTCTAGTCTTTAACCACGACATACAAAAAAATCAAAGGTGTGGTTATGGTCGAGACGCAAGCGAACGATGTGCTGGTCAGCTTCCGTGGCGTACAGAAGAGCTACGACGGCGAGAACCTCATCGTCAAAGACCTCAACCTGGATATTCGCAAAGGCGAATTCCTCACCCTGCTCGGGCCGTCCGGCTCCGGCAAAACCACCAGCCTGATGATGCTGGCCGGTTTCGAGACGCCCACCGCCGGGGAAATTCTCCTCGCCGGGCGCTCGATTAACAACGTCCCGCCGCACAAGCGCGACATCGGCATGGTCTTTCAGAACTACGCCTTGTTCCCGCACATGACCGTGGCGGAGAACCTGGCGTTTCCGCTGTCGGTGCGTGGCCTGAGCAAGACCGACATCAGCGAGCGGGTCAAGCGCGCGCTGTCGATGGTGCAGCTCGACAGCTTTCGCAACCGCTATCCCGGCCAGCTCTCCGGCGGCCAGCAGCAGCGCGTGGCGCTGGCCCGTGCACTGGTGTTCGAGCCGCAACTGGTGCTGATGGATGAGCCGCTTGGCGCGCTGGACAAACAGCTGCGCGAGCACATGCAGATGGAAATCAAACACCTGCACAAGCGCCTCGGCGTGACCGTGGTCTACGTCACCCACGACCAGGGCGAAGCGCTGACCATGTCCGACCGGGTGGCGGTATTCCATCAGGGCGAGATCCAGCAGATCGCCGCGCCGCGCACCCTGTATGAAGAGCCGAAGAACACCTTCGTCGCCAACTTCATCGGCGAGAACAACCGCATCAATGGGCGCCTGCTCAGCCACACGGGTGAGCGCTGCGTGGTCGAGCTGGCGCGCGGCGAGAAGGTCGAGGCACTGGCGGTCAACGTCGGTCAGACCGGCGAGCCGGTGACCCTGTCGATCCGCCCGGAACGGGTGCTGTTGAACGGCTCCAGCGAGGCCTGCACGAATCGCTTCTCCGGTCGGGTGGAGGAATTCATCTACCTGGGCGACCACGTGCGTGTGCGTCTGGAGGTGTGTGGCAAGGCCGACTTCTTCGTCAAACAACCGATTGCCGAGCTGGATCCGGCCCTCGCGGTGGGTGACGTGGTGCCGCTCGGCTGGCACGTCGAGCACGTCCGCGCGCTCGACCCGTTATTGGAAGCTCACTGATCGACCCCGCGCTTTACCAACCCTGCATTCTTTACCAACCTGAACTGTGGAGAAAACAACAATGAATAAATCTCTCAAACTCACCGCCCTGGCTCTCGGGCTGGCTTGCGCCGCTCAGGCCATGGCGGCCGACCTGACCGTCATCTCCTTTGGCGGGGCGAACAAGAACGCCCAGGTCAAAGCGTTTTACGCACCCTGGGAGGCGGCCGGCAACGGCAAAATCATCGCCGGTGAATACAACGGCGAGATGGCCAAGGTGAAAGCCATGGTCGACACCAAGAGCGTGTCCTGGAATCTGGTCGAAGTGGAGTCGCCGGAGTTGGCCCGTGGCTGTGACGAGGGTATGTTCGAAGAGCTCGACCCGGCCCAGTTCGGTAATCCCGCAGACTTCGTGCCGGGGGCCATCCAACCTTGCGGCGTGGGCTTCTTCGTCTGGTCTACGGTGCTCGCCTACAACGCCGACAAGCTGCAAAGCGCGCCGACCAGTTGGGCGGATTTCTGGGATACCGAGAAATTCCCCGGCAAGCGTGGCCTGCGTAAAGGCGCCAAGTACACCCTGGAATTCGCCTTGATGGCCGATGGCGTGGCGCCGAAGGACGTCTACAGCGTGCTGGCGACCAAAGAGGGCGTCGACCGCGCGTTCAAGAAGCTCGATCAGCTGAAACCGAGCATTCAGTGGTGGGAAGCCGGCGCCCAGCCGCCGCAGTACCTGGCTTCCGGTGACGTGGTGATGAGCTCGGCCTACAACGGCCGCATCGCTGCCGTACAGAAGGAAAGCAACCTGAAGGTGGTGTGGAACGGCGGCATCTATGACTTCGACGCCTGGGCCATCCCGAAAGGCGCGAAGAACTCGGCCGAAGCACAGAAGTTCATCGCCTTCTCGGTTAAGCCCGAGCAACAGAAGATCTATTCGGAAAACATCGCCTACGGCCCGGCGAACAAGCAGGCCGTGCCGCTGCTGGATAAGTCGCTGTTGAAAGACATGCCGACCACCCCGGAAAACATCGAGAACCAGGTGGCCATGAACGTCACCTTCTGGGCCGACTACGGCGAGCAACTGGAGCAGCGCTTCAACTCCTGGGCGGCCAAGTAGGTCGGGTCGCGTAGCCGGAGCAATGCCGGCTACGCGACCGCAGTATCGTCACTCCCGCGCAGGCGGGAGCCCAGAAAACTCGAGAACTGGGTCCCCGCCTACGCGGGGACGACGAGTAGATTTTATTTCTGGTGGCTCAGGCCACCCGTTTTCCGGAGTTCGCTATGGCCATCGCAGTGCCCTTGACCGAGGTCGCCGGCCCCACCCTGAAACAACGTCTGGCGCGTGCCGAGCGGCTGAACCGTTTGAAGGCCCAGGCGCTGATTCTGCCGCTGGTGCTGTTTCTGCTGCTGATCTTTCTGGTGCCGATTGTCGCGCTGCTCTACAAGAGCGTCGGTAACAGCGAAGTGGTTGGCACGCTGCCACGCACCCTCGAGGCGGTCGCCAGTTGGGATGGCAAGGCCTTGCCTGGCGAACCGGCCTACCAGGCGCTGAGCCTGGACCTGGCCGAGGCGCGGAAGAATCAGACCCTGGGCGATCTGTCCAAGCGTCTGAATATGGAATTGGCCGGTTACCGCAGCCTGATGGCGAAAACCGCCCGGGCGCTACCGTTCAAAACCGAGCCGGCCTCTTATAAAGAGGCGCTGCAAGCTCTCGATGAGCGTTGGGGCGACCCTGCCTATTGGCAGGCGATCAGCCGCAACACCCGCAGCGTCACCCCGTTTTATCTGCTGGCGGCGGTCGATCATCGCATCGACGACCTCGGCGAGCTGGCAGCGGCCACGCCGGATCAGGCGATTTACCTGGATATTTTCGCCCGCACCTTCTGGATGGGCCTGGTGATCACCGCCATCTGCCTGGTGCTGGCCTATCCGCTGGCCTATCTGCTGGCCAACCTGCCGTCACGCCAGAGCAACCTGTTGATGATCCTGGTGCTGCTGCCGTTCTGGACCTCGATTCTGGTGCGGGTGGCCGCCTGGATCGTGCTCTTGCAATCGGGCGGTTTGATCAATGGCGCGTTGCTCGGCCTGGGGCTGATCGACAAGCCACTGGAGCTGGTGTTCAACCGTACCGGGGTGTACATCTCGATGGTGCACATCATGCTGCCGTTCATGATCCTGCCGATCTACAGCGTGATGAAGGGCATCTCGCCGACCTATATGCGGGCGGCGATTTCCCTCGGCTGCCATCCGTTCGCCAGCTTCTGGCGGGTGTACTTCCCGCAGACCTTGGCCGGTGTCGGCGCCGGTTGCCTGCTGGTGTTCATCCTGGCGATTGGTTACTACATCACCCCGGCGCTGCTCGGCAGCCCGACCGACCAGATGGTCAGCTACTTCGTCGCGTTCTACACCAACACCAGCATCAACTGGGGCATGGCCACGGCCCTCGGCGGCCTGCTGCTCTTCGCCACCCTGGTGCTCTACGTGGTTTACAGCTGGCTGGTGGGCGCGAGCCGCCTGCGCCTGAGCTAAGCCGTCTGTTTAAGGAGAAGTCGAAATGCTCAGTCCTTACCTGTCCCCCATCGAGCGCGTCTGGTTCTACACGCTGCGCATCCTCTGCGGCCTGGTGCTGTTGTTCCTGATCTTGCCGGTGCTGGTGATAGTGCCGCTGTCGTTCAACTCCGGGAGTTTCCTGGTCTATCCGCTGCAGGGCTTCTCGCTGCACTGGTACCAGGACTTCTTCGCCTCGGCCGAATGGATGCGCTCGTTGAAGAACAGCATGATCGTCGCCCCGGCGGCGACCGTGCTGGCGATGGTCTTCGGCACCCTGGCGGCGATCGGCCTGACCCGCGGTGAGTTTCGCGGCAAGGCGCTGGTGATGAGCCTGGTGATTTCGCCGATGGTGGTGCCGGTGGTGATAGTCGGTGTGGCCAGCTACCTGTTCTTCGCGCCGCTGGGGTTGGGCAACAGCTATATATCGCTGATTCTGGTGCATGCCGTGCTCGGCGTACCGTTCGTGATCATCACCGTGTCGGCCACCTTGCAGGGTTTCAACTACAACCTGGTGCGCGCGGCGGCCAGCCTCGGCGCCGCGCCGCTGACGGCGTTCTTCCAGGTGACCTTGCCGCTGATCGCTCCCGGGGTGATCTCTGGGGCGCTGTTCGCTTTCGCCACCTCGTTCGACGAGGTGGTGGTGACGCTGTTCCTCGCCGGCCCCGAGCAAGCCACCTTGCCGCGGCAGATGTTCAGCGGTATCCGCGAGAACCTCAGCCCGACCATCGCCGCGGCGGCGACCTTGCTGATCGGCTTCTCCGTGGTGCTGTTGCTGACCCTGGAGTGGCTGCGTGGGCGTAGCGAGCAGCTGCGTATCGCGCCGCCCGAGTGACGCCTGAGTCCGCCGTTGTAGGGGCTGGTCTGCGACTGTGAAGGCGGGCCTGCGAGCAAAGTTGCCGGCCCGCCACTGACACATGACAACCGCCTGATCGACCGACTCAGGCTACAATGCGCGCCACTGTGATTTCGCTCTGAGGTGCGCCATGCAGCCCTTCGCTATTGCTCCGTCGATTCTCTCCGCCGACTTCGCCCGCCTGGGTGAGGAGGTCGACAACGTCCTCGCCGCCGGCGCCGACATCGTCCATTTCGATGTGATGGACAACCACTACGTGCCCAACCTGACCATCGGCCCGATGGTCTGCACGGCACTGCGCAAGTACGGCATCACCGCGCCGATCGATGTGCACCTGATGGTTTCGCCGGTCGACCGCATCATCGGCGACTTCATCGAGGCCGGTGCCAGCTACATCACCTTCCATCCCGAAGCCAGCGGCCATATCGATCGTTCGCTGCAGTTGATCAAGGACGGCGGTTGCAAGGCCGGCCTGGTGTTCAATCCGGCCACCTCGCTGGAAAGCCTGAGGTACGTGATGGACAAGGTCGACATGATCCTGTTGATGAGCGTCAACCCTGGCTTCGGCGGGCAGAAGTTCATTCCCGGCACCCTCGATAAACTGCGCGAAGCGCGAGCGCTGATCGAGGCCTCCGGGCGTGAGATTCGCCTGGAAATCGACGGCGGGGTGAATGTGCAGAACATCCGCGAAATCGCCGCCGCCGGTGCCGACACCTTTGTCGCCGGCTCCGCCATCTTCAATACGCCGGACTACGCCGCAGTGATCCAGCAAATGCGTGAAGAACTGGCGCGCGCGCGCGGATGAGTGGTTTCCATCGGTTGCTCCCCGGTCGCCTGCCGCGGCTGGTGATGTTCGACCTGGACGGCACCTTGGTCGACTCGGCGCCGGATCTGGCGGCGGCTATCGATCAGATGCTGCTGACCCTCGGCCGGCCGGCCGCGGGTATCGAGCGGGTGCGCAACTGGGTCGGCAATGGCGCGCGGGTGCTGGTGCGGCGCGCCCTGGCCGGCGATCTGCAGCATGGGGCAGTGGGCGAAGCCGAGACCGAGCAAGCCCTGGCCGTGTTTATGGAGGCTTATGCCGACAGCCATGGCCTGACCCTGCTCTATCCTGGCGTGCGCGAAACGCTGAAGTGGCTGAAGCAGCAGGGCGTCGAAATGGCGCTGATCACCAACAAGCCGGAGCGTTTCGTCGCGCCGCTGCTGGATGAAATGCGCATCGGTCGCTATTTCCGTTGGATCATCGGCGGCGATACCCTGCCGCAACAGAAGCCCGACCCGACGGCACTGCTGCAGGTGATGAAAATGGCCGAAGTCAATGCGCAAGATGCACTGTTTATCGGTGACTCGCGCAGCGACGTGCTGGCCGCCAAAGCCGCCGGCGTGTCCTGCGTGGCCATGAGTTACGGTTATAACCACGGCCGGCCGATTGCCGAAGAGTCGCCGGCGCTAGTGATCGATGATCTGCGCGAGCTGCTGCCTGGTTGCTTCGAGCCAGCCGCTGCGCTAACGTTGCCCGACACTACTCAATCCCCCCGCCCAAGAGATTCCATCGTGGTGGTCACCCGCAAACACTGGTTCGTGAAGTCAGGGTTCATACAGTCAGGGATGAAAATCCTCAAGGCCTTGGCCCGTTGGCGTTGGCGCGCCTGATTCGATCCTGGCCGGTTCGCCGGCGCGTTTGCCTATCCGACCTAAACCTAATCTAAGATCGTCGCGAGCGCAGGTCAGGCAAGGCGAAACGCCGCCTCACCAAGCGCAGCAGATATTAGATAGGCTTTTACCCTCAAGCCACGAGGCTGATTCATGACCCGCGAAGAATTCCTGCGTTTAGCCGCTGCCGGCTATAACCGTATCCCGCTTGCCTGCGAAACCCTGGCCGACTTCGACACCCCGCTGTCGATCTACCTGAAGCTGGCCGACCAACCCAACTCCTATCTGCTCGAGTCCGTCCAGGGCGGGGAGAAATGGGGGCGTTACTCGATCATCGGCCTGCCGTGCCGCACCGTGCTGCGCGTGCATGAGCAGCAGATCAGCGTGAGCCAGGATGGCGTCGAGATCGAGCGGCTGGAAGCGGAAGACCCGCTGGCCTTCGTCGAGCAGTTCAAGGCGCGCTACCGGGTGCCGAGCATCCCGGGGCTGCCGCGCTTCAACGGTGGCCTGGTCGGCTATTTCGGCTACGACTGCGTGCGCTATGTGGAGAAGCGTCTGGGCAAGTGCCCGAACCCCGATCCGCTGGGCAATCCCGACATCCTCTTGATGGTCTCCGACGCGGTGGTGGTGTTCGACAACCTGGCCGGCAAGATGCACGCGATAGTGCTGGCCGACCCGGCCGAGGCCAACGCCTACGAAAATGGCCGGGCGCGTCTGGAAGAGTTGCTGGAAAAGCTCCGTCAGCCGATCACGCCCCGGCGTGGTCTGGACTTCACCCAGGAATCGGGCGCCGAGCCGCTGTTCCGCTCCAGCTTCACCCGTGAGGACTACGAACGCTCGGTGGGCACCATCAAGGAATACATCCTCGCCGGCGACTGCATGCAGGTGGTGCCGTCGCAGCGCATGTCCATCGACTTCAAGGCGGCGCCGATCGATCTCTACCGGGCGCTGCGCTGCTTCAACCCGACGCCCTATATGTACTTCTTCAACTTCGGCGACTTCCACGTGGTGGGCAGCTCGCCGGAAGTGCTGGTACGGGTCGAGGACAACCTGGTCACCGTCCGCCCGATCGCCGGCACCCGTCCACGCGGCGCCAGCGAAGAGGCCGATTTGGCGCTGGAACACGACCTGCTGTCCGATGCCAAGGAACTCGCCGAGCACCTGATGCTGATCGACTTGGGTCGCAACGATGTCGGCCGGGTGGCCAAGACCGGCTCGGTGAAGGTCACCGAGAAAATGGTCATCGAACGTTATTCCAACGTCATGCACATCGTCTCCAACGTCACCGGCCAGCTGAAGAGCGAGCTGAGCGCGATGGATGCGTTACGGGCGATTCTGCCGGCGGGCACCTTGTCCGGCGCGCCGAAGATCCGCGCGATGGAAATCATCGATGAGCTGGAACCGGTCAAGCGTGGGGTCTACGGCGGTGCCGTGGGCTATCTGGCGTGGAACGGCAATATGGACACCGCGATTGCGATCCGCACCGCGGTGATTAAAAACGGCGAGCTGCATGTGCAGGCCGGCGGCGGCATAGTCGCCGACTCGGTGCCGGCGCTGGAGTGGGAAGAGACACTGAATAAACGTCGCGCGATGTTTCGCGCCGTGACTTTAGCCGAACAACCCACCAAGACCGACGCCTGAGGAGCCCAGCCATGCTGCTAATGATCGATAACTACGACTCTTTCACCTACAACGTCGTGCAGTACCTCGGCGAGCTGGGTGCCGAGGTAAAAGTCATCCGCAACGACGAACTGACGGTGGCGCAAATCGAAGCGCTGAACCCCGAGCGTATCGTGGTCTCGCCTGGCCCTTGCACGCCGACCGAAGCCGGCGTGTCGCTGGCGGTGATCGAGCACTTCGCCGGCAAGCTGCCGATCCTTGGCGTTTGCCTGGGCCATCAAAGCATCGGCCAGGCCTTTGGCGGCGATGTGGTGCGGGCGCGCCAGGTGATGCACGGCAAGACCAGCCCGGTTGTTCACGAAAACCAGGGCGTGTTCAGCGGACTGAACAACCCGCTGACGGTGACCCGCTACCACTCCTTGATAGTCAAGCGTGAAACCCTGCCGGACTGCCTGGAAGTGACCGCCTGGACTCAACGGGAAGATGGCTCGGTGGACGAGATCATGGGCCTGCGGCATAAAACCTGGAACATCGAGGGTGTGCAGTTCCATCCGGAATCTATCCTTACCGAACAAGGCCACGAACTCTTTACCAACTTCCTCAAACAACACGGAGGCGTGCGCGGATGAACATCAAGGAAGCCCTCAACCGGATCGTCAGCCAGCTCGACCTGAGTACCGAGGAAATGCAGGACGTCATGCGCGAAATCATGACCGGGCAGTGCACCGACGCGCAGATCGGTGCCTTCCTGATGGGCATGCGCATGAAGAGCGAGACCATCGACGAAATCGCCGGGGCCGCCCAGGTCATGCGCGAGCTGGCCGCGCCGGTGCAGATCAACGCCGAACGCTTGGTCGACACCTGCGGCACCGGTGGCGACGGCATGAATATCTTCAACGTCTCCACGGCGGCGGCTTTCGTGGTCGCGGCGGCGGGCGGCACCGTGGCCAAACATGGCAACCGCGCGGTGTCCGGCAAGAGCGGCAGTGCCGACTTGCTCGAGGCCGCCGGGGTTTACCTGAACCTCAGCCCCAAGCAGGTGGCCCGTTGTGTCGAGACGGTGGGTGTGGGCTTCATGTTCGCGCCGGCCCATCACGGCGCGATGAAGCATGCGATCGGCCCGCGCCGCGAGCTGGGCTTGCGGACCCTGTTCAACATGCTCGGGCCTATGACCAACCCGGCAGCGGTGAAGCATCAGGTGATCGGCGTATTCAGCCAGGCGCTGTGCCGGCCGATGGCCGAAGTGCTGCAACGTCTGGGCAGCGAGCATGTGCTGGTCGTGCATGCGCAGGATGGGCTCGACGAGATCAGCCTGGCGGCGCCCACCTTCGTAGCGGAACTGAACAAGGGGGTGCTCAGCGAATACTGCATCCAGCCGGAAGACTTCGACATCAAGAGCCAGAGTCTGATCGGCTTGACGGTGGATACGCCGCAAGCGTCGCTGGAGTTGATCCGCGATGCCCTCGGCCGACGCAAGACCGAGAACGGTCAGAAAGCCGCCGAGATGATCGTCCTCAATGCCGGCGCCGCACTCTATGCCGCGGACCACGCCAGCAGCCTGAAGGAAGGCATGCACCTGGCTCACGATGCGCTGCACACGGGGCTGGCCCGCGAAAAACTGGAAGAGCTGGTGTCCTTGACCGCGGTGTTCCGCCAGGAGAATGAAGCGTGAGCCTGCCCACCATCCTCGAAAAAATCCTCGCGCGCAAAGCCGAGGAAGTGGCTGCTCGGCGCACGCTGGTCAGTCTGGCGGAGCTCGAGCGCGAAGCGCGAGCGGCCGATGCGCCGCGCGGTTTTGCCAAGGCGCTGCTGGCCTGCGCCAAGCGCAAAGAGCCCGCGGTGATTGCCGAGATCAAGAAGGCCTCGCCGAGCAAGGGCGTGCTGCGTGAACACTTCGTGCCGGCAGAGATCGCTAAAAGTTACGAGGCCGGCGGCGCAGCCTGTCTGTCGGTGTTGACCGACGTGGACTTCTTCCAGGGCGACGATCGCTATCTGCAGGAGGCGCGTGCAGCCTGCAGCCTGCCGGTGATCCGCAAGGATTTCATGCTCGATCCCTATCAAATCGTCGAGGCGCGTGCCCTTGGAGCCGATTGCGTGCTGTTGATCGTCTCGGCGCTGGACGATGCGCGGATGGCGGAACTGGCTGCGGTGGCGAAAGATTTTGGCCTGGATGTGTTGGTCGAGGTGCACGATGGCGATGAACTGGAGCGGGCGCTAAAGACCCTCGACACGCCGCTGATTGGCATCAACAACCGCAATCTACATACCTTCGAGGTCAACCTGGAAACCACCCTCGATCTGCTGCCGCGGATTCCTCGTGAGCGTTTGGTGGTGACCGAAAGCGGGATCATGAACCGTGCGGATGTCGAATTGATGGAAATCAGTGAGGTCTACGGTTTCCTGGTCGGCGAGGCCTTTATGCGCGCGGATAACCCCGGCGCCGAGCTGCAGCGCTTGTTCTTCCCCGAGCGCCACCGCGTGCTGACCAGCCCTGACGTCGATTGAGGGGGGTTAAACCTCACCGATAAACAAGGCCGGCATTCAGCCGGCCTTTTGGTTTCTGCGCTTCAGCGCGTGCCGAACACCACCATGGTCTTGCCTTTGACGTGGACCAGCCCTTGTTCTTCCAGGGCCTTGAGCACGCGACCGACCATTTCTCGCGAGCAACCGACGATACGGCCGATTTCCTGGCGAGTGATCTTGATCTGCATGCCATCCGGATGGGTCATGGCATCCGGCTGTTTGCACAGATCCAGCAGGGTGCGGGCGACGCGCCCGGTGACGTCGAGGAAGGCCAGGTCGCCGACCTTGCGCGTGGTGTTGCGCAGGCGTTCGGCCATCTGACTGCCGAGGGCGTAGAGGATGTCCGGATCCTGTTGGGTCAGCTCGCGAAACTTGGCGTAGCTCAGTTCGGCCACTTCGCATTCGGTCTTCGCGCGCACCCAGGCACTGCGTTCTTTTTCGCTGCCGTCTTTTTCAAACAAGCCCATCTCGCCGAAGAAGTCCCCGGCGTTGAGGTAGGCGATGATCATCTCGCGGCCATCGTCATCTTCGATCAGGATGGTGACCGAGCCTTTGACGATGAAAAACAGGGTTTCACAGCGATCGCCGGCATAGATGATGGTGCTTTTGGCGGTGTAGCGACGGCGGTGACAGTGGGCGAGAAGCTTGTCGAGGTTTTTTATTTTCGGTGTAAGTGTTATCGCTACCATGACCTAGCCCCGAGAAAATAAAAGTAAGCCTTTGTCTAGCAGGCACTTTCTTATAAGTTATCCGGCCCAGAGTGTGCCAGTAATCCGGCGCCAGCTTAACAGACACTCATGGCCGCTGAGCGGTTTTGCGACGTAACTAACATCTGCGCTATGACTATCAGACGCTCTGCTGTGACTAAGTCCGTCTATAGCGCTGTGCTAAGCTGGCCGCTCTTTTTAACAGCGGAGTCGTGGCAATGAAAGCACGCATTCAGTGGGCTGGCGAAGCCCTGTTTCTCGGTGAGTCCGGCAGCGGTCATGCCGTGGTGATGGATGGCCCGCCGGAGAACGGTGGACGCAATCTCGGCGTGCGCCCGATGGAAATGCTGCTGATCGGCCTGGGTGGCTGCACTAACTTCGATGTGGTCAGCATCCTGAAGAAATCCCGCCAAGCGGTGGAAAGCTGTGAGGCCTTTCTCGAGGCCGAACGCGCCAGCGAAGAGCCGAAGGTCTTCACCAAGATCCACGTGCATTTCGTGGTCAAGGGCCGTGGCCTGAAAGAGGCGCAGGTGAAGCGCGCGGTTGAATTGTCGGCGGAGAAGTACTGCTCGGCGTCGATCATGCTCGGTCGTGGTGGAGTAGAGATCACCCACGATTACGAGATCATCGAACTCGCTTGAGTCGCCACTCGGCGGCCGACATCCGAGCATCACAAAAGTGGTGCACACTCTGGCAGCAGGTTGCCGACCTCTGCATAATGGCGCCCCTTTTTCAGGGGCGCTGGTTTTCCAATCAGGGCCTCGCACAAACAACCAAAATCGCCATCGCGAAGAGGTGTTAACCGTCCTACGCAGACGCGTCGTTCGCATCTGACGGGCATGCTCGATCACGCGGCAATGCCGCATAGCTAAAGAGAGTTACCTACGGTGAAAAGCAAACTCAAGCTCCACGGGTTCAACAACCTGACGAAGACCTTGAGCTTCAACATCTATGACATCTGCTACGCGGAAACGCCGGAAGACCAGCAGGCCTACGTCCAGTACATCAATGAAGAGTACGACGCCGCGCGCCTGACGCAGATTCTCACCGATGTTGTCGACATTATCGGCGCCAATATCCTCAATATCGCCCGCCAGGATTACGACCCGCAAGGCGCCAGCGTGACCATTCTGATCTCCGAGCAGCCGGTCACCCCGACCGACAGCCAGATCGAGGAGTCACCAGGCCCGCTGCCGGAAACCATTCTGGCGCACCTGGATAAAAGCCATATCACCGTGCACACCTACCCGGAGATCCATCCGGTGGACGGCATCGCGACCTTCCGGGTGGATATCGACGTGTCCACCTGCGGGGTGATCTCGCCGCTGAAGGCGCTGAACTACCTGATCCACCAGTTCGATTCGGACATAGTCACGGTCGACTATCGGGTGCGTGGTTTCACTCGCGACGTGGAAGGCCAGAAGCATTTCATCGATCACGAGATCAACTCGATCCAGAACTACCTGTCCGAGGACACGCAGGCGGCCTATCAAATGACCGACGTCAACGTGTACCAGGAGAACCTGTTCCATACCAAGATGCTGCTCAAGGAGTTCGAACTGGATAACTACCTGTTCGGCGACGCCACGCAGAATCTTTCCAGCGCGCAACGTGAGCTGGTGGCCACTCGGGTCAAGCACGAAATGCTGGAGATCTTCTCCGCGCGCAATATGCCGCGTTAATCTCTGAGAGCATGAAGAAGGGCGCCGATTGGCGCCCTTCTTCGTTGTGCCGGGATCAGATCCGGTAGGTGCTTGTGGTCATGACCTTGGACAGCAGGCTCATGCCGAACTTGAGCGGCGCCGGGAAACGGAAGCCGCCGGCCTCGAGTGCGCTGGCGGCGTGTTGCGCTTCATCGCTGCGCATCTGTTCGAGAATGGCGCGGGATTTTTCATCCTCGATCGGCAACTGGGTCAGATGCTCGTCCAGGTGTTTGCACACCTGATCTTCAGTCGCGGCGACAAAGCCCAGGCTGACTCGGTCGCTGATCAGGCCGGCCACAGCGCCGACGCCAAAGGACAGGCCATAGAACAACGGGTTGAGCACGCTCGGGTGGCTGCCCAACTGGCGGATGCGCTGCTCGCACCAGGCCAGGTGATCCACTTCTTCATCGGCCGCATGTTCCATGGCGGTGCGCACTTGCGGCAGCTTGGCGGTCAGCGCCTGGCCTTGATAGAGCGCCTGGGCGCAGACCTCGCCGGTATGGTTGATGCGCATCAGCCCGGCGACATGCCGAGCGTCTTCGGCATTCAGCTCGGCTTCGGGCTGCACCAGCGCCGGTGACGGACGGTAGGGCTGGCCGCTGAAGGGCAGCAGCGTGCGCAGCGCCGCATCGGCTTGCAGCAACAGACGGTCAACGGCAGAGTAGTGGCGTTCGGTAGCCATAAAGGCGCCTCCGGAAGAATCTACGCGGGCAGTTTACTCCAATCCCCTGGAGCGGTCGCGACCGGGGTAGCTCGTGCAGCGCCCGCAAGCCCGGGGTGTAGCCCTTATGCTGTGGCTGCTTGAGGTTGCGCCGGCCTTATTAGGCGAAGGCCGGCAGCGATAGCAGTGTTGTGAGTGAGGGGGTTAAAACTCGCCGCATCAGCCCGGCGGCCAGTGCATCTGGCGCTGACCGAGCACATGCATATGAATGTGGTAAACGGTTTGCCCGCCTTGCGCGTTGCAGTTCATTACCACCCGAAAGCCGGCGTCGCAGCCCAGTTCCTTGGTCAGGCGCTGGGCGGTGAAGAGCATATGCCCGGCCAGCGCTTTATCGTCTTCGCCCAGGTCATTGAGGGTGGCGATATGGCGTTTCGGGACCACCAGGAAATGCACGGGGGCCTGTGGGCCGATATCGTGGAAGGCGAACACCTGGTCATCTTCATAAAGCTTGCGCGCGGGAATATCCCCGGCGACGATCTTGCAGAACAGACAGTCCACGGACGGCTCTCCGGCTTGCGATAAGAAGCCCCGAGTTTAACGGTGCACGGTAAGCCCGGCCAGCCTTAGCCGGTATTCACAAGGAGTAGGTGTGAAGAACGATATTCATGATCTGGGCTTGGTGCTCGACTCCAAGGTCAAGCTGGTGGTAATCGAGTCCTGGGATGAGCTGCGAGTGCTGGAGACGCTCACCAGTCTGGCGGTCAAGCGTGGTCTCGGCCTGTATACCTGGACGGTGACCGAGGGCCTGCAGCGCCTGGGGTTCGGTGCTGAGCAGCAGGGCGAGCAGCCGACCAGCGAGCCGGAAGCGGCGCTCAAGCTGATCAAGCACGACCCGCAACCGAACCTCTATGTGCTCTGCGACCTGCATCCGTTTCTCGCGGATAACCCCAAGCTGGTGCGCCTGCTCAAGGAAATCGCCATGGCCGAGGCGCCGCACAAGCCAACCCTGGTGCTGGTCTCGCATGCGCTGAAATTGCCGGCGGAAGTACAGCGCTATGCCGCGCGTTTCACCCTGGCATTGCCCGCGGAAGAGGCGTTGCTGGCGATTGTGCGTGAGGAGGCGACGCGTTGGAGCGAGCGCAATCGCGGCACACGGGTGCGCACCGACAACCGCACGCTGCAGCAGGTGGTGAAAAACCTGCGCGGCATGAGCCATGCGGAGGCACGGGCCTTGGCGCGCGGGGTGATTTGCGACGATGGCGCGATCACCCAGGAAGATTTGCCGGAGTTGAACAAGACCAAGTTCCAGTTGCTCGATCTGGAAGGTGTGCTCAGTTTCGAGTACGACACCGCGCGCTTCGCCGAGGTCGGCGGGCTGGGCAACCTCAAGCGCTGGCTGGCCGAGCGGCAAGGCATCTTCCTTGAGGGCAAGGGCGCCGATCTGCCCAAAGGCATGCTGCTGGTGGGGGTGCAGGGCGGCGGTAAAAGTCTGGCGGCGAAAGCGGTGGCCGGGCTGTGGGGCTTGCCGTTGCTGCGCTTGGATTTCGCCTGTCTGTACAACAAGTTCTTTGGCGAGACCGAGCGCAATCTGCGTGAAGCCCTCAAGCTGGCCGAGCAGATGGCGCCTTGCGTGTTGTGGATGGACGAAGTGGAGAAGGGCCTGGCCAGCGGCGAGCAGGATGGCGGCGTCAGTCAGCGGGTGCTCGGCACGTTGTTGACCTGGATGGCCGAGCGCAAGGCGCCGGTGTTTATGGTGGCGACCGCGAATGCCATCGACCGGCTGCCGCCGGAGTTGGTGCGTAAGGGGCGTTTCGATGAGCTGTTCTTCGTCGACTTGCCGGATGCGACGGTGCGGGCGGAGATTTTCCGCATCCATCTGGCGCGTCGTGAGCTGGAACCGACGGGCTTTGATCTGGCGCAGCTGGCCGCAGCCAGCGACGGTTTCTCCGGGGCGGAAATCGAGCAGGTGGTGGTCAGCGCCTTGTATGCCGGGCAAGCCCAGCAGCAAACGGTGGAACAGAGCTTGCTGCTGCAGAACATCAAGAGCACCGCGCCGCTGTCGGTGGTGATGGCGGAGGATTTGGCGCAGCTACGGGCGTGGGCGAGTGGACGTACAGTAAACGCGGGCTGAGAGGTTGTCGGGTATTCGTAGGCTGGGTAGAGCATAGCGAAACCCAGCCTACGGATGAAGCCGCGATGCTCCGCGGCCGACAAAAGGCTTATTGATCGCCGCGGTGATCTTGCGCACCAGCCAGCGCGGTGCCAGGCGCGGGCTGAACGCCAGCAGTCGGTTGCGCCAGCCGGGAATAATGATCGCGCGATTTCTCTCCAGCGCTTTGACGGTAAGCAGTGCGAGCTCTTCGGCGCCCATCATTAGTTTGCTGCCTTCGAGCCTGCTGGCATCCATCTGCGCGTTGCGGAAGAAGGCGGTGCGGGTGGGCCCGGGGCAGAGTACCGAGACCTTAATGCCGCGACTCTGCAACTCTTCACGCAAGCCTTCGGAGAAGTGCAGTACATAGGCCTTGCTGGCGCAGTAGTTGCTCATCCAGGCACCGGGCTGGAAGCCGGCGACCGCCGCAACGTTGAGGATCTGCCCGCCGCCCTGCAGCGCCATGGCATTGCCCAGGGCATGGCAGAGGCGGCTCAGGGCCAGGATGTTTACCTCGATCAACTGCCGTTCACGGCCCCAATCCTGTTCCAGGAAGGGGCCGGATGTGCCGCCCCCGGCATTGTTCACCAGCAAGTCGATCTGCCGCTCACCCTGTTCCAGTTCGTGCAGCAGGCCGGAGAGCTGCATCGGCTCGCCTAGATCGCACACGCGGAATAACACCTCAACGCCAAACCTTTGAGTCAACTCGCAGGCAATGCTTTCCAGGGCGTCGCGCTGCCGGGCCACCAGAATCAAACTGCGGCCGCGCCGGGCCAGCGCTTCGGCCAGGGCCAGGCCGATGCCACTGGAGGCGCCGGTAATCAGGGCGTAACGGGGCATGCAAGTTCTCCGTGACCGAACCGGCCTTGGTTAGCTCCGGTCGTGTCGGGTTGCCAGAAGCGGCGGTTACTCTGCGCTGGAGTCGCTTGCAGCACCGGCCGCTTCGGCATCGGTTGCAGCAGCTGGCGCGGCGGGCTCGGCCGCATCGCTGTAATCGCTGTAGTCCTCGACGGCGTCGGTGGGCGATTCGCTGTAGCTGCTGGGCAGACCGAGTTCGCCGCCCAACTCGCTGAACATGCCAATGCCGCCGACAAAAACTGCAATCAGCAGCGCCAGGATCGGCACCAGCCAGAGTGCGGCCAGCACTTTAACCGCCGTGCTGTTCGCCGGCTGCGGTGGGCCGAAGCGGTTGGCGCCCATGCTGCCGGGCACCACCAGCAGCAACAGGGAGAACACACCACCGATAATCGGCACGATGCTGAGCAGCAAGAGCCAGCCCGACCAACCTATGTCGTGCAGGCGCTGCACACTCATCTGCACCGCGACCACGATCATGCCGATGGTGACTGCCGCGATCAGCACGCCACCGATGATCTGCGACATGGCAAAGCCCATGGCGGCGATGGCGAACAGGGCGACAGCGCCCACGGACAGCAGCAGATACCAGGCCAAGTAGCGCAGGCGGCCGATCCGGCCATCGGTAGTGAAGACATTGAGTTCGCCGAACTCCGGCAACACCTCACCCACCTGGGCTTGCGGCGTGGCATACGGCGAAGGGGCGGCAGCGCTGGCGGCAGGGACGGTTGGGCTAGTCGGTGCAGTGGCAGTTTCGGCCAGTTGCGCCTGGCGGGCGAGGTATTTCTCGATGACTATGCCGCAGGCCGCGCAGTCAACGGACTTGGGCTGCTCATGGCCGCATTTGGGGCAGATCATGCTGCTGCTCGGCGTGCCTTCCGGCTCGCTGGTGCGCTGGTCGTCGGTTTCCACCAGGCTCAGGCTGGCGGCAAGATCGGGCTCCTTGCGCACTTTTGCCCCGGCACTCTGCAGCGCGGCCAGATACTTATCCGCCTCGCTCGCCGTCAGATCGCGCTTGAGGGCCACGGCGTTGCCAGAAAATAGCCCGTCAATCTTGGCTCGGTCGCTCTTGAACAGGCGGGCGAGGTTGTCTTTGACGGTGTCGAGTGTCACCGCGGGCATTAGTTCGCCAGTGAAGACGATCTTGAATCGGGCATCGGTCATGCGGGCTTCCTTGTCAGCGAGAGAGAAGGTCGGGCACAGCGTAATAGGCGCGCAGGTCACGAGACAAGCGGCCTGCGGCAGAAAATCAACCGATGCTTTAGCCAATGCTCCGCGGCAACCAGCGACCGACCAGCCGTTTATGGCGCAATAGACGCAGTTCGCTGAAGTCGTCGAGCAAGCCTTCCGCCAGTTGCGGGCGCAGCGGCCACCCTATAAGCAGTAGGCGCGCTGGCGACGTCGGCTTATCGCGGCCAGCGCTGGCCGAGCTGAATGGAGCGGGCCTGGGCGGCGCGGTATTCGGCATCGAGACGGCTCACCAGCGCCTCCACTGTGGGTAAGTCGCGGATATTGCCGACCCCTTGCCCGGCCGACCACACGGTTTTCCAGGCTTTGGCTTCGTCGCTGATCGGCTTGAGCTTCTCGCCGTAGTTGACCTCGCCCTTGTCCTGCAGGCGCGCCAGGTCGAAACCGGCCTGTTCCAGACTCTGGCGCATGAAGCTGGCCGGCACCCCGGACACGGCAGGGGTGTGCACGATATCGGCGGCTCTAGCGTCGAGGATCATCTGCTTGTAGGCCAGTGAAGCGTCGTTTTCCTGGGTGGCGATAAAGCGCGTGCCGAGGTAGGCCAGGTCGGCACCGAGCAGCTGGGCGGCGAGGATTTCGTGGCCGTGATTCAGGCAGCCGGCGAGCAGCAGGGTCTTGTCGAAGAACTGGCGGATCTCGGCGATCAGCGCGAACGGGCTCCAGGTGCCGGCATGCCCACCGGCGCCGGCAGCCACCGCGATCAAACCGTCGACTCCGGCCTCGGCAGCCTTCTCGGCATGCCGACGGGTGGTGACGTCATGAAATACCAGGCCGCCGTAGCTATGCACGGCATCCACGACTTCCTTCACCGCGCCGAGGCTGGTGATCACTATCGGTACTTGGTGTTCGACGCAGATGGCCAGGTCGGCCTGTAGACGCGGATTGCTCTGATGGACGATCAGGTTGACCGCATAGGGCGCAGACTCCGCCTGCAGTCCGGCTTCGATCTCTTCCAGCCAGGCCTTGAAGCCGCTGCTCTCACGCTGGTTCAGCGCCGGAAAGCTGCCGACTATGCCGGTTTGGCAACAGGCGAGTACCAGCTGCGGGTTGGAGACCAGAAACATCGGCGCGGCGACCACCGGTAAACGTAGGCGTTGGTCGAGCAGGGCGGGCAGGGACATGGCGTTACCTCATGCGGCTATTAGGTCGGCAGGCTCAGAACGGCCGCACTATCACCAGAATCACGATGGCGAGCAGCAACAGCACCGGTGCTTCGTTGAACCAGCGATAGAACACATGGCTGCGGCCTTGCTCGCCCCGCGCGAAGCGTTTGAGCATGGCGCCGCAGACGTGGTGATAGCCGATCAGCAGCAGCACCAGAGTCAGCTTGGCATGCAGCCAGCCCTGGCTCAGAAAACTCGGGTTGAGCAGCAGCAGCCAGATGCCGAAGACCACCGTGGCGAGCATCGACGGCAGCATGATGCCGCGGTAGAGCTTGCGTTCCATCACGCAGAAACGCTCGCGGCTGGTGCTGTCCTCGCTCATGGCGTGGTAAACGAACAAACGGGGTAAGTAGAACAAACCGGCGAACCAGCAGACCATGGCGATGATGTGCAGGGCCTTGAGCCATAGGTAGAGCATTGCGCGATTCCCAACTGAAAGTGCCCCGATAGTAGTGGCTGTTATGCCCGTACGTCACCCCGGGAGTCTGTCGGGTTTGGGGCGTCGAAAGCGAAAAGTGGCCCCAGCGAGGGCAGTTTTTGCCGGCTTTGCCGGCTCATATCCCGCTATGGGACAAAAAGACGGCGGAAAATGAACCGCTGCGGCCGATTTGCAGCCGACGACTCCCAAGCCCGACAGACTCCTAAAGGTTGGCCCATGGCCGATGCGGCCTTATCATCGGCATCTTTCCAATGATTCGTTGAAGGGGCGCGTTATGGTCAAGGTCGGTATCGTCGGCGGCACGGGCTACACCGGGGTAGAGCTGTTGCGCCTGTTGGCCCAGCATCCGCAGGCTGAGGTGGTGGTGATTACCTCGCGCTCCGAGGCCGGGATGAAGGTCGATGAGATGTACCCGAACCTGCGCGGCCACTACGATTCGCTGGCCTTCAGTGTGCCGGATACGCAAACCCTGGCCGCTTGCGATGTGGTGTTCTTCGCCACGCCGCATGGCGTCGCCCATGCGCTGGCCGGCGAGTTGCTGGCCGCCGGCATCAAGGTGATCGACTTGTCCGCCGACTTCCGTCTGCAAGATGCCGAGGAGTGGGCCAAATGGTACGGCCAGCCGCACGGCGCGCCAGAGTTGCTGGCGGAAGCGGTCTACGGTCTACCGGAAGTCAATCGTGAGCAGATCAAGCAGGCGCGCTTGATCGCCGTGCCAGGCTGCTACCCGACCGCGACCCAGTTGGGTTTCCTGCCGTTGCTGGAGGCCGGTCTGGCCGACACCTCGCGGCTGATTGCCGACTGCAAGTCCGGTATCAGTGGCGCCGGTCGTGGCGCAAGCGTGGGGTCGCTGTACAGTGAGACGTCTGAGAGCTTCAAGGCTTACGCGGTGAAGGGTCATCGCCATCTGCCGGAAATCAGCCAGGGCCTGCGTCGCGCGGCCGGTGGCGAGGTGGGGCTGACTTTTGTACCGCACCTGACGCCGATGATCCGTGGCATCCACTCCACGCTGTACGCCACGGTGGCCGACAAGTCTGTCGATCTCCAGCAACTCTTCGAGCAGCGCTACGCCAAGGAGCCTTTCGTCGATGTGATGCCGGCCGGCAGCCATCCTGAGACCCGTAGCGTGCGTGGTGCCAACGTCTGCCGGATTGCGGTGCACCGGCCACAGGGTGGCGATCTGGTGGTGGTGCTGTCGGTGATCGATAACCTGGTCAAGGGCGCTTCCGGGCAAGCCGTGCAGAACATGAACATCCTCTTTGGCCTGGATGAGCGCCTCGGCCTGTCCCACGCCGCATTGCTGCCTTGATCCCCGGCGCATGTCGCGCGAGCCTTATGGCTAGCGCGACATGGTGGCTGAGTGACGAGCGTGCAGTCTTTTCGGTGGTTCGGCGTGAGTCATTGGGGTTGCCGGTCGGCGCTTGAGCCGCACAATAGTTGACCGTTTTTCTAGGGGAGGCGGATAATGCAGCGTCCCAACGTACTGTGACGGCTTAAAGCCGGGAGATAGGCAGCATGAGCGTCGAATCCTTCACACCCACTCCCTTGCAATTCACGCAGGGCGCGGCGAGCAAGGTCAAGAACCTTGTCGATGAAGAAGGCAATCCACGTCTGAAATTGCGGGTGTTCGTCACGGGCGGTGGTTGCTCGGGTTTCCAGTACGGCTTCACCTTCGATGAAGAAGTGGCCGATGATGACACCATAGTCGAGCGCGAAGGCGTGAGTTTGGTGGTCGACCCGATGAGCTTCCAGTACCTGGCGGGCGCCGAGGTGGACTACCAGGAAGGTCTGGAAGGTTCGCGTTTCGTGATCAAGAATCCGAACGCGACCACCACCTGCGGTTGCGGGTCATCCTTCTCGATTTAAGCACTTGGCTGTACGGCATGACGCCGCGCCTTAGGTGCGGCGTTGTCGTTTCTGCCTGTTGGAAAGCTGGCAGGCAAGTCAGGCAGGATAAATCGCGCCAAGCACGCGCAGCCCGCTCGCCCCGGTGACGCTCGGGCGGTTGGCCGGAATGCCTTCCAGGCAGCAATGCGCGAGCCAGGCGAACGCCATGGCTTCCACCCAGTCCGGCGGTACGCCGTAGTCGGCGGTACTGCTGACCTTGCAGGCCGGCAACAGATGAGCCAGGCGCGCCATCAACGCGCCGTTATGTGCGCCGCCGCCGCACACTAGTAGCTGTTCGGTGTCTTTCTGTGCGGCTTTCAGGGCGTCGGTGATGCTGTGTGCCGTCATCTCCAGCAGGGTCGCCTGTACATCCTCGAGCGCAAAGGCTGGCAGGTTCGCCAGATGCCGATCCAGCCAGCCTTGGTTGAACAGCTCGCGACCGGTACTTTTCGGGCCCTGGGTCTGGAAGAACGGATCGCTGAGCAACGCCTGTAGCAATAACGGCGCTACCTGGCCACTGGCCGCCCAGGCACCGTCGCGGTCGAAGCTCTGGCCCTGCTGGCGCTGAATCCAGGCATCCAGCAGCACATTGCCTGGCCCGCAGTCGAAGCCGCGTACCGGCTGGTCGGGTTCGAGCAGGCTGAGATTGCTGAAACCGCCGATATTGAGAACGGCCCGTCGGCTGCGACCGTCATCGAACAGCGCTTGATGGAAGGCCGGCACCAAGGGGGCGCCTTGGCCGCCGGCTGCCACGTCGCGGCGGCGGAAGTCACTAACCACGCTGATGCCCGTCAGCTCGGCAAGGAGCGCCGGGTTGCCGATCTGGATGCTGAAGCCGCGCGCCGGCTCATGGCGCACGGTCTGGCCGTGGCTGCCAATGGCGCGAATATCGCTGGGTTGCAGGCCCGCTTGGTGAAGTAGTGTCTCGATGCCTTGCGCGGCCAGCTCTACCCACTGCTGCTCGGCGATGGCAGCGCGCGCCAGTTCATCCGGGCCCGATACACATAAGGCGAGCAGCTCGGCGCGCAGCTCGGTTGGCATGGGTAGGTAATGGGTCGCGAGCAGGGTCGGGTGGTCGTTCTGCTCGAGTAGGGCAATGTCCAGGCCGTCCAAGCTGGTTCCGGACATTACCCCTAAATAGCTCGGCATCCTGTTTAGCGCTTGTTCAGGGCCAGCATGGTGGCTTTTTCCTGATCCATGCGCGCCATCATTGGTTTGCTCATTTGCAGGAAGCGCTGTTTCTCTGCGCGCGAGATCGGGTCAGCCATGGCCACTTTCTGGCCCAGCGGATCTACGTGTACACCCTTGACCTGGAATTCGTAGTGCAGGTGCGGCCCGGTGGATAGACCAGTGGTGCCGATGTAGCCGATGACCTGTCCTTGCTTGACGCTCACCCCGGTGCGGACGCCTTTGGCAAAACCCTGCATGTGCCCGTAAAGGGTGCGATAGCTATTGCCGTGCTGGATGATCACGGCATTGCCGTAGCCACCACGGCGGCCGGCGAGCAGTACTTTGCCATCGCCCGCAGCTTTGATTGGCGTGCCGCGCGGCGCAGCGTAGTCGACACCTTTGTGGGCGCGAATCTTGTTCAGGATCGGGTGGCGCCGGCCCATGGAAAAGCGCGAGCTGATGCGGGCGAAATCCACAGGGGTGCGGATAAAGGCCTTGCGCATGCTATTGCCATCGGCGGTGTAGTAACTGGTTGAGCCTTGTTTGTTGGTGTAACGCACGGCGCTGAAGGGCTTGCCGCGGTTAACAAAGCGTGCGGCGAGGATACTGCCGGTGCCGACCTGCTTACCGTTGATGACCTTTTCTTCGTAGATCACCTCAAACTCGTCGCCTTCGCGAATATCTTGGGCGAAGTCGATGTCGTAGCCAAATACGTTGGCCAAATCCATAGTCAGGTTATGTGACATGCCGGCGCGTTTGGCCGAAACAAACAGTGAGCTGTCGATCACGCCGTGAGCGTAGGCGGCGCGCACGGCAGGCTTGGTCAGTTCGCGCTTGAAGGCAAAACCTTTATCGGTCTTGGCTAGGCTGATGCTTTCTAGGTCGCTCAGTTTGCTCTGCAGGCTTTCTAACTGGCCCTCTGGGGTGAGCTTCATCTCCAACACTTGGCCTACTTTGAGCTGGCCAAATTGCTTGGCGTCTTTGCTGCTATTGAGGACTTCATGCAGATCTGAGGCGGACAAGCCGGCTTTAGCGAAAACCGTGGACAAGGTATCGCCATTGGCAACAGTCATCGTCTTGTGGCGTGGGTCGCTTGGAGGGGTACCGCGAGCGCTTAGGTTTGATGCTTTGTTCTTCTTGTTCGTGTCTTGTCCGGCGCTGTTTTGGTTATCGCTGGAGCCTTCAATCGTGGCAAATGGCGAGGGGCTCTCATCTGCGGCTATGGCGTCTGCTCGGAGATCGTCTTTCTCTTGCACAAGCTGCTCGGAGCCGTTGCCGAACTCCAGACCGAGGTAAGTCTTCTTTGCCTCTACTTCGCGCGATGGGAACACCAATAAGGCCAAGCTAAGCAGCGCCGCGACCCCGCTGGCCGCCAGTATGTGGCTTTTAGGGTACGGCGGAGGCGCTTTGGGGGTTGTCTGGGGCATAGGGTGATTTTGACTTTGAAAAGATGAATAGGAGATGAAGAAAATGATGAATATGAAATAACTGTATAAAATATAACCAAAACCCGCAGGAGGCAAGCTTGGGGGCTTGGCAGTCGTCAGTTGGGGTGCGACGGTGGGGCAAAACTTGTAATTAGTGCCTGATCTTGTATGGTTGGTTCCCTTTGATTTTTAGGTGGTAACGGGTCTGTTATGAAGTCGGTTGAAGAGCAGCTGGCGCTGATCAAGCGTGGCGCGGAAGAGGTTTTGCTCGAGTCTGAGCTGATCGAAAAACTAAAGCGCGGCCAGCCGCTTCGCATTAAGGCCGGTTTCGATCCGACCGCTCCGGATCTGCATCTGGGTCATACCGTGCTTATTAATAAGCTGCGGCAGTTCCAGGAGCTGGGGCATCAGGTGATTTTCCTGATCGGCGACTTCACCGGCATGATTGGTGATCCGAGCGGTAAAAGCGCCACGCGTCCACCACTGACCCGCGAGCAGGTGCTGGACAACGCGGAGACCTATAAGGCGCAAGTCTTCAAGATTCTTGACCCGGCCAAGACAGAGGTGGCGTTCAACTCCACCTGGATGGACCAGCTGACGCCTGCGGATTTCATCCGCCTGGCATCGCAGTACACCGTGGCGCGCATGCTTGAGCGTGATGATTTTAGTAAGCGCTACTCGACCAATCAGTCGATTGCCATCCATGAGTTTCTCTATCCTTTAGTGCAAGGGTACGACTCGGTCGCCTTGCGTGCAGATGTCGAGCTGGGCGGGACGGATCAGAAGTTCAATCTGCTAATGGGGCGCGAGCTGCAGCGTTCTTATGGTCAGGATGCTCAGGTCATTCTCACCATGCCGCTGCTCGAGGGCTTGGATGGGGTGAAGAAGATGTCCAAGTCGCTGGGTAACTATGTCGGTATCCAGGAGGCGCCGGGCGTCATGTACAGCAAGCTGGTCTCTATTCCCGATGCTTTGATGTGGCGTTACTTTGAGCTGCTCAGCTTCCGCTCTATGGCGGAAATTGAGGAGTTCAAGACGAGTGTTGAGCGAGGTGCCAACCCGCGAGACATTAAGATCAAGCTGGCTGAAGAGATCGTCGCGCGCTTCCATGGCGAAGAGGCGGCGGCTGGTGCGCATCGTTCGGCGGGTAACCGGATGAAGGATGGCGAGTTGCCGGAAGATATGCCGGAGGTCGAGTTGGTGTCTGCTGAGGATCTGCCGATTGCGTCCCTCCTTAATAAGGCGGGCTTGGTGAAGAATGCCGCTGGTGCGCGCGATCTGCTCGGTTCGGGTGGCGTGCGCATAGATGGCGAGGTGGTGGATCGCGCCTTTACCTTTAAGCGGGGTTCGGTTCACGTCTGCCAGGCCGGCAAGAAGGCTTTTGCACGAGTTACGCTGAAAGCCGAATAAAGTGACAATAAGTGCTTGACGGTGAATTTGCTGGGCCTATAATGCGCACCACTTCCGGCGCAGACCTCCCGGAAAACTTCTTAGATAACAAGAAGTTAGCTTTAAAAGAGGGGTTGCAAAGCAGCGAAAGCTGTGTAGAATGCGCCGGGCTGACAAGGTGGTGGTTGAGTCTTGTGAGTTGG
>NZ_SCMO01000014.1:0-125613 GCF_005503735.1 Pseudomonas sp. 2FE | reverse complement strand
GAAACGACGCATCGCCGATGGTAGTGTGGGGTCTCCCCATGTGAGAGTAGGTCATCGTCAAGCTTAAATTCCAAACCCCTCACTCGCGCAAGCGAGTGGGGGGTTTGTCTTTGTGCGTTGGAAAAACACTACGAGGTCACTGCATTGTCTGCTGCGCAGCCCTGCTAAGTGTTTTGCTGGAAACGACAAATAGACAGATTCACAGCACGCTCGTCTAAAATAGGCGCAAACCGCCCAGAGCCTTTGTTTATGCCGGATCCGGCCGATTCCCGTGGATTGTCTGAACTGCCCCTGGAGGCGATGGTGGCCTGCCACGAATGCGACCTGCTGATGCTCAAGCCGCAGTTGCAGAGTGGCGAAAGCGCTGAATGCCCGCGCTGCGGGTACGAGCTCTACAGGCATCGCCATCAGGTGGTGCGGCGCAGTTTAGCTCTGGTCATCGCGGCTTTGCTGCTCTATGTCCCGGCGAATTTCCTGCCGATCATGCAACTCAATCTGTTCGGGCAGACCTCTCAGGACACGGTCTGGAGTGGCGTGCTGGGCCTGTATGGCACCGGCATGCAGGGCATCGCGGTGGTGGTGTTTCTCTGCAGCATGGGAATCCCGCTGTTAAAACTGCTGTGTCAGCTTGCCGTGCTACTCAGTATCCGCTGGGATATCGGGCGTAGTTATGGCTTGCTGCTCTACCGCATCTACCACCATCTGCGGGAGTGGGGGATGCTCGAGGTGTATCTAATGGGAACCCTGGTGTCGATCGTCAAACTGATCGACCTGGCGGATCTCAGTCTGGGATTCGGCTTGGCGTGTTTTATTGGTTTACTCTTGCTGCAGGTTTGGTTGGAGGTGACCATGTCACCACACCAGATCTGGGAAGCTTTGTCGGGAGAGGATGCCGATGCGGGCCATTGATGCAGGCATCTTGATCTGCCCGGAATGCCATCAGCTAAACAGGCAAGAGCCGGATTACGCCAAGCAATTCTGTACCCGCTGTGGTGGCTTGGTGCATGCGCGGCGGCCAAACAGCCTGGTACGGACCGGGGCGCTATTGGTCACTGCCGCGATTCTGTACATCCCGGCCAATCTGTTGCCGATCATGACGGTGAGCTCATTGGGCAAGGGCGAGCCGGACACCATCATGTCTGGGGTGATCACCCTGGTGCAGCTCGGGATGTGGCCCATCGCGGCGGTGGTCTTCGTCGCGAGCATTCTGGTGCCGACCTTCAAGCTGGTGGGAATCACCTTGCTGCTCTATTCGGTGCAACGGCATCTGCCGATGTCACCGCGCCAGCGCATTCTCATGTTCCGCTTTATCGAATGGATTGGCCGCTGGTCGATGCTGGATGTCTTTGTCATCGCGATCTTGGTGGCGTTGGTGAATTTTGGGAACTTGGCCAGCATTGAGCCGGGTCATGGTGCTGCGGCTTTTGCCAGTGTGGTGGTGCTGACCATGCTGGCTGCCCTCACGTTTGACCCCCGCTTGATCTGGGATAACACGGAATCGGATGATGACTATGAGTGACCTGCCCACGGCGAAAACCCGCCCAGCCTCCAACTGGTCGGCCATCTGGGTCTTGCCGCTGATCGCCTTGTTGATCGGTGGCTGGCTGGCGTGGCGGGCCTATGACCAGGCCGGGATCGACATTCAAATCATTTTCGCCACGGGTGACGGCATTCAGGCCGGCAAGACCGAGGTGATCCTCAAGGGCATGCCGGTCGGCAAGGTCAAGACCCTGGCCCTGGATGACAGCGGTGAGCAGCGCGGGGTGATCGCCACGGTCGAGATGAACAAGGACGTCGGGCAGTACCTGCGCAGCAACACGCGCTTCTGGCTGGTCAAGCCGAGCGTGACCCTGGCTGGGGTTACCGGTCTGGAAACCCTGGTGTCCGGCAACTATATCGCCGCCAGCCCGGGCGATGGCGAGCCGACTCGCCAGTACAGGGCACTCACGGAAGCGCCGCCGCTCTCCGATAGTCTGCCCGGCTTGCATCTGACCCTGAAGGCCGATCGACTGGGTTCGCTGAACCGCGACAGCCCGGTGTTCTACAAGCAGATCCAGGTGGGCCGGGTGAAGAGCTATCTGCTCGCAGCGGATCAGAGCACCGTCGAGATCAAGGTGTTTATCGAACCGCTGTATGCGCCACTGGTGCGCAAACACACGCGCTTCTGGAACGCCAGCGGGATTACCGTCAACGCCGATCTGTCCGGCTTCAAGCTGCGCAGTGAGTCGCTGGCCAGTGTCGTCGCCGGGGGGATCGCCTTCGCCACGCCGGAACACCGCAAGGACAGCCCGCCGACCGATCCGAGCCTGTCGTTTCGCCTTTACGAAGACTTCGATGCCGCGCAAGTGGGCATCAAGGTGCAGGTCAAACTGACGGATTTCGAGGGCTTGCAGGCTGGCCGCACGCCGGTGATGTACCAGGGTATCCAGGTTGGCAGCCTGAAGACCCTTGCGGTCAATGCGGATTTGGCCAGTGCCTCGGCGGAGCTGGCGCTCGATCCGCGCGCGGAAGATTATCTGGTGGAGGGCACCGAGTTCTGGCTGGTCAAGCCCTCGATCTCGCTGGCCGGGATCACCGGGCTGGAAGCCCTGGTCAAGGGTAACTACATCGCCGTGAGCCCCGGCGAGAAGGGCGCAGCGCCGGCGCGTGAGTTTACCGCGCTGGCCAAGGCGCCGCCGCTGGATCTGAGCGCACCGGGGCTGCACCTGGTGCTGTTCAGCGATACCCTCGGCTCGTTGGCGGTCGGCAGCCCGATCCTCTATAAGCAGATCAGAGTCGGCTCGGTGCAGAGCTATCAGCTCTCTCGTGATCGCAAGCAAGTGGCCTTGGGGGTGCACATCGAGCCGGAGTACGCCAACCTGGTGAACAGCTCGACGCGCTTCTGGAATGCCAGCGGCATCACCTTGACGGGCGGGCTGTCCGGTATCACGGTGAAAAGCGAGTCGCTGCAGAGTCTGCTGGCCGGCGGCATTACCTTCGAGACCCCGAACCCCAAGGCCGCGGCCAGCAAGCGGGTGCACCGCTTCAGCCTGCATCCCGATCGCGAGAGCGCGTTGCAGCAGGGCATTAGTGTGCAGATTCGCGTCGACAGCGGCGACGGCCTGAGTCCGGGCACGCCGATCCGTTACAAGGGCCTGAATATAGGCAAGGTGGAAACCATCGAACTGACCGATGACCTGCAGGCGGTGTTGCTGAATGCGCGCATCACCGATAGCGCCGAGCGGGTGGCGCGTGCCGGCACGCAGTTCTGGGTGGTCAAACCGGTGCTCGGCTTGGTGCGCACGGCGAATCTGGAAACCCTGGTCAGCGGCCAATACTTGCAGGTGCAGCCGGCCGCCAAGGCGGGTGCGCTGCAAACCCGCTTTATCGCTCTGGAGCAGCCGCCGACAGTCTCGGCGCGTGAAAGCGGTCTGAGCCTGGTCCTCAGCGCGCCCCGCCGTGGTTCGATCAAGCCGGGTGTGCCGGTGACCTACCGTGAGGTTGCGGTCGGCAAGGTGACCGGCTTCGAACTGGGCGCGACGGCGGATCGGGTATTGATCCACATCTTCATCGAGCCGCGCTACGCCATGTTGGTGCGCACCGGCAGCCGCTTCTGGAATGCCAGTGGGTTTGGGGTGGACTGGGGGCTGTTCAAGGGCGTGAAGGTGCGCACCGAGTCGGTGGAGACGCTGATCGAGGGTGGGATCGCCTTCGCCACCCCAGAGGGTGAGCAGATGGGCAGCCCAGCGAAGCCGGAGCAAACCTTCGCGCTGTTTGACGAGGCGAATGAAGAGTGGTTGAAGTGGGCACCGAAGATAGCGCTGGGCAAGTAAGCCCAAGCGCTAGCCCCCCTGAAACGCCAAGGGCCGCAGATGCGGCCCTTGGCGTTTTTGCAGCTAGTGCGGTTGCTTTAGATCGTTGTGCGGTTTGTGGTCGAGAGTTTCTGTGGCGTCCTGGGCTTAGGCCGGTTCGGCGACCCGCTCGGGCTTCGCCTCATGGTGGCGGATATATTTCCAGTCGGCCTCATCGATATAGATGCCGTTCGGCCCGCTGCCGCCTTCCAGGTCAATCGCCACATGGGCGCAAACCTGCGGTTTGACGCTGGCGAGAATCGGCACGAAGCCCAGCTGCAGGCTGGTTTCGATCAGCGCCTGCTGGTTGCGCTCATCGATATCCGCGGCTTCGTCGAGGTAATAGGGCAAGCGAATCCGCCCGGCCTGTTCGCGGTCCATCAGGTGCAGCAGCAGGTACATGTTGGTCAGCGCCTTGATGGTCATGGTCGTGCCGTTGGAGGCGGCGCCGTCGATATCGGTGTGCACCACCGGTTGGCCGCCGACCTTGGTGATCTCGAAGGCCAGCTCGAACAGCTCCTTCAAGCCCAGCTGGTTGTGGTTGGCCGCCACGAGCCGGGCGAGGTATTCCTTGGCTTCCTCGTTCTTCACATCCTGATCGGCCGACTGATTGAGGTCGAACACCGACAGCGTCTCGCCTTCCTCGTACTGGCCGGCGCTGTGGATGATCTGGTCGATGTGCTTGAGGGCGTCCTTGTTTGGCGCGAGGGTGATGCGAAAGCTCTCCAGGTTGGAGACCTGACGGCGGTTGATTTCGCGGTTGAACAGCGCCAACTGGTGTTCCAGGTTGTCGTAGTCGCTGCGGATATTGCGCAGGGTGCGGGCGATGTCGGTCACCGCCGCGCGGCGCGCCTTGCCAAGGGTCAGCGCTTCGTCCTGGCGGTGCGCGTAGGCGTTGATCAGCAGCTGCAGGCGGCGTTCGACATCCTCTTCGTTATCGAACTTGGCCACGCCCTTGAAGCGGATCTGCGCGTACAGCGCGTCGATCTGGCCGTCGATGCGCTGCAGGCCTTGCCAGGCATCCTGATAGTCGTTGAGTAGCGGCAGCAGGTTATCCAGCGAGTCATCCACCGGGTCCATAAACGGCGTGCCGAAGGGCAGGTTGGCCGGTAGCAGCTGGCGGCGGCGCAGGGCGTCTTCCAGCGTGCGCTCCTTGGCTTCGAGGTCGGCCAGTTGCCGGCCGACCAGTTGCAGCTTGGCGGAAATCTGCTGGACGCGTTCGCTGAAGGCGTCGCTGGAGCGCTTGAGTTCGTTCTGGGCGGCTTCCTGCTGGGCCAACTGTTCGAGCTTCTCCGGTTCCTCGACCGCCAGGGTCTGGCTGCGGCGGAAGTCTTCCAGGGCTTTCTGCGCGTCCAACACCTGCCGATACAGGGTCTCGGCCTGGGCCTTGCTGGCGGCGCGGTCGGCGGCGACGGCTTGTTGGGTCTGCAGTTGCTTCAGCTCTTTTTCCAGGCGCTCCTTCTGCTCGCGCAGCGCAGCCCGGTCGGCCAATGCTTGCAAGGCGGGCGGCTCGATATGCGAGAGGTCGATGGACAGCCCAGGGACCTCGAAGCGCTCAGCCTTGAAGCCATCCAGCAGCGCTTCGAGGGATTTCACCCAGGCGCCATTGTCGTCCAGGGCAATCCCGTGTTCGCCGAGCGGCAGGCTGAACAGCGCGCCGTTGAACAGGCGCATCAGGCGTTCCAGATCCTGCTGGGTGAATTCTTCGCGCAGGCGGGCGTAGCTGTTGTTGTCGGCGTGCTCGAGCTGCTGCTTCACCGACTTCAGGCGTTTTCCCAGGTCGCGCAGGCGTTCATCGAGGTCTTCGGCGGAGAACTGCCGGGATTGCGCCAGGGCGCCCGCCAACTCGTCGTGGGCGTCCTTGGCGGCCAGCAGTTGCTGTTCCAGTACCTGCGGACTCTCCACCAGGGCGAAGCGGTTGTTCAGCACGGATAGTTCGCCGAGCCAGCGCTGAATCTCGCTGATTTCGCGCTCCAGACGCATCAGCTCCTGGGTGCCGCCGCGTTGTTCGTGTTGCAGGCCATCCTGTTCGGCGCGGTAGTGCTCGGCCTGGATCAGCAGTTCTTCGCGGCGGGCGCCGGCGTAGTCCTGCCAGGTGCCGAGCAAGGAATCGAGCAGCGGCGAGATGCGGTGCAGCTTGCCGCGCAGCAGTTCGCGCTGGGCCACGCCGGCGGCCAAGGCCTCGACCAGCGGACCGGCGGCGACCAGCGACTGATAGTCCTGCTCCATGCGCCGGACATCGCGGAAGGCCTCCTCGCAGGCGGCGATGTAATCGACGCTACCGGAACGCAGGCTGTGCTCGAAGGCATCGAGGAACAGCTGCTTGAGCTTGGCCGCGGTGATCTCGCGCATGTGCAGCAGGTTGATGAACAGCGCGCGGAAGGTCTTCAGGCTCTGCTCGCTGGTGGAGCGCAGCGGGATCAGGGTCAGGTCCAGCGGAATCGAGGTATGTCCGCCGACCAGCAGGCGCCGCAGCTCTTCCGGCTTCAGCTCGTAGGCCTTGATGTGTTCCCGTTCGAGGTTGGCGAACAGCTCGCGTTGGCGCAGGCAGGTGCCGTTTTTCTGGTAGTGGGCCAGCTGCAGTTCGCCGGCATAGGCGAAGAACTGGTGGCCGAAGCCGCCGCCCGGCCCGCGCCCGGCCACGCCGATCACATGCGGGCCGTGGGGCAGGGCGACTTCCACCAGGATGTAGCTGGTGTCGCTGGCGAAGTAGAACTTGCGCGACTGCTCCAGGCTGTATTTGCCGAAGCTCATGTCCGACATGCGCGCCAGAATCGGGAATTGCAGGGCGTTGATCGAGGCGCTCTTGCCCAGGTTGTTGGCGCCATACACCGACAAGGGTTGTTCCAGCGGGAACAGCCCGAGGCTGTAACCCGCGGTATTCAGCAGGGCGAAGCGGCGGATACCGTAGCGTTCCTGGCTCATGCTTCAACCTCCTGGTGGGCGCGTTCTTCGGCCATGGCTCGGGCCAGCGTCTGTTCTTCGGATTCGTCGACGGCGCCGGGGGCCGTGGTTTCGGCCGCGTCGGTTTCGATCAGCAGGATCTCGTCGCCACTGTCGTCATCCAGCAATACCGGGGTCGGCAAGGGCAGCGCGCTGTGCAGGCTGGCGGCGAGGTCGCGGTCCTGCTGCACCGACAGGCAGACGTCGAGGAAGCGGTGCATCGGCGGCAGGAAGCGGTAGATGCCATTTTCCTCGGCGGCAAAACCTAACTGCGTCATGCGCCGCATGACCTTTTCTTCCAGTTCTTCCTGGGTTTGCACTTCGGCCTGGAGGAACAGGTCGCGGTATTTTTCCAGCAGCGGCGGCAGTTCATCGCGACCGAGGCTGCCGCCATCCAGCACGGCCAGCGGGTCGCGGCCCTGGTCGGCGAGGTGCTCGACCAGGATGAAGGTGAACAACGCCAGGCGCTGGGCGGTCTTGTTGACCTGCGCACCCATCTGTTCGGGGACGAAGTAGTAGAAGCCGCGGCTGTCGCAGACCAGCTCGAAGCCCAGGGCCTTGAACAGCGCGCGGTATTGGTCCTGCAGGTTCGACAGCTGGCTGTAGAGCTCGGCGTCGCGGCGGCTGACGTGGTAGCCCTTGAACAACTCGCGGAAGATCGGCGCCAGCTGGCTCAGTTCGGAGAGATCAAGATGCATGGGATTCGGTCTTCAACAGGGCGAAGGAGCACAGGCTGACCCGATGCTCGGCGCTGAGGTAGTCGCGGCGCTGCAGGCGCTCGCGTTGGAAGCGGCTGTCGCGCGACAACCGCGAGAACCAGTAGAGCAATTCGTCGGTCGCGCCCTCCGGTTCCTGCTCCAGCAGCCAGAGCATCAGGTCCGGCAGCGGCAAGGCGCTCTGGCAGCGCTCGAGCATTTCCCGGGCGGTGCGCGGAGCCTGCGGCGGCTCGCCTTTGCGGGTGCCGCTGGCCTTGGGGAACTGGGTCGGTTGCGGCTCGAAGCGCGCCAGGGCGTAGACGTAGGCTTCGACCTGGCTGGCACTGCCGAGGAAGGTGCTTTGTGGCCGGCTAAACAACGGTAACGCGGCCTGCGGCACGGCATCCAGACCTTTGCGGCGGATCGCGGCGAGGGCCAGGGCCGCGCCACGGGTGACGGCGTTATGCCGGCGCGCCTCCTCGCGTAGCGGCAGCAGCAGTTCGCGGGCGCGGCGCAGGGTCAGCTGGGCAGTGGTCTGCATCTCGAGGATGCGCGCGTGGGTGCGCAGCAGCAGGTCGTCGTCCACCAGTTGCCCCAAGCGCTGCTGGTCACCCAGCAGTTTCAGCAACACGTGCTCGACCCGCCGCACGCCTTGCTCGAAGGCGCCGTCGGCGTTGACCAACTGGATCATCGGTTCGACGTACTCGTCCCAGGTCGCCAGCACCTCGGCATAGCGCTGGCGCAGCGGGATCTGCCGGTCGCTGGTCTTGGCCCGCTCGGCCACACCGACCAGCGCCTGTTCGTCGTTGGCCAGCTTCTTCAGCACGTCGCGCACGCGCATATCCAGCAGGCGCAGCTGGCGGGCCAGGTCGTTGGCGTCACGGATTTCGAAGGCATCCTGGATATAGCCGGCCAAACGCTCCAGATGGCGCAGGTAGGCTTCGATTTCCAGGCACAGACCCAGGCGGTGTTCACGCCGCAGGTAGGCGAGGAAGTCGTGGATCTGCGCATTCAGCTCGAAGCGGTTCGGGCTTTTCGCCACCGGCACCAGGATGTCCAGGCGAATCCAGGTGTCGAGCAGGCCGGTGATATCCGCCGGGCTGCTGTCCGCCAGCTGCACGCCGAGTTGGCCGCGCAACTCGATCAGGCTCAGGGTGCCTTGGTCGAAGCGCTCGCACAGCGGCTCAAGCAACGTCCAATGTTCGGCGAGGGCACGCAATACGCGCTTGGGTTCGATCATCTCAGGGCCGGGGTTTGCCAGTGCAGAAAAAAGAGGCCGGATTGTACTGCATCAGCCGCGCAGCGCTTCACCCCTGCTGATCGGAGGGCAGCTGTTACATCCTTGTGGCAATGGGTAACAGCCGCTCGTCACCGCCGCCGGTCTGGGCAACTCCTTGGCGCGCGTTTCTCGACTATGGGTCGGGCCGTTCCGCTCGCGAGCTTCTTATAGTGGCAGCCTGGGTTTAAGCCGTCAGCGCTTGGCCGTCATAAGCACAAAGGAACTCGCCATGCGTCCGACCTTGCGTCTCGCCAAACTGCTCCTCGCCGGGCTGTGCGCCAGCCTGCTCACGGCGCCTGCGCAGGCCGCGCTGGTCGAGATGGCGGACGGCGAGTTGTCGGAGGTCACCGGGCAGGCGTTTATCAATCTGACCACCAACAGCAATGCGGGGATTGACTACACCCGGATCAACCTGGGGATGAAGGTCGAGACCCAGTTGAATATGAACAAGCTGCAGCTCGGACTGTACCCGCGGTCAGGAGAAGCGGCGAATACCGCGGATATTGATATCAATAACTTTGCCTTGGGTACCGTGAATGATGCGGCGGGCACGGTAAATCCGTTCATGATCAATGACCCGTTTATCGAGCTGGCTTACTCGGGCAACAAGATTGTCGGGGTGCGGGTGGGGTTTGCCGAGTCCAAGGGCACGCTCTCCGGTGATATCAATAATCTGACCGGTAGTGTGCCGGTGCATATCAAGGGTAACGCGGGGCCGGTTTATGACAACGCCAGTGGTTGGACGCAGTTTTTGCTCGGTCTGGCCGGGGTCTATCGCAGCAGTACCCTGGAGGCGGATGCCGAGCTGGTGACCGGTCTAGATACCCCGAATCCGGGCGTCCTTGACCCGATTCGGGCCAACTATACGGGGATGCCCGAGGGCAGCACGCTGAACTGCACCAGTGGTTGCCTTCCTCTGAGCAATGCCCTGCTCGGCCTGTTCACGTCGACCAATTGCGCCGTTAGCGGGGTCACCACCTGCTTCCCCTTGACGCAATTCCAGTCCCTGCCGGTGGGGAACTCCGCCATTGCGGATAACCCGGCAACCCAGACGATCGAGGGCGCGGCCAAGGGCTTCTTTATTTCCATGCAGAGCCAGGCGGTGGCTTGGCAGGACATGGACAGTGGAGCCTTCAAGACCGCTCTGGCGGGCGCCTACCTGAACCTTCCCAAGTTCAAGGATGCTAACGGCAATCTGGTTGCCCCGATCAACGTCGACTTTAACATGGCGTTAACTGGCATCCCGCGGGCCGACACCTGCTTCGGCACTGCGACCAAGGGGTGCTGAGCATGCGCCGTCTCCTGCCGCTATTGGGGTTGTTGAGCGTCGCCTGCGTCCAGGCCGAGATGGTTGCCCTGGAAGACAACGAAATGTCGGCGGTACAGGGGGGCGGTTTCGGCATAGTGCTGGAGGACATCCTGCTGGATGCCAGCCAGGCTACCATCACCATCAATGACATTACCAACGGCAGCGGGCAAAACGTGCCGATCAAGGTTAAAGAGTTCTATCTCGGCGCCACCGGCAGCAACAAAGGCGCCAACCTGAATCCGGTGACCATTGGCCGTTTAGGCTCGCCGTTTACCCTGAATCTGGCCAAGGGTGAGGTGCTCCGCAGTTTGCGTGATGACGGGCAGTTTGTGCAGACCACGCCAAGCAATGTAGCGGTGCTCGAGTTGACCTTTCCCGAACGCCTGACGACCGGCGGGCAAGCCTGTATTGCCGGGTTCGCGGCCGCGGGCAGCAACTGTTCCAGCCGCGCCGCGGAAAAAGTCGACCTGGGCATCCGCTACGACTTTGAGGTCGCGGCCGGGCGTACCGATGTGATCAATATCGATATCACCGAGTTGGCGATGGATGGTTCTTACCTGCGCCTGTGGGGGGACAGCGCCCGGGCGCAGTTGGTCAGCGAGGCTCGCCTGAATATCTTCGCGAAAACTCTCGACATCATGTCCTGTGCGGCAGGGGCGCCAAACTGCGTATCTGCGGCCGAACAGGCGGCGCGCAGCATCTACCTGACCAATGCTTACGCCAATGTCGCGTTCGGTTATGGCAAGACCCAGCCGCTGCTGCTGGATGTCAGCAGCAACGGTCAATTCGTGCTGGAGTTACCCAATCCGCTCGCGGGTGCTACCACCGCTGCCGAGCGTACTAGCCGGGCGACTGACTTTTACGCCAATGCCCCACGCACCCACGTGGTGGTGGATAACCTCAACTTTGGCGGCACGCGAGTCGCCGGGTCGGTGCCGGCCGCAGGGACGGTGTCCGGCACTGGTGTCTATACCGCCGGGCCGGCGCCGACCACCGGTGGCTACAACTTCGGCCGCAATGAAATCTCCGGGATGAGCTTCAACTACCTGAAGGTGACCAGCCGTGACCTCTAATCGGTGGCTGCTGGGGCTCTTGGCGCTGCTGTCGGGTTCGGCACAGGCCGAGTTGCAGCCGTTGGCGGATGCCTCGCTAAGCGACGTGAATGGCCAGGGCGGGGTGTACCTGTCGGGTGAGTTCAGCATCAACAAGGATGGTGGCGTGCTTTGGAGCAAGCCGGCGAGTAACACCCCGAGCACCTGGACCGTTGGCGAGCGCAGCTGTGCCGGCCTGGGCGCGAGCACTGCAGAAAACTGTGGCCTGCGCCTGGCGATTCGCTCCAAGGCGTCCGGCGGCTGGGTTGTGCTGGACAATATCAAGGGCATCTTCAGCTTCGAAGGTCTGACCCTGCGCACCCGGGTGATTAACAGTGGCTTTGGCGGCGATGGCACGGGCTTCAATCAGGACGTGCTGGAGTTTGGCCTGCCCAACGAGGTCAAGTTCAAGGATGGCAGCTTCGCTTTCGCCGTCGCCAACCAGGGCGGCTGGCGCAACAAGGCCGGCAGCGTCGCCAATGGCGGCGATGCCAGCTACCAGCAGACCAACCTGTTCTCGGCCAAAGTCGACGGCACTATCCGCATGCAGGGCAATGTCCTGGTGTTTCCAAAGAACTGAGAGGGCTGCCGATGCGCCGCTATCTGCTCGTGTTGCCGTTGTTCCTCTTGTCCCTCTTGTCCGTGCTCCTCAGCCCGCTGGCGCAGGCCCTGCAGGCGCTGGATGACGCCTCGTTGGCGGGGGTTAGCGGGCAGAACGGCATCAGCCTGGAAACCACTGGCGGCGGCTGGTCAGCCGCCAGCGTGAATTACAGCCAGGATGGCCAGACCCTCAGCCTCAAGGCTGCCAGCAGCCAGCCGCAGAGCGGTTCGGCAACCGCTACCACCGAGATCGATGTGCTGGGCGAGCAGTTACAGATCGAACACGGCTCCAGCCCGTCGGTATTGAGTGTCGGCAACATCGAAATGGCCGGCAGCAACAACAGCTTCGGCAGCTTCCGCGCCTTCTATACCCTGGGGGCCAGCCTGAAGCTAAAGGGCGGCGGCGCCAGCGGTGTCAGTGGCTTTGCCGTGGATGGCAGCCGGCTGTCGCTGGCGGATGTGACCTTCTACTACCGCGACAACGGCTTCGACCTGATCGTCAAGGGTATGTCCTTCGATACCTACCTGAATAACGCCTACGTCGATATCGTCAGCGGTGGCAGCGGCGCGGAGGTCAAGCTGGATCTGGGCAGTTCGCGCTTTGTCGCCGCGATCGCCGGCATCGGCCTGGATCTGGCCCACGGCGACCCGACGGCGGGGGTGGCGGTGACGCCGAGCACGCCGGATAGTCGCGATCCCAACGCCAGCCGCAGCTTCGGCAAACTCAACATGGACCTGCACCTGGGCGGCAGCATCAGCATCGGCAGTGGCGGCGCCAGCGGTGAAGGGTTGCGGATCAAACCCAACGTGACCATCGGCAGCAGCCTGTTCCAGTACCAAGATGAGGGCGTGCTGCGTGCCGAGAACTTTGCCGGCACGCTGAGCAGCACTTCCGGCCTGACCCTTGACCTGGAGCAGGATGGCGCTGGCAGTTACGCGAAGATTGCCTTCCAGGACCTCAAACTGAATACCACCCTGGGCGGCCTGATCATGGGCAATCCGGCGAATCAGAAGCTCGGCAGTCTGGCGTTTGACCTCAACTTTATTGATCAGGGCAGCAAGCAGAACTGGCTGAAACTGCGTGCCGGTGGCACTTCCAACTCCGGCCTGAGTGGTCTCAGTGCCGACCTCAGCTGGAACCTGGCCAACAGCTCGGTATCCCTGACCGATAACGGCAACAGCCTGTGGTTCAGCGGCCTGCGTACCAACGGTACGGGGCAGTTCAGCCTCGACCTGAGCAAGAGCTGCGCCGCCGGCGTCAGTCCCGGCTGCTATGCCGGTAGCCAGAGCGACATGAGCAAAGGCACTTACAACGGTCATTTCGACGGCCTGCGGCTGGGCATGAGCAATGTCAACGGCAGCTACAGCTTCGATGGTTTGCGGGTCGGCTCGGCCAGCGCGCCGCTGCAGGGCGGCACCGAACTGCTGGTGCTGATGGAAATCTTCCCGGCCTACGAATTTACCCTGAATGGCCAATTGACGATCCAGCCGGGTGGTTCGGTGGGGGATGGTCTGCGCTACAACGCCGATTTCTATGTCAGCGAGGCGCGCGCGGCGATTACCGTGGATGAAACCGGCAAGGGCCTGTGGCTCTCCGGCAGCAGCTACGACATGCACTTTCGCGATGGCTCGCTGGATATCAGCAACAACGGGGTCGAGCTGCGCAAAGGCACCTACTGGTCGAAGCTGGACGTCGGCGACGTGCGCTGGGGTGACCGAGTCGTCGGTACCAGCCTGGGTCGCATCATGCTCCAACGCTACGAGCAGGGCTCGACTCTGGCCCTCAGCTCCGGGGGCGCGGGGGCGCTTTGTGTCGGTGGCAGTGACAGCAGTGCGGGCGCCTGCGCCAGCAGCGGCGGGCGCTGGGAAGACCGCGGCAACGAAGGCGTCTCGGCCAAGCTGAAGAACGTGTTTGTCCGCGACAGCAGTATCGAAAGCGCGGTCAATGGCGTGGCGACCGATGAGAAGCGCAACCAGATCCTCTGGGAGACCAACCGCAGCGGCGGCAATGGCACGGGCAGCCAGTTGGTAATCGACAACTTCTCGACCTCCGACGGCGATCCCAACAACCCCAACGCCAATACCTATGGCTTCAACGCCGACCTCAACCTCGATGTGGCGCCGACCAAGGTCAAGATCAAAAGCGGCGCCAACGCCGGCAGCACGGTCACGCCAGACCCGCTGGGCTTCGCCGTGAACGGCCGCATCCACTTCAAGGAAATCAACGTCGAGCGCCTGCAGAACGTGCATCCCACGGGCGGCGCGGTGACGGCGATGTACGGCATCAAGGCGCAGAATGCCGATATCCGCACCAATCTGACCGCCACACCGATCAACTGACCGGCTGCGTTACCCGGTGGGGTAACGCCTGTGGCAACTTGGCGCTAAACACCGTTCGGTGTCGTCGCCCTTCCCGCCCGCCGCGTTTCAAGCCACAATTCCGCTATTCGGTGCCGTCGCCACAAGCGTTGCGGCGCCATAGCCAGTGCCTCGGCCGCATCCCCGGTGGGGCCGTGAGGAGTCCGACATGAGCAGCAACGACCGCGTCATCATTTTCGACACCACCCTGCGCGACGGCGAGCAGAGCCCTGGCGCTTCCATGACCAAGGAAGAGAAGCTGCGGATCGCCAAGGCGCTGGAGCGGCTGCGCGTCGATGTGATCGAGGCGGGTTTCGCGATTGCCAGTCAGGGCGACTTCGAGGCGGTCAAGGCGATTGCCGACACCATCAAGGACAGCACCGTGTGCAGCCTGTCGCGCGCGCTGGATGGGGATATCGACCGCGCCGCCGAGGCGCTGGCCGGGGCCAACTCCGGGCGTATCCACACCTTCCTGGCCACCAGCCCGATCCATATGCAATACAAGCTGCGCATGCAGCCGGATCAGGTGGTCGAGCAGGCGGTTAAAGCGGTCAAGCGCGCGCGCAACCTCTGCGCCGATGTGGAGTTCTCCTGCGAGGACGCCGGTCGTTCGGATATCGACTTCCTCTGCCGCATCATCGAAGCCACCATCGACGCCGGCGCGCGCACCATCAACATTCCGGACACCGTCGGTTACGCGATTCCGCACCAGTACGCGGAAACCATCCGCCAGTTGCTCAATCGCGTTCCCAACGCCGACAAGGCGGTGTTCTCGGTGCACTGCCATAACGACCTCGGCCTGGCCGTGGCCAACTCGCTGGCCGCCGTGGTCGCCGGTGCGCGGCAGGTGGAGTGCACCATCAACGGTCTCGGCGAGCGTGCCGGTAACGCCGCTCTGGAAGAGATCGTCATGGCGATCAAGACCCGCGCCGACCTGCTGAACGTCTACACCAATATCGACACGCCGCACATCCTCAGCACCTCGCGGCTGGTTTCCGGCATCACCGGTTTTCCGGTGCAGCCGAACAAGGCCATAGTCGGCGCCAACGCCTTCGCCCACGAGTCCGGCATCCACCAGGACGGCGTGCTCAAGCACCGCGAAACCTACGAAATCATGTCCGCCCAGTCGGTCGGCTGGCACACCAACAAGATGGTGTTGGGCAAGCACTCCGGGCGCAATGCGTTCCGCACCCGCCTGGAAGAGTTGGGCATCCAGCTGGCCGGCGAGGCCGAACTGAACGCCGCCTTCGCGCGCTTCAAGGAACTGGCCGACAAGAAGCACGAGATCTTCGACGAAGACTTGCAGGCGTTGGTTTCCGACACCCTGGCCGACGAGGCACCGGAACACTTCAAGCTGGTCTATCTGGAAGTGGCGAGCAAAACCGGCGAGGTGCCGCACGCCACGCTGGTGATCAGCGTCGCCGGCCAGGAGCAGAGCGTCGGTGCCGAGGGTTCCGGCCCGGTCGATGCGACCTTCAAGGCGATCGAATCCATCGCCAACTCCGCGGCCAACTTGCAGCTGTATTCGGTCAACGCCATCACCCAGGGCACCGACTCGCAGGGCGAGGTTACCGTGCGGCTGGAGAAGGGCGGGCGGATCGTCAACGGCAACGGTGCCGACACCGACATTCTGGTGGCCTCGGCCAAGGCCTATATCAACGCCCTGAACCTGATGCAGGCCGGCGGTTCGAAGGCGCATCCGCAGGTGGCTGGCGTTTGATTCCGGAACTGCGTCGGCGTGCCTACCTGAGAGCCATGCAGGTCGCCAACTGGCTGCCGCGGGTGGCGTTGCCTTTTGCGCCGGCGTCACGCCCGGAGCTGCTGGCCCCGCTTGAGCCTGCGCGGGAAGTGCCGGAGGTCGAGGCCGTAGCGCAGGTGGCGACCGCGGTTGCCCCGGCAGCGCCGGTTGAGCGCCCGCTAGAGCGGCCGAAGGTCGAGGTGCCGCGCTCCAGCGCCGCACCTCGGGTCATCGCCAAGCCGCAAGCGCCTGTCGAGGCTGAGCCCGCGCCGACACCGGTCAAGCTCGTACCCCTGCCGCCACCGCGCTTTGCCCTGCAACTGCTGCGTGCCGGGCAATGCGTGCTGCTGGTCGAATTGCCCACTGGCGAGCCTTTCGCCTCCCGTGATCCGGCCTACCTGCTGCTCAAAGACCTGCTGCGCGCGGCGGGTCTGCCGGACAGCCCGCAACTGATCGGTGAGCCGGTGCGTTGGCCGCTGCTGATGCGCGGCAATCTGGATCAGGGCTCGCAAGCCGCCTTGGAGTATGTGCAGGGCTTTATCTCGGCGCGCCTGGAAGAGCAGGGCGCTTGCGCCTGCCTCTGGCTAATCGGCCTGCCGGCCGTGCGCTTTGCCGGCGAGGCGGGGGCCGAGGCCTATAACCGCGAACTGCAGATCGATGGCCTCGGCAGCGCCTGGGCCTTGCCGGGGTTGGAACTATTAGTGGACGAGCCGGCCCGCAAGGCCGAGCTGTGGCAAGCCATGCGCCGAGTGATGCGCCGTTGGCAACAGCCGCAAGTAGAGTCTGCGAATGAGTGATGCCGTAACCTTCCGCCCGATGACCGAGGCGGATTTGGACGCCGTACTGCAGATCGAGTGCGCCGCCTTCAGCCACCCTTGGACTCGGGGCATCTTCCAGGATGGCCTGAAATCCTATGACTGCTGGCTGATGTTCGAGGGCGAGCAGCAAGTCGGCCACGGCGTGATCAATGTGATCATCGATGAAGCGCACCTGTTGAACATCACAGTCGCGCCGAAAAGCCAGGGCCGCGGCCTTGGCCTGCTGCTGCTGGAGCGGCTGATGCAGCGCGCCTGCGAGCTGAACGCGGGCGAGTGCTTCCTCGAAGTGCGCGCCAGTAATCAGGCCGCCTACCGCCTGTATGAGCGCTACGGCTTCAACGAAATCGGCCGCCGCCGCGACTACTACCCCGCGGCGGGTGGGCGCGAGGATGCGCTGGTGATGGCCTGCACCCTGTTCGACTGAAGGGCTCCTCGCACGCCAGGCCTCGGTCTCTCCATCGGAGCGGTAACCGCTCGGTCGGTTGTATTTTGCCGGCAGCGAGATGGCGACCCGCTGGGAGGGCTATTTCGACGGCGCAGTAGCGACGGCCGAGCCTGCGCGAGCACAAGTGCTGCCCAACTGACCCGATTGGCTACAGCGGTCGACGCCATCGGTCGCTGTCCGCCGCGCGAGCCTCAACCATACTGGGCCGGATTCCCGCCGCCCAGAGCGGCGGCGCCTCTCCCAGTGCTTGACCAAGGACACCATGATGCGATTGCTTCGCCCCTTGCTCGCGGCCGCCTGCCTGCTGGCGGCCACGCTGGCCCCGGCGGCCGAACGCAGCTTTACCCTGCTGCACACCAACGACTGGCAATCGCGCTTGCTCGGTTTCGGCCCAAACAACGAATACACCCCGGCGACCGGCAATGACGACGACACCGCCGGCGGCATCGCGCGCTTGTCGACCTTGGTCAAGGCCCGGCGTGCGGCGGCCGGCGAGCAACCGCTGCTGTTGCTCGATGCGGGGGACTTCAGCATGGGCACGCTGTTCCATACCGTCAGCCGCGAGGTCGGCGGTGAGTTGCGTTTGCTGAGTGAGCTGGGCTATGACGCCGCCACCCTGGGCAACCACGAGTTCGATTTCCGCCCGGCGGGGCTCGCCGCCATGCTCAGTGCCGCGCAGCAGGCCGAAGGGTCGGCGCTGGTGCCGCTGCTCTCCAGCAACATCCAGTTCGATCCGACGCGCCGAGACGATGACAGCCTCAAGGCGCATTACGACGCCGGGCGCATCCTGCCGTACAAGGTGATCGAGAAGGGTGGTATTCGTTTCGGCCTGTTCGGTCTGCTCGGTTACAACGCCATGACGGTGACACCGATGATGACGCCGGTGAGCTTTGCCGACCCGCTCGAAACCGCCAAAGCGCTGGTGAAAACACTCCGCGAGGAGGAAACGGTCGATGTGGTGATCCTCCTGTCGCACATGGGCGTCAGCCAGCAGGCCGATGGCAGCTGGCGCGGCGAAGAGGTCGAGCTGGTCGAGCAGGTGCCGGGCATCGATATAGTCGTCGGCGGCCATTCGCACACCGCGCTGGCGCAACCGATCCTGGTGAATGGGCATACGCCGGTGATGCAGGCGGGGTCGGAGATCCAGTACCTCGGCGAGCTGCATATGCGCCTGGATGACAGCGGCAAAACCCAGGTGGTCGACTACAGCCTGCATCCGCTCGACGATAAAACCCTGGGTGATGAGGTGATCAGCACTCGGGTCGATGGCTTCAAGCGGCTGGTCGACGAGCAGATGCTGGGGCCCAAGGGCTATCGCTTCGATCAGCCGTTGGCCACAGTCGATAAGACCCTGAGTCGTGACCATGACGACCCGATTCTCGCCAACCTGGTTACCGATTCCCTACGACATGCCACCGGCAGTGATGTGGCGTTCACCGGCAACGGCACCATTCGCGATGACCTGATCAAGGGCCGTAACGGCGTACAGGCGGTTTCCGACCTGTTCCGCATCGCCCCGCTGGGCATCGGCCAGTACGACGACGCGCCGGGTTATCCGCTGGTTAAGGTGTACGTCAGCGCGAAAGAGCTCAAAAGCATCCTTGAGGTGCTGCTGCTGGCCCATCAGCTGCGCGACAGCGATAGCTACTACCCACGCGTTTCCGGGCTGAAGTTCAGCTACAACCCCTATCGCGTTCCGTTCGACCGGGTCAGCCGGATCGAGCTGGGCGATGCCGTGCAGGGCTATCGCGAGCTGGACCTGAATGACCCGCGCCTCTACAGCATCGGCACCAGCAGTTATGTCGGCAGCTTTACCTGGCTGATTGCCGATCTCACCAAGGGCCTGCTCGAAGTCGTCCCCAAGGACGCGCACGGCAAGCCCCTGGCCGAGATCAAGGCGGCGCTCATCGACACCGACCCACAGACCCCGGGCGTGCAGGAGTACAAGGAGTGGCAGGGCCTGCTCGACCATATCCGCAGCCTGCCGGACCTGAATGGCGACGGTCTGGCCGATATCCCGACCACCGGCGCCGCCGCAGAACAACGCATACTGCGCGCCCCCAGTCTGCGGCCAGGCGATCTGTATCGCAACGCCGGTGCACTGCAATGGGGTGTCAGCGCTGTGCTGGTGCTGGGCGTATTGCTGATCCTCTGGCTGCTGAGCCGGCCGCTGCGGCGGCAATGAGTGTTGTCGGCTAAAGGGGCGGGTGTCCGGCATCGACATAATCGGTTGCAAAGCAGAGGAATACTGCACTGTGACCTTGGGCATACGTGGCTTGTCAAAACCCACACGCGTTCCGTATGGTGCGCATCCGGTTTTCTGGGAGCATCTGGCATGAGTGATCTACAGCACCTCTTCGACAACAATGAGCGCTGGGCCGAGGCGATCAAGCAGGAAGACCCGGAGTTCTTCGAGAAGCTGGCCAAGCAACAGGCCCCGGAATACCTGTGGATCGGCTGCTCGGATGCCCGCGTGCCGGCCAACGAAATCGTCGGCATGTTGCCGGGCGATCTGTTCGTCCACCGTAACGTCGCCAACGTGGTGCTGCATACCGACCTCAACTGCATGTCGGTGATCCAGTACGCGGTCGACGTGCTCAAGGTCAAGCATATCCTGGTCACCGGCCACTACGGCTGCGGTGGTGTACGCGCCTCGATGCGCGACGTGCAGCTGGGGTTGATTGATGGCTGGATCCGCACTATCCGTGACCTCTACTACGAACACCGCGAGCACCTGGCGCAATTCCCCACGGAAGAAGAGCAGGTCGACCGGCTGTGCGAGCTGAACGTGATCCAGCAGGTCGCCAACGTCAGCCATACCACCATAGTGCAGAACGCCTGGCATCGGGGTCAGGCGCTCTCGGTGCATGGCTGTATCTACGGCATCAAGGATGGCCGCTGGAAGAACCTCAACGTTACCGTCAGTGGCATGGAACAACTGCCGCCGCAATATCGCCTGCGTCCGCTTGGTCAGAGTTAAGGCTTACGGTTGCCGAGCTGAGCGATTCTGAGGTGAGCGAGTACGCAAACTCTGTGTGATCCCTGGCGACGGCATCGGCCTGGCCGAGCCGGTGCATGGCAGTGCCCCGGATGTCGCCGGCCCGGGCCGGGCTAATCCGCTGGCGGCGATTCTCAGCGTTGCGCTGCTGCTCAGGCTTCCTTTAAACCCGCTGATCCAGAGCTGTCAGATTTTTCTGGTCCGGCTTAGGCGGGTTCTTTCATACCACGTCTGTCACACCGGTTGAGGTGCCCAGGCGCATTTCGATGAGTTGCGCTGACTGCGGGCGGGCAGCGCGCTCAGGCTGGAAGCTTGCCGGGCTGAGACTACCAAATTTGGGTGTGAAGCTGCCGTTCAGCACATTCGTAGCCAGGTTGGCAAAGAGCAGGCTCAAGATGAACCAAGTGATCATCAAGGCCGTGCCGCCGAGCCAGATACCCAAGGCGACTTGCAGCGCAAGATTGCGTTGGCGTGGCTGATGCCTGCTGGCCTGGCCGATGCCATACAGCTCATCCGACTCTCTCAGGTCATCTTCCCGCGCACTAAAGCTTTCGAGTCGTGTTCGCTTATCCATCTTCACTACCCTGATTTGGTCTTCGGAATACCAACGCTCAGTCACCTTGTTGGTGATTGTGATGCCAGGTTTGGACTGCGCACGTTTCGCTTTGGTTCGCGGCAGCCAGCCTGGCAGGGCGCGTCTGGATCTCGGTGATACGCAGCCGTCTAGAGAACACTCAGTGCCGGCCTGGCTAAGAGGGGCTAAGTGTGGGCGCGCTGTAGCCACAGTGTACTCACTGCAGGCAATAAAAAAGGCCTGCCTTTCGGCAAGCCTTTTTTATGTTTGGTGGCTACGCAGGGACTTGAACCCCGGACCCCAGCATTATGAATGCTATGCTCTAACCAGCTGAGCTACGTAGCCAACGTGGCGCGCATTATTCTTATCCTGGCCCCCCCTGTCAAGCCATTAATATCGTTGTCGGATCAGCTGCTTAGCGTCGTATCCGAGGTTTCGGCCGAGCGCCGAGCGTGCGCCAGGGCATCACCGGAATGCAGCCATGGCGGAACCTCCGATACGCTCGGAGCCCCCTGGACATCGCCATCGCTTACAGCGAGGGGGGGCGCGCCTGGTTTCGGCTTCAGGCTCCGGTAGGCAGACGGCGAGCAGTTGAACTCCTTGCGGAACATCTTGGAGAAGTGGCTGCTGTCGGCGAAGCCAAGTTTCATGGCGATTCGGGTCAGGGATTCGCTGCCGCAGCGCAGCTGCTGGCGCGCGCAGTCGAGCCGGCGGCGGTTGATCCAACGTTTCGGCGACATGTCCAGGACATTCTTGCACTCGCGCTTGAAGGTGCTGACGCTCAGGCCGAAGCGTTCGGCGAAGTCCTCCACCGACCAAGGCTGCGTGTAGTTGCGTTCCAGAAAGTGCCGCAGCTTGGCGTTGCGGCCGCCGGAGGCGATGAAACGCATGTGCGTCAGCAATTGCCGGGAGCAGTCGGTGTCCAGCAGGTAGAGCAGGATTTCGCGCACCTTTTCTTCGAGGAACAGGGTATTGACCCGATCCGGATAATCGAAGAAGACCCTGAAGGACAGCATGGAAATATCGAGAAAGGGCGTTTTGTCGAACTTGACCCAGGGCGCCATGGGCTCGCGGCAGAGGGGTGGGTCGTTGATGGCGGGCAGCTGGGGAGTCCGCTTGGCATAGAAGTCGATGAGAAAATCATCCTCGATCAGTACCATCAGCGACTCGAAGCCATGCTGAGTGGCCGCGGAGGACATTTCCGTCATGACGTAGGAGCCCTTGGGAATGAAGGCGCCCTGCAAGGCGGAGAGGGTGGTTTTTTCGTCGGAGATCTTCAGTTGCTTGATGCCGCTGTTGACGAACAGCAGCAGATTCTTGTCGAGAATGACTTCGTTGATGACTTCGCTGCACTGATGGTGGTAGCAGAGCACTTCCAGGCTCGTTGTCGTGAAATGGGAGAAGTTGTTTTCCTTCCCATACAGGCAATCCGGCACTGTAATCGACATATGCTTTCCTCTTCCGATTCTTTGACCCGGCGGTCATGGCCTTGCCCGATGCGCTGCGAGGGCCAGGTTCATCATTGATCTTTTGCTCGTAAGCGCCCCGGTCTTATTTTCAGGCGACCCGACTGCTGGCGGGCCAAGGTCTGAACACGCAAGCTCAGCACCCCTGTACGGACCTTGCCCGACTTCGGCTGATCGGAGTCAGAACATGCAGGGTACTTCCCCTAATGCAATGTCTGCGCCCTGGTAAGGAACTTGCTGCTTTGTCGTATTGATTTACTCGCAATTTATAAAGACTGTTCTATTCTGCTGTTGGATTGTCTGACAAAGATCTGCTGAATACACTTCCCTCCTCCTGGAGCCCGCGACACATTTGGGCTCAACTCTCGCGCAACTATCCTTTGTACCGCAAAAACGTTGAAGTAATAAGAACGTTAGAAAGAGCGGAATAAACAAAAAGTTGGCCTCTATGTAAAAGCCCTCTCCCTGCCCCAGTCATTAATCTCTTGCCATCTTGCTAGGAGGGCATGTGATGAGTGGTGCATTGGTTTTGAAGAAGCTTGCGATTGGTGTTCTGGCCTGGGCTGCACTGCCGCTGGTGGGGCACGCCAGTATCTTGGAGGGGAGCGCCTCGCCGGAATCGGTACTGCGTTATGGGGACGATCTTCTGGTGGCCAACGTAGGCGCCAAACTGGAGCCGACCGCGAAGGATGGCAACGGTTTCATCGGCCGTTTTCAGCAAGGCAAAGTGCTGGAGAAGGACATCTTCGCCGGCAAGGTTATGCTCAATGCTCCGAAAGGGATGGGCATCTACAAGGACGTGCTCTATGTGGCGGATATCGACCGCATCGTCGGCATCGATCTGAAGGCCAAGCAGCAAGTGCTTGAGCTGTCGTTCGCCGAGCAGGGGGCGGGCTTTCTCAATGACGTGGTCATCACCGATGCCGGCGTGCTCTATATCAGCGCCACGGACAAAGGAGCCATCTACAGCGTCGATCTGGCCAAGGGCGACGCCAAACCGGCCATCGCCAAGCTGCCGATCGCTCCGCTGCCGGGCCCGAACGGCCTGTTCTTCGATGCGCAGAAGCAGCGTCTGATCGTCGCCAGTTTCGGTGTCAACAAAACCCCAGGCGAGCTGGGCATCGTCGATCTGCGCAACAACAGTTATTCGGTCGTGCCGGGTGTGCATGGTCTGTTCGACGGCGTCAGCCTGCTGAACGAGCAGACTCTGCTGACCTCCGACTGGGGGAAGTTCGAGAGGGGGGCCGGCGAGCTAAAGCAGGTGGATCTGGTCTCGGGCAAGGTCACCGTGGTGCGTCAGGGGCTGAGTGGTCCCGCGGATTTCGTCATGTTGGGCGAGGGCGAGTACGCCCTGCCCAACATGATGGATGGCTCGATCGTCGTCGAGAATTTGAAGCACTAACCGCCATTAGCCGCCACAGGGCAAGAGGACTGCACCATGACCGCTACCGCCGCACAATTGAACGAACTGGCTAGTCGAATCGGTATTTCCACCAACCTCTTCTTGGAAGAGGAGAACGTGGAGGAGCTGGTCTGTCATCTAGCCAACCATTTCCCCGTCGTCGAGGTCGAGATCGAGGGCACCGTGCGTCAGGTCTCAGACGAAGCCAAGAACCTGGAGCTGGCGCGCACGCTGCGCAAGATATCCGAGGAGACCGGCAGCATCATCAACATCCATGCGCCCTACATTCGCGTCGACTATATCCTCGGCAGCGAAGAGGAGCGCGCCAAGGCGCGGGAAACCATTATCCACGCTGCCGAGTTCGCCATCGCCGCCGGCTCGAAGATCATGACCTTCCACCCGGGCTTCCGCTTTCCCAAGAACGGCGGCGCGGAGATGCGCGCCGGGGCCCTGGCACTGATCCAGGAACTGACCTACGACCTGTTTCATGTGAACAAGCACAAGGGCGCGGATCTGACCTACAGCCTGGAGAACTCCGGCAATGAGCGTCCGTTCCTGACCCTGACCCACGAGGAAAACGAAGAGCTGTTCAGCACCTCGCCGCTGTCCTTGACCCTGGACATGGCTCACGCCGCCTCCTACTGCTCCAACGTCGCTCAGGCGCAGGAAGAGATGAAGCGTTTCGCCAAGTACGCCGCCAACGTCCATTTGGCCGACATCAAGTTCCCCAAACACCTGCACTTGCCGCTGGGCCAGGGCGACTTCGATTTCCACGACATGATCCTGGCGATCGAAGAGACCGGCTACACCGGCCCCTACATCGTCGAGGAGATCGGTGCGGGTTACAAAGGTCAGGATTACTTCGACGCCGCTCTGCACTACCGCGATCAGTTGCGCTCGCGCAGCGCTGCCTAAACATAGACCGATCAATTTAAAAGGAGGAAGTCATGGTTCAACTGATGAAGGCGGGTCCCGAGGCGATTCAGAGGGCTGCGGAGATCATCCATGCCGGCGGTACAGTGGTCGTACCGACTGACACCAACTACAACGTGGTCACCTCGCCGTTTTCGGCCCGGGGCGTCGAGCGCATCTTCGATATGAAGAAGCGCGAGAGCCTGAGCCCGCTGACGCTGTTCCTCGGCGATAGCCTGGAGTTCACGCGTTACGCTTACACCACGCCGCTGACCGAGTACCTGGCCAAGCGCATGTGGCCGGGGATGATCTCCTTTGTCTGCTGGCAGCAGCCCACCGTGCCGCACTACGTCACTCGCGGTTTCGGCACCGTGGCCTGCACCCTGCACAGCAACAAGATCCACCGGGAAATCGCCCACTTGGTCGGCACCCCGCTGGCGGGCACCTCGGCCAACCTCAGCGGCACCGGTAACGTGCCAGACGTGAGCAAGGCGGTGGATCACCTGGGCGAGGACGTCGATCTGATCATCGATGCCGGCCTGTCCCCGGTGGACAACGCCAACACCATCATCGACTTCACCTTCGACCGGCCGATGCTGGCGCGTGACGGGGCCTTCCCGCTGGAGGAAGTGCTGCGTTACCTGCCCGACCTGATCATCGACAAGAGCAAGGACGAGTACAAGGCGCTGGCCAAGCAGCGCGTGGGACGACCGGTTATTTCCGCGTAAGCACCGGGGCAAAATAAAAGCCCAAACCGAGCGCCAGCTACTGGCGCCGCCCTAGGCGACCTCACAGGGAGGTGAGGGATCGGGAATGGCGCTACCCGGATTCGCTTGCTCTTTTTCTTGCCTCATAACGCATCGAGCTTCGGCGATCGTCGACGGCCCCCGGCTGCCTCGACTTCGCTCCAGGCCAAGGAGTAGACATGAACGCGCGTTTCTTCGTCGTGGTGTGCCTGACCGTTGCGGTCAATGCTGGGATGGGCCTGATCATCCCGGTGCTGCCCAGCTTCCTGCAGGGTTACGGGTTTTCTGTGGCCGGGCTGTCGCTGCCCTTTCTCAGCCTGATCCTCGGCCGCATGCTGTCCAAGACCTGCGCCGCGCAGGTCATCGCGGTGCTCAGTAACAAGGCGACCCTGGTGGTCAGCTTCCTGCTCTATGGCGCAGTCTTCGTATGCTATCCGTTGGTCGAGCACGTCTATGGCTTCATCGCCCTGCGCTTCTTCGAAGGCGTGGTGGAAGGCATCAGCATCATCTGCCTGACCGACCTAGCCATCGTCATGTCGAAGCACAACCGCGGCAAGCTGATGGGCATCTTCGGCTCCAGCTTCGGCATCGGCTTCGTGGTCGGACCGCTGCTCGGCGGGGTGTGCTTCGAGTGGGGCGGCACCACCGCCATGTTCGGTGCCGGTGCGGTGCTCGGTCTGTTGGGCGCGGCCCTGTCCCTGGTGGTGCCGACGATCGATCAGGTGCCGCCGCGGCGCAACAACTGGCTGTTCCCGGCGATGGAACACATGAAGTTTCTGCCGGAATACGGCCCGAGCATCATCCGGCGCGCCGTGTTCTTCTGCTTCATGATAGTGCTACCGCTCTACGCCACCACCCAGTTGGGGCTGAAGGCCACCGACGTGGCGTTGTACTTCACCTCCTCGGCGATCATCTCCGCGTCGCTGATGCCCTTCACCGGCAAGCTGGCGGACCGCATCTCGGCGGAGAAGATCCTCGCCCTGAGCCTGCCCCTGATGGGCGGCCTGATCATGGCCTTCGGCATCGGCAGCCACGTGCTGCTGTTCACCGCGCTGTTCCTCCTGGAAAGCCTGGTGTTTGCGCTGATGCTGCCGGCCGGCATGAAGGTGTTCGCCGACGCGGTGGACGGCCATCCCGAGCGCACCGAGATCGTCTCTTCCTTCGGCGGCTTCACCGAACTGCTGACGCTGATCCTCGCCGTGCTGATCCCCTGGCTCTACACCGTCAGCACCGAGCTCACCTGGGCGCTGATCGGCCTCCTCTGCGTCGTCAGCGGCGTGCCCTTCGTGCGCCGGGTACTGGCCGGGAAGTCCCGAGCCTACCGCCAGGCCTCTCAGTGACGGCGCTCGGGGCGTGATGCGGATGAATACCCTCCCTCTCAAACAGCATCGGCCGCGGCGCTTGGCGCCAACGCCGAAAAGCTCGGCGGTGATGCTGGCGCTGATCGTGCGTGCCAAGGCGGAACCCGTGCTGCTGCTGACCCGTAGACAGGCCGGCCTGCGGCACTACGCCAACGACTGGTGCCTGCCCGGCGGTCGTCAGGAACCGCAAGACGCTTCGCTGCTGGTCTGCGCCTGGCGCGAGTTCAGCGAGGAGACCGGCATCCCGGCCGACTGCGGCACCCTGCTCGGCGAACTGGACGATTTTTACAACGGCAAGGGCGAACTGGTCCGGCCGTTCGTCTGCGCCCTGCCCGAGTCGGCCCTGCAGGCGCATCTGCGCCTGCAGGCCAGCGAGGCCGTGGAGTACGCGCTGCCGGCCCTGTCCTCGCTGGCGGGCATTGCCGAGGACGCCGCCGGCCAATTTCCCTCCGCGCGCCGGCCAGCTTACCTGCTGGAGATCCACGAGCAGGGCATATCCAAGGGGCATGTCTGGGGGTTGACTGCCAGCATTCTGCTGCATTTCAGGGATGTATTGACGGGCACTGTCTCGCCCATCTGCACGGGTGAACGCTTTAAGCGCGAGGAGGCTATCCATGGAAGCGGATTTCAGTAAAGCGGGGCTGGTCGAGCTTTACGACACCACTCTGCGGGATGGCGCCCAGACCAATGGCGTGCATTTCTCGCTCAACGATAAGATCGGCATCATCGAGTTGCTCGACGATTTCGGCATCGACATCATCGAGGCCGGCTGGAACGGCGCCAATGTCACCGACACCAAGTTGTTCGACTATCTGCGCCGGCATAGGCCGCGCAACAGCCGGATCGCGGCGTTCTGCAGCACCTATCACCCCGCGCGCCGCGTCGACAGCGACCCGGTGTTCCTCGCTGGCACGGCGGCCGAGGTGCCGGTGATGACGCTGTTCGGCAAGAGCTGGGACTTCCAGGTCAGCGAGGCGCTGAAGATTCCGCTGGAGCGCAATTTGGAGATCATCGCCGAGTCGGTGGCCTACTGCCGCGCGCGCTTCGACAGCGTGGTGTTCGATGCCGAGCACTTCTTCGACGGGCTCAGCGCCAACCCCGGCTATGCCTGCGCGGTGGTCGAGGCGGCGCTGTCGGCCGGGGCCGACTGCATCGTGCTCTGCGACACCAACGGCGGCATGCTGCCGGCGCAGGTCAGCCAGGCCCTCAACATGATGCGCCGCCAGTTCCCCGCCGCGCGCTTCGGCATCCATGGGCACAACGACGCCGACACGGCCGTGGCCAACAGTCTGGCTGCGCTGGAGCATGGCGCCTTCCAGGTGCAGGGCACCATCAATGGCATCGGCGAGCGCTGCGGCAACACCAATCTGTGCTCGCTGATTCCCACGCTCGCCCTCAAGTGCGGCTATCGCATGCGCTTCATCACGCCGGAGCGCCTGACCCAGCTGCATGGCTTGGCGCGGCAGGTGGCCGAGGTGGTGCGGGTGCCGGTGTCGGCCAACCAGCCCTATGTCGGCGAGAACGCCTTCGCCCACAAGGCCGGCGTGCACATCGCCTCGGTGCTCAAACATCCGGGCTGTTACGAGCATGTCGCGCCGGAACGGGTCGGGCACAGCCGGCGCCTGGTGATTTCCGACCAGTCGGGGCGGGTCGCCATCGGCCACAAGCTCGCCGAGCTGGGCTACGGCGAATGCGGCGAGGAGACCGTCAGTCAGCTGGTCGACGAGATCAAGCGGCGCAGCAACCAGGGCTATGCCTTCGACAAGGCCGAGCTGTCCCTCGAACTGCTGATCCATGAACGCTTGAGCGCGGCGAACCAGAGTCTGGCGCTGGAGCATCTCGTCTGCGTGGCGCTGCCGCATATCGGCGCTGGCCAGCATTACCGGGTCGAGCTGGCGGTATCCATCGACGGCCGAATCCGTTTCCGCCGCGGTTTCGGCGAGGATCCGGTGGCCACCTTCCAGACCATGCTGCTGACCCTGGTGCGCGGTGCGGTGCCCGAGTTCGAGCCGCTGGAGATCCAGCAGGTGGCCGTCGAGCCCCTGGACGGCACGCGCAAGCGCGCCTGGGTCACGGTGCTGCACGGCACTCCCAGGCGCAGCATGGCGGTGGCCGAGAACTGCGAGGTGCAGGCGCTGTGCCTGGCGATCACCGAGTGCTACCGCTGGGCGTTGGTCACCGCCAGCCGCGCCCGGGAAAACCTGCTGGCCATGGCCCGGTTGGCATGAGCGGCGCCCTGAGAACGAGGCTCTGGGCCTTGGCGCTGCTCGGCTGCGGGTTTTCGGCTGGGGCGGTCGAGCCGTTGACCATCAGCCGTCTGCAGCTGCGCGCGTCCGAGGCCGACACCTATTCGTTCACCGAAAGCCTGTACCACCGGTTCGAGGGCGGCACCTACTTCCTGCAGATCTATGACAACGAGAAGGACCCGCAGGCGGACAGCGACCACGAGCGCTTCGAGTTCTTCCTCGGCAAGCCGCTCGACGAGCGCGTGGGCTGGGTGCTGCGCGAGCAGAAGTGGTCCAGCGCGCAACCCATCAGCAGCGTCGGCGTGCAACTGGAACTCGGCAAGCTGCCGTTCACCGCCGATCTGCTGAGGCGGATGAACGCCGGCTCCTTCGTCCAGGTGTTCGCCAAGAACCGTTCGGAGCTGTTGGGCAACTGGGAAGTCCTGCATTACTACCAACTGAAGACGCCGCTGGGGCTGCCCTTGGAAATCCGCGGCAACAACATTTACTACCACCGCCAGGAGGGCGATCTGTGGAATCTCTGGCTGGACGCTATCCACCCCGTGCACAGGCATTGGGACCTCTACCTCCGTTGGAACTACCTCAGCGAAGCCGATCCCTTGCTCGGGCGGGAAGGTAACACCACGTCCCTCGGCGTTCGCTTCAACTTCTAAAACGGGAGAAAACCATGTTCCGATTGCTAGCCGCTTCGCTCGTTCTCGTCTCCGCGCTGTGCCATGGCGAGGAACCGGTGAAGGAAAACCTGGTGATGGGTTTTGTGCCCTCACGTAGCGTGCACGAAATCCAGATTTCCTCGCAGAAGATCGCCGACTATCTGAGCCGCAAGACCGGCTACGGGATCACGGCCATCACCCTGTCCAACTACGCCGGCGTCGCCCTGGCGATGAAGTCCAAGCGCGTCGATTTCGCCTTCGTCGGACCGATCAACTACCTGCTGATCGACGAGCGCGCCGGTGCCTTGCCGCTGACCGCCGCCGTGCGCCACGGCCAGAAGGGCTACCGCGGGATGATCATCGTCCGCGCCGACAGCGGCATCCACAGCCTGGCGGATCTCAAGGGCAAGCATTTCGCTTTCGGCGATTCGCTGTCCGCTTCCGCCAACCTCTATCCCAAGGCGGCATTGCGCGAGGCCGGGATCGATCCGAAGAAGGACATCAAGTCGTTGAGCCTCAGCAGCCAGAACGCGGTGGTGACCTCGGTGCTGACCGGCAAGGTGGATGCTGGCGCGGTCTACGAGGACGCGCGGCTCAACCCCGAGGTGCTCAAGTACTACCCGGACGCGGCGCCCCGCACCCGGGTGATCTACCACACCCCGCTGATCCCGGGAGATCCGCAGATCGCCCGCGCCAGCCTCAACGTCGGGCAGCGCGAGAAGCTGGCCGAAGCGCTGCTGGCGATGGCGCGCGACGCGCAGGCCAAGGGCTGGCTCAAGGACATCTACGGCATCGATGGTCTCGACGCGGCCACGGCCGAGGAATACCAGGGCCTGCGCAGCGTGGTGGAACAGGTCGATCCCAGCCTGCTGTCGTCGGCCGAGTGAGGGCATAGCCATGACCGAGAAAGCCGTCGCATTGGATATTCGTGAGCTGCAAGTGTGCTACCCGGGGAGCAAGCAGATAGTGCTGGACATCCCCCAGCTCCGCATCGAGGCGGGCAGCTTCACTGCGGTGGTCGGGCCCTCCGGAGCGGGCAAATCGACCCTGCTGCGCGCCCTCAACGGCCTGGTCAAGCCCAGCCGCGGCGGGGTCCGCGTCCTGGGCGGCAGCGCCGAGCAGCTGACGCTCCTGCGCCGGCAGGTGTCTATGGTGTTCCAGGGCTTCAACCTGATGCCGCGCCTGAGCGTGCTGAGCAACGTGCTGGTCGGGCGCCTGTCGCACAAGAGCGGGCTGGCCAAGTTCGGCGCCTACTTCACCGTCGAGGACCGCGAGGTCGCCCTGCGTGCGCTCAGCCAGGTGGGCATGCTGCGCTACGCCTACCGCGACGTGCGCGATCTCTCCGGTGGGCAGAAGCAGCGCGTCGCCATCGCCCGCTGCCTGGCTCAGCAGGCGAGCATCATCCTGGCCGACGAGCCGGTCGCCTCCCTGGACCCCCTGAATGCGCGCAACGTCATGGCGCTGCTGCACAGCCTGAATCAGGAGCACGGCATCACCGTGGTGGTGAACCTGCACCAGGCCGAGCTGGTTGAGGCCTATTGCAACAGCGTGGTCGGACTCAAGGCCGGCCACCTGATGTTTCACCAGGTGATGGCTAAGAGCCATGGCAACGATTCGTCCTGGAAACAAATCTATGCGTGAGGAGACGGCAATGTCCGGCAACGTCCTGTTGGGGTTCCTGCCCGGGGCCCGTGAATTCAGAACCCGGCGTTACTGGCTGGCCCTGCGCGACAGCCTGATGTTCGCCCTGTGCCTGCTCGCCAGCGCCGCGCTGTTCGATCTGCCGAGCATGGCCGCGGTCGGGCTGCTGCTGGTGCTCAGCGAGGGCTATCAAACCTTGCACGCCAACTATCGGCAACAGTGCGAGGCGGCCTTGCAGACCTATCCGCTGGAGGCCGGCAGCGGCGACCTCTGCGCCGTCATGAGGCTGTTCCGCCGGCCGTCCTGGTGGCTACCGGTGCTCAACTGGCCCTGGCTGCTGATCGCCTTCATCGGCCTTGCCGGGCTGGCGTTGGGGCAGAGCACCCAGGTGTCGCTGAGCGGCATCATCCAGGGCCTGCCGGTGGCCGGCGAGTTTCTCCGCGGCCTGCTGCACCCCAACTGGGCGCTGCTGCACGAGGCTGTCTTCGTCTATGCCCGCCAAACCCTCGAGGTGGCGCTGCTGGGCACCGCCCTGGGCTTCGTCCTGGCGCTGCCTGTGAGCTTCTTCTGTGCGCAGAACCTGATGAGCGAGAACCTGCTGAGCAAGGGGCTGTATCTGGTTTGCCGCGCCATCATGGTGGTCCTGCGCTCGTTGCCGACCTTCATGCTTGGCCTGATCTTCGTCGCCCTGGTCGGCCTGGGGCCGTTCCCCGGCGTACTGGCGATCAGCCTGTTTTCCTTCGGCGTGATGGTCAAGCTGTTCTCCGAAACCATCGAGACCATCGACTACGGCGCGGTCGAGGGGATCAAGGCCAGCGGCGGCCACTGGTTCAACGCGGTGACCTTCGCGGTGATTCCCCAAGCCTTCCCAGGCATCCTCGCGCAGTTGCTCTACTGCATGGAGATCAACGTGCACAGCGCCTCGGTGCTGGGCCTGATCGGCGCCGAGGGCATCGGCCTGCCGATCCACGAATACCTCTCGGCGCTGGCCTACGACAGCGCCGCCCCCTTCATCTTGGTGACTATCGTGATGACCATAGTGATCGACTATGCCAGCGCCTTCCTGCGCAGGAAGATCATCTGATGGAGCTGGCCATGCAGGATGTTGCGCTGCCTTCGCGGCGGGCTGTCGCGCCTCAGGGTGAAGGATTCCGGGTGGTGCGGGTGCAGCCGGAAACCGCCGAGGCGGTGTCCCTGATTCTCGAGCGCGAGGGCAATGGCGAGGGGTTCAGCTATGCGGCGGGTCAGTACCTCAGCCTGCACTTGCCCATCGAGGGCCAGGACTGCGTGCGCTGCTATTCCCTCAGCACCGCGCCGCACGAGGCGGAGCTGCGCGTCACCATCAAACGGGTGCGTGACGGTCGGGTGTCCAGTTACCTGACCAGCCAGCCGCTGGTCGGCGCGCGCCTGATCGGCGGCCGTGCCCTCGGCGACTTCACCCTGCGTGATAGCGCGCGGCCGTTCCTCGGCGTGGCGGCCGGCAGCGGCATCACGCCGGTCATCTCCATGCTTAAGCACATGCTGCACAGCACTGAGCAGCCATGCCGCCTGCTGTATGTCACGCCGCACCCGGAGCAGACTATCTTCCGCCAGGAGCTGGAGCAGCTGAGCCGGGCCTACCCCGAACGTTTGGAGGTGCACCACTGGTACACCCGCCTGCAGGGTGCCTGGGAGAAAGGGCTGGCGGGCAGGGTGCTCGGCGAACTGGCGCGGGGCGACTGCCCGGACGTCTATCTGTGCGGGCCCGCGACTTGGATGGAGCAGGTGCAGGAGCGGGTCGTGACGCAGACGGAACGGTTCGGCGGCTGCTACTGCGAGTCCTTCACCCCGTCCGCGCAGATCCCGGCGCCGGCCGGCGGCGAGGCACTGCATGAAGTCGTGCTGCAACACGGTGGCGAGACCCATCGGCTGCTGGCTGCGGCAGGGCAGAGCATCCTGGCCAGCGCCCGTGCGGCCGGCTTGGACTTGCCGTCCGGCTGCGAGCAGGGCAAATGCGGCTGCTGCATGGCGCGCTGTGTGACGGGCGAGCTGGACGCTGGCGCCACCGACTTCCTGACGCTGGACGAGATCGCACGGGGCTACCTACTCTGCTGTCAGGCCAGCCCGAAATCGGCGTGCGAGCTGGCGTTGGAGGGCTGATCAGAGGGTGGTAGGGGCGAATAAATCCGCCTCTACCGGGCATTGCGGACGCGGGGGCGATAAATCGCACCCCACGCGAGGTTAGACGTTAAAGCGGAAGTGCATGACGTCGCCGTCTTTGACGATGTAGTCCTTGCCTTCCAAGCGCCACTTACCGGCTTCTTTCGTCCCGGCCTCACCCTTGAACTGGATGAAGTCGTCGTAGGCGATCACTTCGGCGCGGATAAAGCCTTTCTCGAAGTCGGTGTGAATCACTGCGGCGGCTTGCGGTGCCGTGGCGCCGATGCGCACGGTCCAGGCGCGAACTTCCTTCACCCCGGCGGTGAAGTAGGTCTGTAGGTTGAGCAGCTGGTAACCGGCGCGGATCACGCGGTTGAGGCCTGGCTCTTCCATGCCGAGGTCGGCGAGAAATTCGGCTTTCTCTTCTTCTTCCAGTTCGCCGATCTCGGCTTCCAGTTTGTTGCAGATCGGTACCACGACCGCGCCTTCGGCGGCGGCGATGGCGTTAACCACATCTAGCAACGGGTTGTTCTCGAAGCCGTCTTCGGCAACGTTGGCGATGTACATCACCGGCTTGACGGTCAGCAGGTGCAGGGACTTGATGCGCAGCTTCTCGTCGTCGCTGAGGTCTTTCAGCAGGGTGCGGGCTGGCTTGCCATCGGTGAAATGGTTTTGCAGCTTTTCCAGCAGGTCTTTCAAGGCGACGGCTTCTTTGTCGCCGCTTTTGGCGTTGCGCTGAGCCTTCTGGATCTGCTTTTCGACGCTGTCGAGGTCGGCGAAGATCAGTTCGAGATCGATGATCTCGATGTCGCGCTTGGGGTCGACGCTGTTCGACACGTGGATCACGTTCTCGTCTTCGAAGCAGCGCACCACGTGGGCGATGGCGTCGGTTTCGCGGATGTTGGCGAGGAACTTGTTGCCCAGACCTTCACCTTTGGAGGCGCCTTCCACTAGGCCGGCGATGTCGACGAACTCCATGGTCGTCGGCAGGACGCGCTCGGGCTTGACGATGGCTGCCAGGGCGTCGAGGCGCAGGTCAGGCATCGGCACGATGCCGCTGTTCGGCTCGATGGTGCAGAAGGGGAAGTTCTCCGCGCTGATGCCGGCCTTGGTCAGGGCATTGAACAGGGTGGACTTGCCGACGTTGGGCAGGCCGACGATGCCGCAGTTGAATCCCATGGTGTATCCCTCGCGGAGATGAGTTCGGTAAATAAAGTGGTTCAGGCCTTCTGGCTGTGCAGGAGTTTCATCGCACGGTTCCAATGCCCGGCGTAAACCTCCGGCAGCACGCCGAGGGCAAAGTCGATGCTGGCATCCAGCTTCTCCTGTTCGGTGCGGGGTGCGCGGCCGAGGACGAAGCCAGTTACCTTGTTGCTGTCGCCCGGGTGGCCGATGCCAAGCCGCAGGCGGTGAAAGGTATTCTGATTGCCGAGTTGGGCGATGATGTCGCGCAACCCGTTGTGCCCGCCGTGGCCGCCGCCTTGTTTGAACTTGGCGACACCGGGCGGCAAATCGAGTTCGTCGTGCGCTACCAGAATGGCCTCTGCCGGGATCCGGTAAAAGCTCGCCAGCGCCGCTACGGCTTGGCCGCTGCGGTTCATGAAGGTAGTCGGGATCAGCAGACGAATGTCGTGGCCTTGGTGGCTGAACCGCGCCGTCAGGCCGAAAAACTTGCGCTCTACAGCGAGGCTGACCCGTTGGGCCGCCGCCAGGCGCTCAACAAAAAGGGCCCCTGCGTTATGCCGGGTCTGTTCGTATTCGGCGCCTGGATTACCCAGGCCGACGATCAGTTGCACGGCAGTCACGACAGGAGCCCTTCCTCAGACTAAGCGAGTAATTACTCGGCTGCGCCTTCTTCTTTAGCTACGCGGGAAGCGTGGACGTTGGCAACAGCCAGGTCGTTACCGTGAGCCAGTGCAACGAACTCAACGCCTTTCGGAGCTGTCAGCTCGGACAGGTGAACGATCTGACCGATTTCAACTTTAGCCATGTCGACTTCGATGAATTCCGGCAGGTCTTTCGGCAGGCAGGAAACTTCGACTTCAGCAACGGTGTGAGAAACTTCGGCGCCTTGTTGCTTAACGGCAACGCTGGTTTCCTGGTTGATGAAGTGCAGCGGTACGTGAGCGGTCAGCTTCTGGCCGGCGACAACGCGCAGGAAGTCAGCGTGCAGCACGTGGCCTTTGGCCGGGTGGCGTTGCAGAGCCTTGATCAGAACGCTTTCGGCTTTACCGTCAACGGTCAGGCTGATCACGTGGCTGAAAGCGGCTTCGTTTTCCAGCAGTTTGGCCACTTCTTTAGCCAGCAGGCTGATGGATTGCGGAGCTTGTTCGCCACCGTAAATTACGGCAGGAACTTGGCTGGCGAGACGACGCAGGCGGCGGCTCGCACCTTTCCCCAGGTCGGAACGCACTTCAGCATTCAGGGTAAATTCATTCATGGTGTATCTCCAATATAAACGACAACGCCCGCAGCGCTTGCGACCGGCGCTCGGGCGATTCGGCAAAAAGCCCCGCACGAGGCGGGGCGCTTTTCGTTCTACGCAATCTAGCCAGGGGTTTAGCCCTTAGCGGAACATCGCGCTGATCGATTCTTCGTTGCTGATACGGCGAACCGCTTCAGCGACTACCGGCGCGATATCCAGTTGGCGGATACGTTTGCAGGCTTGTCCAGCGGCAGACAGCGGGATGGTGTTGGTCACCACCAGCTCGTCGAGCATGGAGTTTTCAATGTTTTCGATGGCACGGCCAGAGAGAACAGGGTGGGTGCAGTAGGCAAATACCTTGGCTGCGCCGTGTTCTTTCAGGGCTTTGGCCGCGTGGCAGAGTGTGCCGGCGGTGTCGACCATGTCATCGACCAGGATGCAGGTACGGCCTTCGACATCGCCGATGATGTGCATCACTTCCGATTGGTTGGCTTTCTCGCGACGCTTGTCGATGATCGCCAGATCGACCCCGAGGGATTTCGCGACGGCACGCGCACGCACCACACCGCCAATATCCGGGGAGACGATCATCATGTTGTCAAAGCGCTGATCTTCGATGTCATCCACCAGCACCGGGGAGCCGTAGATGTTATCCACGGGAATATCGAAGAAGCCTTGAATCTGATCGGCGTGCAAATCGACAGTGAGAACCCGGTCAATGCCGACGACGGTCAGCATATCAGCCACCACTTTGGCGCTGATGGCTACACGGGCAGAACGCGGACGGCGATCCTGGCGTGCATAACCGAAGTAGGGGATTACCGCCGTGATTCGAGAAGCCGAGGAGCGGCGGAAGGCATCAGCCATCACCACCAGTTCCATCAGGTTATCGTTGGTTGGCGCGCATGTCGGCTGGATCAGGAAGACGTCTTTACCGCGGACGTTTTCGTTGATCTCAATGCTGATTTCGCCGTCGGAAAACTTTCCAACAGAGGCATCGCCGAGGGGGATATGCAGCTGACGTACGATACGCCGCGCCAGATCGGGGTTAGCATTCCCCGTAAAGACCATCATCTTGGACACGCGCAGTACCTGCCGGCTGAGGGTATATCAGGATGAGTATAGAAAATGGCAGGGGCGGCTGGATTCGAACCAACGCATGGCAGGATCAAAACCTGCTGCCTTACCGCTTGGCGACGCCCCTGTAATGTTGCAACTGGATGCCGAGCATCCGTTTCTCAGGACAGGCTTTGTAGCTTGCGGTGCAACATCGAAACGTTGCTGCCTTTTGCGACAAACCCTGGCAGGGAGACTGGAAGTTGGGCCGCGACTTTATCAGCTTCGGCTTTGTTAGGGAAGCTCCCAAAAACACAACCACCAGTGCCGGTTAATCTAACTGAAACAAATTTGTTTAGCAAGATCAAAGCGTTACGAATATCTGGGTAACGCTTCTCGACCACCGACTGACAGTCATTTCGACCGCCCCGCTCGAGAACGGCCGACAATGTAATCGCCGGAGTATCGCGTGTCAACTCCGGGTCGGAGAAAATTTCTGCTGTGCTGACAGCTACTTGCGGTATGGCCACGAGAAACCAGGGTTCGGCCAGCTCAACCGGGGTCAGGCGCTCACCGATGCCCTCGGCGAAGGCGGCGTGACCGTGGACGAATACCGGCACATCGGCGCCCAGGCCCAGGCCCAGTGTGGCCATGCGGTTTGCATCCCAGCCCAGTTGCCACAGGTGGTTGAGGCCGAGCAGGGTGGTCGCCGCATCGGAACTGCCGCCACCGATACCGCCGCCCATGGGCAGGCGTTTGTTCAGCCAGATATCGGCGCCGAGCAGGCAGCCGCTGTGCTGTTGCAGTTGGCGCGCGGCCCGGACGATCAGGTTGCTGTCGTGGGGGACGCCGGCGATTTCGCTGTGCAGGCGGATCTCGCCGTCTTCGCGCAGGGCGAAACTGAGTTCGTCGCCGTAGTCGAGGAACTGAAACAGTGTCTGCAACTGGTGATAGCCGTCGGCGCGGCGGCCGAGGATATGCAACATCAGGTTGAGTTTTGCCGGTGCCGGCAGGGTCAGGCGTGCCGCGGGCATGTCACTGACCGAGCTGGCGCGGTTGCCAGTCCTTGACCACCAGGGTGACGTCGAGGTCACGGCCGTGCAGCTTGAGGCGATCCGGCAGCCAGTAGCCGTTCTGCTCGGCGTAGCTGAGGTATTCGACCTGCCAGCCGTCCTGCTCCATGCGGGCGAGGTGGCTGGTGCTGTCCAGTGTCAGGATGCTCTTGCTGTCCGGTGCCGGTAAGCCACGCACCCACCAGATCAGGTGGGATATTGGCAGCTTCCAGCCCAACTGTTCATCCAGCAGTGCTTCGGGTGAGTCGGCCTGATAGCGGCCCTGGTTGGCCACTTCGAGTGTCACCTTGCCAGGGCGACCGGTCAGGCGCGCGGCGCCACGGCCAAGCGGGCCGGACAGGCGGATGTCGTAGTAGCCCTGGCGTTGCAGCCAGAACAAGGTGGCGCTCCCGCTTTCTGTTTTACCGGCGCCACGCGGGGCGCGGATGCCGACCTTGCCGCTGATCTGCCACGCATCGAGCGTGCTGATCCGCTGTTTGTGGGCTTGCCAGTGGGCGGGATCACCCTGGCCTTTCAGCGCTTCATAGGAGGTGAGGCCGGCGCAGCCGCTGAGTAGGGTGAGCAGGCCGATAACGATGAGGTGGCGCAAACGCATGGATTAAAGCTTCTCGGAACCAGTCAGGCGCAGCAGGGTGCCGCGCAGGATGCTGTTGTCGGGTTGTTCTTTCAGGGCGCTAGCCCAGACTTGCCGGGCCTCGCGCTGTTTGCCGTTGGCCCACAGCACTTCGCCCAGGTGGGCGGCGACTTCTGCGTCGGGGTAGCGCTCCAGGGCTTGTCGCAGCAAACGTTCAGCTTCATCGAGATTGCCCAGGCGGAAGTTCGCCCAGCCGAGGCTGTCGAGAATCGCCGGATCGTCCGGGCTCAGTTGATGTGCTTGTTCGATCAAGGCTTTGCCTTCGGCATAGCGCGTGGTGCGATCGGCCAGGGTATAGCCGAGGGCGTTGAGGGCCATGGCGTTGTCCGGCTCGCGCGCCAGGATAAAGCGCAGATCCTTCTCCAGTTGGCCTAGATCATTGCGCTTTTCCGCCAGCATGGAACGGGTGTAGAGCAGGTTGAGGTCGTCCGGAAACTGTTCCAGCGCCTGCTGGATGACGCGCCAGGCTGCATCGTATTGCTCACGTTTGGACAGCGCTTCGGTTTCGATCAGATAGAGTTGGATGGCGTAGTCGGGTTGGCTGTCGCGGGCCGTGGCTAAATGCTTGGAGGCTTCTGCGCCGCGACCACTGTCGAACAGTATCTCGCTCTGGCGTAGTTGTGCCGGTAGGTAGTCGTTGCCGGGGCCGACCAGACCGTATTCGATCAGGGCGCTGTCTTTGTTACCCAGTTCCTCGTAGGCACGACCGAGATTGAAGTGGGCGGCGTCGACATGGCTGTTGCGCTCCACCAACTCTTCCAGATAGGCGATGGCTTCCTGCCAGGCTTCGGCCTCCAGGCAGACCAGGGCCAAAGAGAAGCGCAGGTCGTCATCATCCGGGAACTGCTGCACCAGGGTCGCGAACTCGCTCTTGGCATCGTCCAGGCGCTCCTGCTCGACCAGCAGGCGGGCGTAGGCCAAGCGCAGGCGCTTGTCGTCCGGGTGCTGTTTGATGCCTTTTTCCAGCAGCGGCAGGGCCTCGTCGCCGCGTTTCAGGCCTTGTAGCAAGCGTGCGCGGAGCAGCAGCGGGGCGACGTCATGGGTGCCGGCCGGCTGATCTTCCAGCAGTTTGAGTGCCGTATCCGGGTGGCCGTCCTGTTGCAGTAGCAGGGCTTTGCCAAACAGCAACTGGCCGTTATCCGGGTATTTCAGCAGCAGGCGGTCGAAGCTTTGCAGCAGGCCGGCGCGCGTATCGGGATCGGTCTCGGCGGCGGAGAGGGCGAGGAAGTCGAAGTGCGTATCGCCTTGGCCCTGCAGGACCGTCTCCATATAGGTCATGGACTCGTCGTAGCGCCCCGCGCGGGCCAGTTGTATCGCCGCGGCGCGTTGTGCATCGAGGCTGCTCGGGGCGTTTTTCGCCCAGATCAGCGCGGTATCCAGCGCGGCCTGGTCGGCGCCGAGGTATTCGGCGATGCGAAAGCCCCGCTCGGCGACACCGGCATCCTGAGTGGCGTTGGCCTGCTGTACATAGTTGCCGAGGGCGATATCGAAGCGGTTACGTTGCCCGGCCAGCTCGGCGCTGAGCAGGGCGAACAGCGTTTCCTGGCTGAACGAGCCATAGACTTGCGGCTTGGCTGGAGCCGGCGCTGGCGTGACGTCCTCCACCGGTGGGGTGCCGTCCGGTGCGGAAGGGCTCAGTGTTTGACAACCGCCTAAGAACAAGAGGGCGGCGAGCAACGGGAACGATCTATTCATAGAGGAAAGGGCGACTTACCTGCGGTCGGATCATCATGACACAAGCCGTTGGGCAAACCCATGGGGCTATCTATGGTTTGAAGCGAGTGCGTAGGCTGGGTAGAGGCGGCTTTTGCCGAAACCCAGCGATTTTGAATATTTCAAGAGCGCTGGGTTGCGCTTCGCTCTACGCCAGCCTACGTTTCGCTTCGCTTTACCTCTGCCTGCATTTCACCAGCCGACGTTAGGACAATAATGAGCGGTGGTTGTTCTCAATCTGGTGAAGTAGGACAATTGCCGGCTTCCCGTACCCGTCAGCGAACCTGCATGGCCTTTCTTGCCCTCGGTATCAATCACAAAACCGCCTCGGTGGATGTCCGCGAACGCGTGGCTTTCACCCCTGAGCAGTTGGTTGAGGCCTTGCAGCAGCTGTGCCTGCGCACCGAAAGCCGTGAGGCGGCGATCCTCTCGACCTGCAACCGCAGTGAGCTGTATCTCGAACAGGACAGTCTGACCGCCGACGCGGTGCTGGCTTGGCTGGCCGATTACCACCAGCTCAGTCTGGAGGAGCTGCGCGCCTGCGCCTACGTGCATCAGGACGATTCGGCGGTGCGGCACATGATGCGCGTGGCCTCTGGCCTCGATTCCATGGTGCTTGGCGAGCCGCAGATTCTCGGGCAGATGAAGTCCGCTTACGCTGTGGCGCGCGAGGCCGGCACCGTTGGCCCATTGCTGGGGCGGTTATTCCAGGCGACCTTCAGCACCGCCAAGCTGGTGCGGACCGATACCGCGATTGGCGAGAACCCGGTGTCGGTGGCTTTCGCCGCGGTCAGCCTGGCCAAGCAGATCTTCAGTGATCTGCATCGCAGCCAGGCGCTGCTGATTGGCGCCGGCGAGACCATCACCTTGGTCGCGCGGCACCTGCATGAGCAGGGTGTCAAACGGATTGTCGTGGCCAACCGCACCCTAGAGCGCGCCAGTCAGTTGGCGGAACAGTTCGGCGCCCATGCGGTGCTGCTCGCGGAAATACCTCACGAACTGGTCAACAGCGATATCGTCATCAGCTCCACCGCCAGCCAGCTGCCGATTCTCGGCAAGGGCGCGGTCGAGAGCGCGCTGAGGCTGCGCAAGCACAAACCGATTTTTATGGTCGACATCGCCGTGCCGCGCGATATCGAGCCGGAAGTCGGCGAGCTGGATGACGTCTATTTGTACAGTGTCGATGATCTGCACGAAGTCATCGCGGAAAACCTCAAGAGTCGCCAGGGTGCCGCCCAGGCTGCGGAAGAACTGGTCGCCGCCGGGGCCGACGACTTCATGCTGCGCCTGCGCGAACTGGCCGCGGTGGATGTGCTCAAGGCCTATCGGCAACAGGCCGAGCGCCTGCGCGACGAGGAATTGGCCAAGGCGCAGCGCCTGCTGGCCAACGGCAACTCGGCCGACGAGGTGTTGGCGCTGCTGGCGCGCGGCCTGACCAATAAACTGCTGCATGCCCCCAGCGTGCAGCTGAAAAAACTCTCCGCCGACGGCCGCATCGACGCGCTGGCCGTGGCCCAGGAACTCTTTGCCCTCGACGAGGGTACGACGGATAAACCCCCGCAATGAAAGCTTCACTGCTGAACAAACTGGACATTCTCCACGACCGTTTCGAGGAACTCACGGCGCTGCTCGGGGATGCCGAGGTGATCGGTGACCAAAACAAGTTTCGCGCGTATTCCAAGGAGTACGCCGAAGTTGAACCGGTGGTTCGGGCCTTTCAAGAGTTCCGCAAGGTGCAGGCTGACATGGACGGGGCCCAGGTGCTGCTCAAAGACAGCGACCCCGACCTGCGCGAGATGGCCGAGGAGGAGGTTGCCCAGGGCAAGGAACAACTGCTCGAACTGGAGGCTCGTCTGCAGCGCATGCTGTTGCCGAAGGACCCGAATGACGGGCGTAACGTCTTCCTCGAAGTGCGCGCCGGCACCGGTGGCGACGAGGCGGCGATCTTCTCCGGCGACCTGTTCCGCATGTATTCACGCTATGCCGAGCGGCGTGGCTGGCGGGTCGAGATCCTGTCGGAGAATCTTGGCGAGCACGGCGGCTATAAAGAGGTCATCGCCCGTGTCGAAGGCGATAACGTCTATGCCAAGCTGAAGTTCGAGTCCGGCGCCCACCGCGTGCAGCGCGTGCCGGAAACCGAATCCCAGGGCCGCATCCACACCTCGGCCTGCACCGTCGCGGTGTTGCCCGAGCCGGATGAGCAGCAGGCGATCGAGATCAACCCCGCCGATCTGCGCGTGGACACCTACCGCTCCTCGGGGGCGGGTGGTCAGCACGTGAACAAGACCGACTCGGCCATCCGCATTACCCACATGCCCTCTGGCATAGTCGTCGAATGCCAGGAAGAGCGCTCGCAGCACAAGAACCGCGCCAAGGCCATGGCCTGGCTGTCGGCCAAGCTGAACGACCGGCAAGAGGCCGCGGCGCACAAGGAAATTTCCGATACGCGCAAACTGCTGGTCGGTTCCGGCGATCGCTCCGAGCGCATCCGTACCTACAACTTCCCGCAAGGGCGGGTCACCGATCACCGCATCAACCTGACCCTCTATTGCCTGGACGAGGTGCTGGCCGGTGGCGTCGACGCGGTGATCGAGCCACTGCTCAGCGAATACCAGGCCGACCAGTTGGCCGCCCTCGGAGACTGAGATGGCCACCATCGGCATGCTGCTGTCTGACGCCGAGCTGCCGGACTCGCCGAGCGCGCGGCTGGATGCCGAGTTGCTGCTCGCCGCGGTACTCGGCAAGTCGCGCAGCTACCTGCATACCTGGCCGGACCGCGAAGTGCCGAGTGAGCTGGCCGAGCGTTTTGGCGCCGATCTGCAGCGCCGCCGCAGCGGCGAGCCGGTGGCCTATATCCTCGGCCAACAGGGCTTCTGGAGTCTGAATCTGGAAGTCGCTGCGCACACCTTGATTCCCCGCCCGGATACCGAATTGCTGGTGGAGACTGCACTGGCGTTGTTGCCGCAGACGCCGGCTCGGGTCTTGGATTTGGGTACCGGCACCGGGGCCATCGCGTTGGCATTGGCCCACGAGCGGCCGGGCTGGAGTGTCACCGGGGTCGATCGGGTGGCCGAGGCGGTCAGCCTGGCCGAACGCAATCGCGCCCGGCTGCAGTTGCGCAACGCGCTGTTCCGCGAAAGTCACTGGTTTAGCGCCCTGGCCGGTCAGCGTTTTCAACTGATCGTCAGCAACCCGCCGTATATTGCCGCGGGTGACCAGCACCTGGCCGCCGGCGATGTGCGTTTCGAGCCGGCCAGCGCGCTGGTGGCCGGCGTCGACGGGTTGGACGATATCCGCGCGATCATTCAGCAGGCGCCCGACTATCTCGAAGTGGGCGGCTGGTTGCTGCTGGAGCACGGTTTCGAGCAGGCGGCCGCAGTTCGCGCGCTGCTGACGGCGCAAGGTTTCAGCGCAGTAGAGAGCCGCCGCGATCTCGGCGGCCACGAACGGATCAGCCTGGGGCGTTATGGCAATGAATGATGAAACCCTGCTCAGCGACCAGGAACTGCTGCGCTACAGCCGGCAGATACTGCTGGCGCAAATCGATATCGACGGTCAGCTGCGGCTGAAACAGAGCCGGGTCTTGATCGTCGGTCTGGGCGGCCTTGGTTCGCCCGTCGCGCTGTATCTGGCGGCGGCGGGTATCGGTGAGCTGCACCTGGCAGACTTCGACAGGGTCGACCTGACCAACCTGCAGCGGCAAATTGCCCATGACACCGCGAGTATCGGCCAGAGCAAGGTCGACTCGATGATCAGCCGGCTGGCGGCGCTCAATCCTGAAGTCCAGTTACGTGCCCATCGCGTCGCGCTGGACCAGGACTCCCTGGCCGCGGCCGTGGCGGCGGTGGATCTGGTGCTGGATTGCTCGGACAACTTCGGCACCCGTGAGGCGGTCAATGCCAGCTGCGTCGCGGCGAAAAAACCACTGGTCAGTGGTGCGGCGATCCGTCTGGAAGGCCAGCTTTCGGTGTTCGATCCGCGGCGCGCCGATAGCCCCTGTTACCACTGCTTGTATGGCCACGGCAGCGAGGCCGAATTGACCTGCAGTGAGGCCGGGGTAGCCGGGCCGTTGGTGGGCCTGGTCGGCTCGTTGCAGGCGCTGGAGGCGCTGAAATTGCTCGCCGGTTTTGGTGAACCGTTGATTGGCCGCTTGCTGCTGATCGATGCCTTGGGCACGCGTTTCCGCGAGTTGCGGGTCAAACGCGACCCGGCCTGCGCGGTGTGTGGCGCTGCGCATGCTTAAGTCCGCGCCGATTGGCGTCTTCGATTCCGGGGTCGGCGGGCTTTCCGTGCTGCGCGAGATTCGCGCGTGCCTGCCTGAGGAATCCTTGCTGTATGTCGCCGACAGCGGTCACGTGCCCTACGGCGAGAAGAGCCCGGAGTTTATCCGCGAACGCAGTGGGGTCATCGCCGAGTTCCTCCTGGAGCAGGGCGCAAAGGCCTTGGTGTTGGCCTGCAATACCGCGACCGCGGCGGGCATCGCCGAATTGCGTGCGCGTTACCCGCAATTGCCGATCATCGGCATGGAGCCTGCGGTCAAGCCGGCTGCGGCTGCGACCCAGAGCGGTGTGGTCGGAGTGCTGGCGACCACCGGCACCTTGCAGAGCGCCAAGTTCGCCGCTTTGCTCGATCGCTTCGCCAGCGATGTGCGGGTGATCACCCAGCCCTGCCCGGGTCTGGTCGAGCGCATCGAAGCCGGCGAGCTGGATGGCTGGGCAACTCGCGAATTGCTCCAAGGCTTGGTCGAGCCGTTGTTGGCCGAGGGCTGCGACACGCTGATCCTCGGCTGCACCCACTACCCCTTCATCAAGCCGCTGCTGCGCCAATTGGTGCCGGAATCGGTCAGCCTGATCGACACCGGTGCGGCGGTGGCGCGACATTTGCGGGGCCTGCTCGCTGAGCGTGAGTTGCTGGCGCAGGGCCCGGCGCAGGCCGGACGCTTCTGGTCGAGCGGTGAGCCGACGCAGCTGTTGCGGGTATTGCCGGTCCTGTGGGGCGAGCCGGCGCCGGTAGAGGCGTTACTGCGCTAAGCAACGTTTGATGGGTTTGTCGGCTTTCCTTTAGAACAAAGATTTCTATACTCGGATTTAGAACGCAGATTCTTCTTTGCCAACCATACAAAAAGGAAGTTGCCATGAAATTGTTTTCTTTGGTTGCGGTTGCAGCCCTTTCCTTGGGGGGCGTCCTGTCGGCGCAGGCGGCCGATGTCAGCGTGGCTATAGGCCAGACGGGTGAGTCGACCATGGTCTATCGCCTGGGTACGCAATTCGAGTTTGCCAGCAACTGGTTCCAGAGCGATGTGGGTCGCCTGACGGGTTACTGGGATGCCGCTTACACCTATTGGGATGGCGACGAGGCCGCGAGTAACCACAGCCTGTCGTTTGCTCCGGTATTCGTCTACGAGTTCGCCGGCGAAAGCGTGAAGCCCTATGTCGAGGCCGGCATCGGGGTGGCCTTGTTCGCCAATACCGAGGTGGAAGACAAGCAGTTGGGCTCCGCCTTCCAGTTTGAGGATCGGATCGGCGCCGGCCTACGCTTTGCCGGTCAGGAAGTGGGGATTCGGGCGATGCACTACTCCAACGCCGGCTTGCAGAGCCCGAACGATGGGGTAGAGACCTATACCCTGCATTACCGCCTCTCGTTTTAAGGCGCAGGGAAACAAAAACCGGGCCAGGACCCGGTTTTTTTATTCCTGAATGCGGCAGCGTTTAGCGATAAATCGTCGACAGGCCGCTGCGTTCTTCCAGGCACTCGGCTGAGCCCATTTCAAACTCGCGGCAGACCCAGGGGCGATTCTCATAGATGCTGCAGAGCATGGTGTCGCGGTCGAGGGCGATGCACCAGCCATCATCGAGTCGAGCCATGACGTCGCCGCCCCACTCATCGGTGTCGATATAGCGGTCGGGCACGCCGGTGTCGGTGAGCAGGATGACTTCCAACTGGCAGCAGCAGGCCGCGCAGGTGGAGCAGGTCACGGCCGGCTCGGGCTCGAGGGTGGTCAGCGGGATCTGGTTGGAGTCGGTAGTCATAGGCCGGCAGTGTAAGCCAGCCGCCAGCGGCGGTGTTGTCCAACTGACCAGCGCTTGTCGGACGGGCGTCGATCATCGTTATTGCTCGCCGTGCAGTTTTGAATGAAGGCGAGTCAGCAGACCGGTGCAAGCTTCGCCAGGTGCTTGAACGCCGCCAGCGCGCGCTCGCGGCTCTGCTGCAGATCGACTATCGGTCGCGGGTAGTCGAGCGCGCCGAACAGGCCACCGCCATGCGCAGCCAGGGCCGCAGGATGGTTCAGATCCTTGTTGTTCAGCCCGACCAATTCCGGCAGCCAGTGACGGATAAAGTGGCCGTCCGGGTCGAATCTCTCCGACTGGCTGATCGGGTTGAAGAGGCGGAAATAGGGCACCGAGTCGGTGCCGGTGGAGGCGCTCCATTGCCAGCCGCCGTTGTTGGCGGCGAGGTCGCCGTCGATCAGGTGGCGCATAAAAAAACGCTCGCCCTCGCGCCAGTCGATCAACAGGTTCTTGCTCAGGAACATGGCCACCACCATGCGTAGGCGGTTATGCATCCAGCCGGTGGCCAGCAACTGGCGCATGGCCGCGTCGATGAGTGGGAAGCCGGTGCGGCCCTCCTGCCAGGCCGCCAGTTCATCCGGGGCATTGCGCCAGGGCAGCGCCTCGGTGTCCGGGCGGAAGGCGCGATGACGGGAAACCCGCGGGTAACCCACCAGGATGTGTTTGTAGAACTCGCGCCAGAGCAGTTCGTTGATCCAGCTGACCACACCGCCATTGCCGCTTTCGAATTCGCCGTAGTTGATCATCAGGGCGGCGTGCAGGCACTGACGAGGCGAGACCACGCCGGCTGCCAGGTAGGTCGACAGCTGGCTGGTGCCGGGTTTGGCCGGCAGGTCGCGCTGCTCCTGGTAGAAACCGATCTGCTCTTCGGCAAAGCGCTGCAAGCGTTCCAAGGCCGCCGCTTCGCCCGCTGGCCAGAGCTGGCGCAGGCTTTGCTCGGGGGTGGGGAAACCGTCCACGGCCGTGGGAATGGGGTCGCTGGCCAGGCCCAAAGGCGCCTGGGCGGATGGCAGGCGCACCAGGCCGGGCAGGGCCGTGTGCAGGCGGCTGTAACAGAGCTTGCGAAACTGGCTGTAGACCTGGAAATAACCGCCGGATTTGCTCAGCACGCTGCCGGGTTTGAACAACAGCTGATCGAGGTGGCTGCGAAAAGTCACCCCCAGCGCATCCAGTGCTGCGGCCACCGCCTGGTCGCGGCTGCTTTCGTGGCTGCCGTATTCCTCGTTGACCTGCACGCAGTCGATTTTCTGCTCCTGGCACAGGCGGGCGATGAGCTTGGGCGCTTCGCTCCAGGTGTCGGCCTGACGGATCAGCAGCGGCACGTTCAGCTCGCCCAGGGCGCGGGACAGTTCCACCAGGTTGCGCAGCCAGAAGTCGACCTTGCTCGGCGCATCGTCATGGCGTTGCCACTGGCCGGGGCTGAGCAGAAACACCGCGAGGGTCGGCCCGGCAGCCATGGCCGCGGCCAGGGCGGTGTTGTCCTGCACGCGCAGATCGCTGCGAAACCAGATCAATTGGCGCATTACGCGGTTCTTAACGGTTTTCCGCTTGCGCCGCGGCCCATTTGGACAGCAGCAACTTGCGCGGGCTAAGTCGGTTCATTGCAGGTGTTCGAGCAAGCGTTTCGCCGCTTCCTGACCGCTCAACCAGGCACCTTCGACTCGCCCGGACAGGCACCAGTCGCCGCAGGCATACAGGCCCAGGTCGGCATCGGCCAGGGTGCCCCATTCGTGGTTGCTGATGGGGCGCGCGTAGAGCCAGCGATGGGCCAGGCTGAAGGCGGGGGCGGGCACGGCGCAGCCGATCAGCTCGGCGAAGGCGCCGTGCAAGTGTTCGATCACCGTTTCCTTAGACAGGTCCAGATGCAGTTTGCTCCAGTTGCTGCTGGCGTGTAGCACCCAGGTGTCCATGTGGGTGTCGCGTCCCGGTTTGCTGCGGTTGCGCGCCAGCCAACTGAGCGGGCCACCCTCGACAAAGCAGCCTTCGACCGCCGTTTCCAGCGGGTTGGCGAACGCCAGTGCGACGGCCCAGGTGGGTTCCATGGCGACGCTGGCGGCGGCGCCGGCCAGCTTCGGGGCGGCGGCCAGCAGGGCACTGGCTTGTGGTGCGGGGGTGGCGATGATGACGTGACTGAAGGGGCCATGGCTCTGGCCCTCGGCATCCTGCAGGCTCCAGTGTTGCTTGCCGCGGAACACTTCGGTGATACGGCAGGAGAAGTTGATGGGCAGGGCGCCGAGCATGGCGCGGGTGATGGCGCTCATGCGTGGGGTGCCGACCCAGCGAACTTGCTCATCTGGCGAGGCGCTGAGCTGTCCGTCGCTGAAGTTGTAGAGGCTCGGCGCCCACTCGGCGACCCAGCCCCGCGTTTGCCACCGCTGGACGGCTTCGAGGAAACGGCGATCGCGGGCGGTGAAGTATTGCGCGCCCAAGTCGAGGGCGCCGGCGTCGCTGCGCTTGCTGGCCATGCGTCCGCCGCTGCTATGGCTTTTATCGAACAGCTGTACCGCCTGCCCCGCCGAATGCAGGGCTTGCGCGGCGGACAGTCCGGCGATGCCGGTACCGATAATGGCGATAGGTGCACTCATGGTCTACCTCGTTACCTAGGGCTGCAGGCTACGCTTTAGACAGAACCTGTACGCTGTAGTTATGTATAGAACGGTTCGGGTTCAACCGCCTCCTTTGCTTTAGGACGGCGCGCGGCTGGAGGAAAGACACGTGCTCGCGACATGAACCAGACTAGGGCTATATCTTCATTTAGCACCAGGCGAGGAGGATGTCATGCATATATTGCTGACCGGCGGCACGGGTTTGATCGGCCGTGCGCTGTGCCGTCATTGGGCGGCGCAGGGGCAGCAGTTGACGGTCTGGAGTCGTACGCCCGAGCGTGTGGCCAGCCTCTGCGGTGCCCAGGTGCGCGGGATTGGTCGCCTCGACGAGCTGGCCGAAGAGCCGCTGGATGCGCTGGTCAACCTGGCTGGCGCGCCCATTGCGGATCGGCCCTGGACCAGCAAGCGCAAGGCACTGCTCTGGGCTAGCCGGATCACCTTGACCGAACAACTGTTGAGCTGGCTGGCAGGCCGCACGCAGAGGCCGCGGGTGCTGCTTTCCGGTTCGGCCGTGGGTTGGTATGGCGATGGGGGTGAGCGTGAGTTGCGCGAATCCACCGCACCGGTGAGCGAGGACTTTGCCAGCCAGTTGTGTGGCGCCTGGGAAGAGACGGCGCAGCGGGCTGCAACGCTGGGGATGCGCGTGGTGCTGGTGCGTACCGGGCTGGTGCTGGCCAACGACGGCGGCTTTTTAAAGCGCCTGCTGCCGCCGTTCAAGCTTGGCCTGGGTGGGCCGATCGGCAATGGTCGACAGTGGATGTCGTGGGTTCATCTGGCCGATCAAATCGCCCTGATCGATTTTCTCTTACGGCAGGAGAGCGCTCAGGGTCCTTATAATGCCTGCGCGCCGCAGCCGGTGCGCAATGCCGAGTTCAGCCGCGCGCTGGGCCGTGTGCTGCAGCGGCCGGCGTGCTTGCCGGTGCCGGCGGTGGTGTTGCGCCTGGCCCTGGGGGAACTGTCCGGTCTACTGCTGGGCGGCCAGCGGGCGCTGCCGGCCCGGCTGAGTGAGGCGGGTTTCAGTTTTCGCTTTAGCGATTTGGATTCGGCCCTGAACGATCTGTTGGGCCGTCATTGATTAGAGGCTGTTTTGAAAATCGTCGAGCGAAGGTCAGGCAAGGCAAAAATGGCTGAGGAAGCGGAGTTTACGAGCTGTAAATGAGCATTCCGAAGCCATTTTTAACGCAGCATCACCAATGCGTAGACAATTTAAAAACAGCCTTTTAGGGATTTTGCATGACCGATCACGCGTTGCTACTGGTCAACCTGGGTTCGCCGGCTTCTACCGAAGTGGCCGATGTACGTAGTTACCTCGACCAGTTCCTGATGGACCCCTATGTGATTGATCTGCCGTGGCCGCTGCGGCGTCTGTTGGTGTCGCTGATCTTGATCAAGCGCCCGGCGGCTTCGGCCCATGCCTATGCCTCGATCTGGTGGGATGAGGGCTCGCCCCTGGTGGTGCTCAGCCGGCGCTTGCAGGAGGCGCTGCAAGCGAGCTGGACCCAGGGCCCGGTGGAGTTGGCGATGCGCTACGGCGAGCCGTCGATCCAGAGCGTGCTGACCTGCCTGGCGGCGCAAGGCATCCAGCGGGTGACGCTGGCGCCGCTGTATCCGCAATTCGCCGACAGCACCGTGACCACTGTGCTGGAAGAGGCCAAGCGGGTGGTGCGCGAGCAGAAGTTGAACCTGCAATTTGCCGCCCTGCCGCCGTTCTACGCTCAGCCGGAGTACCTCGAGGCCTTGGTGGAAAGCGCCAGGCCGCATCTGGAGCAGGGCTTCGATCACCTGCTGCTGAGTTATCACGGCTTGCCGGAGCGCCACCTGCGCAAGCTGGACCCCGCGGGCAGCCATTGCCTGAAAGGCCCGGATTGCTGCCGCACGGCCTCGGCGGAAGTTCTGGCGACCTGCTACCGTGCCCAATGCCTGCGCAGTGCCCAGGCGTTCGCCGAGCGCATGGGCCTGCAGCCCGGACAGTGGTCGGTGTCGTTCCAGTCGCGCCTGGGCCGGGCCAAGTGGATCGAGCCCTACACCGAAACCCGGCTCGAGGAACTGGCTCGACAAGGGGTGAAAAAACTCCTGGTGATGTGCCCGGCGTTCGTTGCCGACTGCATCGAGACCCTGGAAGAAATCGGCATTCGCGGCCTCGAGCAATTTCAGCAGGCCGGTGGCGAGGAGCTGGTGCTGGTGCCCTGCCTGAACGATCACCCGCGCTGGGTGGCGGCGCTGCAAACCCTGTGCGAGCGTGCGCCCCAGGGGCTGTGACTCGCCAGGCATTCGCGCAAGGGCGCTTGCTGCATTCGCTTGATGGATAACGCTCTCCTGGCAGTATAAGTACGGTTGTTGATGAGGCTAAGCTGCGCTCACTTTCAACCGTCGCGCGTCGCGCGTCGCGCAAGCGGCGCCGAGGAGACCGTTAGTGAACAACAATAATAATGTCGGTTATCCCTCCAACCTTCGTGCCTGGGGCACTGTCGCCATCCTGATGGTGGCGTACGTCCTGTCCTTTATCGACCGGCAGATTCTCAACCTGCTGGTCGCGCCAATCCGCCGCGATCTGATGATCAGCGACACCCAGATGAGCCTGCTGATGGGCTTGTCCTTTGCACTGTTCTACACCGTTTGTGGCATTCCCCTCGGCCGGCTCGCCGATAGCAAAAGCCGGCGTGGCTTGATCGCGGTCGGCGTGCTGTTCTGGAGCGCGATGACCGCGGCCTGCGGCATGGCCAGGCTGTACTGGCAATTTCTGCTCTGCCGGATTGGTGTGGGTGTCGGTGAGGCGGCGTTGTCGCCGGCGGCCTATTCGCTGATTGCTGACAGCTTCCCCGCCGAGCGCCGCGCCACCGCCATCAGTGTGTATTCGATGGGGGTTTACCTCGGCTCCGGGTTGGCCTTCCTGCTCGGTGGTTTGGTGATCAAGTTCGCCTCGGCACAGGGCGATGTGCTGCTGCCGGTGCTCGGTGAAGTGCGCCCGTGGCAGTTGATTTTCTTGCTGCTGGGGGCCGCGGGCTTGCTCTTCACCTTAATGATGCAGGCCGTGCGCGAACCTGCTCGGCGCGGTGTGGGTGCCGGGGTGGCGGTGCCGCTGGCCGAGGTCGGTCGTTACATTCGCGCCAACCGCCGCACCGTGCTGTGTCACAACTTCGGTTTTGCCGGGCTGGCCTTCGCCGGTTACGGCAGTGCCGCGTGGATCCCGACGTTCTTTATTCGCACCTATGGCTGGGATGCTGGGCACGTCGGCGTGGTCTACGGCGGCATCGTCGCGGTCTTTGGTTGCCTGGGCATCGTCTTCGGCGGACGTCTGGCGGATTGGATGGCCAAGCGCGGGCGGACTGACGCCAATATGCGCGTCGGCCTGTATGCGGCGCTGGGTGCGTTGCCCTTCGTGCTGGCCTTCCCGCTGCTGGACAGCGCCAATCTGGCGGCGCTGCTGATGGCGCCGACGGTGTTCTGCCTGAGCATGCCGTTCGGCGTGGCGCCGGCGGCGATTCAGGACATCATGCCGAACTCCATGCGTGGCCAGGCCTCGGCGATTTACCTGTTCGTCATCACCCTGATCGGCCTGGGCATCGGCCCGACGGCGGTGGCGTTGGTGACCGACTATGTGTTCGCCGACGATAACGCGCTGCGTTATTCGCTTCTGCTGGTCACCAGCCTGGCGGTGCTGAGTTCGGTGTACCTGCTGAACAAGGGCTTGCAGCCCTACCGTGACAGCGTGGTGCGCTTGCAGCAGTGGGCGGCCGAGCCTGTCGGCGGCGGGTCAGCAAAGAGTGCGTCGTCACCCTCATTCGCCATTTCCGCGCAGGCCGGAATCTAGGATCAAAGGGTTTTGAGCATAAAAAAGCCCCGCAACTGCGGGGCTTTTTTAGGGTTGGAAGGTCAGCGCTTCTGCTCGTCGAGCGCCTTGTTCTTCCAGCTGTCATTGCCCGGCAACAGCAGGTTGAGGCCGATGGCGACGATGGCACAGAGGGCGATGCCCTTCAGGCCGAAGTCGTCCGGCCCGGTGCCGCTGCCGATCAATACACCGCCAATGCCGAATACCAGTGTCACGGAGACGATCACCAGATTGCGCGCCTCGGCCAGATCGACCTTGTGGCGGATCAGCGTGTTCATCCCGACGGCGGCGATGGAGCCGAACAGCAGGCAGAGAATGCCGCCCATCACCGGTACCGGGATGCTTTGCAGCAGCGCGCCGAACTTGCCGATAAAGGCCAGGGTGATGGCGAAGATCGCCGCCCAGGTCATGATTTTCGGGTTGTAGTTCTTGGTCAGCATCACCGCGCCGGTCACCTCGGCGTAGGTGGTGTTCGGTGGGCCGCCGAACAGGCCGGCGACCGAGGTGGCAATACCGTCACCGAGCAGGGTGCGGTGCAGGCCGGGTTTTTTCAGGTAATCACGGCCGGTCACGCTGCCCACGGCTATCACTCCGCCGATGTGCTCGATCGCCGGCGCCAGGGCGACCGGCACGATAAACAGAATCGCCTGCCAGTTGAACGCCGGCGCGGTGAACTTCGGCAGCTCCAGCCAGGGCGCCGCGGCGATGGCGGCGCTATCGACCACGCCGAAGAAGAACGCCAGCGCGAAACCAACCAGCACACCGGAGATGATCGGCACCAGGCGGAAGAGGCCACGGCCGAACACCGCGACTATCAGCGTGGTCAGCAACGCCGGCATGGAGATCAGCATGGCGGTGCGGTAGGGGATCAACTCGCTGCCGTCACCACTCTTGCCCATCGCCATATTGGCGGCGATCGGCGCCATGGCCAGGCCGATGGCGATGATCACCGGGCCGATGACCACCGGAGGCAGCAGGCGGTCGATGAAGCCGGTGCCTTTGATCTTCACCGCGAGGCCGAGGAAGGTATAGACGAAGCCCGCGGCGACTATGCCGCCCATGGTTTCGGCCAGGCCGAACTGGCCCTTGGCGAGGATGATCGGGGTGATAAAGGCAAAGGACGATGCCAGAAAGACCGGCACCTGCCGCCCGGTGACGAGTTGGAACAGGAGAGTCCCGAGACCCGCGGTGAACAGCGCGACGTTCGGGTCGAGGCCGGTGATCAGCGGCATCAACACCAGCGCGCCGAAGGCGACGAAGAGCATCTGCGCGCCCGACAGCACCTGCCGCCAGAGCGGGTCGTGGAATTCATCCTGCATGCTTAGGCATCCTTTTGCTTGGTGCCGAAAATTTTGTCGCCGGCATCGCCCAGCCCGGGAATGATGTAGCCGTGTTCGTTCAGGCGCTGGTCGATGGAGGCGGTGAAGATCAGCACATCCGGGTGGGCGGCTTGCACCGCCTGGATGCCCTCGGGCGCGGCGACCAGCACCATGGCGCGGATCTCCTTGCAGCCGGCTTTCTTCAGCAGGTCGATGGTGGCAACCATCGAGCCGCCAGTGGCCAGCATCGGGTCGACGATCAGCGCCAGGCGCTCGTCGATCTCGGGCACCAGTTTTTCCAGGTAGGTGTGCGCTTGCAGGGTTTGTTCATTACGCGCGACGCCCACGGCGCTGACCTTGGCGCCGGGAATCAGGCTGAGCACGCCATCCAGCATGCCGATGCCGGCGCGCAGAATCGGCACCACGGTGATCTTCTTGCCGGCGATCTTTTCCACCTGCACGCTGCCGCACCAGCCCTGGATCTCGTAGCTTTCCAGCGGCAGGTCTTGCGTGGCCTCGTAGGTGAGCAGGGCGCCCACTTCCTGAGCCAGTTCGCGGAAATTTTTCGTGCTGATATCGGCGCGGCGCATCAGGCCGAGCTTGTGGCGGATCAGCGGGTGGCGGATCTCACGGATGGGCATGGGGATGGGCTCCGGCGGGGCTGGGGATAATGTTCGCTAAAGTACAGTACTAGCAGCAAAGCGGCGGGCAAGTGTAGCGGCCAGTGAGCCCTATAGCTCGGAAAGACCTGTCGCACCGGTCAGGATGGACTTGCCGTCGTGCCGGCGGATGCGTACCTTTGCCCACTTTTCTTAAACTGCCCCTGGAGCGCGCCATGTCCGTCGATCTCGAGCACATTCGTCAAGTCATGGCGCAAGCCGACTGCCTGTACAACGAAACCGAAGTGGAAGCCGCGATCGCTAGCGTCGCCGTGGCGATCAACGCCGAACTGGCCGAGCGCAATCCGGTGGTGTTCTGCGTGATGAACGGCGGTCTGATCTTCTCCGGCAAGCTGTTGCCGAAGCTGAATTTCCCGCTGGAGCTGTCCTACCTGCACGCCACGCGCTATCGCAATGAAACCAGCGGCGGCGATCTGTTCTGGAAGGCCAAGCCGGAAGTGTCCTTTATCGACCGCGATGTCCTGATCATCGACGACATTCTCGATGAAGGGCACACCCTCGGCGCGATCATCGATTTCTGCCGCCATGCGGGCGCGGCCAACGTGCATATCGCCGTGCTGATCGACAAAACCCACGACCGTAAGGCGCGCCCGGACCTGCAAGCCAACTATGTCGGTCTGCCTTGCGTCGACCGTTACATCTTCGGTTACGGCATGGACTACAAGGGCTACTGGCGCAATGCGCCAGGCATCTACGCAGTTAAAGGCCTGTAATGACTGAGCCTCGTTTCCTCGACCAGACGCTGTTCGCCGAGCTGGCGCAGAAAGCCGCGGCCAACCCGCGTGGCCGTCAGCACCATAACTTCCACCAGATGGAAGAGCCCTGCCACCGCATGGCGGTCGGCTTGCAGCCACACACCTATATCCCGCCGCATCGCCACCTCTCGGCCGATAAAGCCGAGGCCTTGCTGGTGCTCAAGGGGCGTTTGGGGCTGTTGCTCTTCAGCGACAGCGGCGAGGTGCTGGCCAAGCGTGTGCTCGAGGCGGGGGGCGACTGCGTGGGTGTGGACCTGCCGCCTGGGGTGTTCCATGCCTTGGTGGTGCTGGAGGCCGACAGCCTGTTGTTCGAATGCAAGGCCGGCCCCTATCGGCCGGTTGGCGCCGGCGAGCAGGCAGAGTGGGCGCCGCGCGAGGGTGAGGCTGGGGTTGCCGATTACCAGGCCTGGATGCGTGCGCAGTTCAACGACTAAGCCGGTTGCCTGGGGGCACTGCCGATGACCTGTAGGCGTGAGCGCTGTTGGCGAGCGTTGGTGTGCCGAGCTTAAAGCTGATCGCGAGCAGGGCTCGCTCCTAGCTATGGCCTTCATCCAACCAACGCAGCGCCTTCTCCCGCGCCTGCTGCAGATCCTGCACATACGCCAGCTGCCCCTGGACGCGGTGTATCCCCGCACGGCGGAGTTTCAGGCGCACCCGCGGCGACGTGCCGACCAGCACCAGGCCGATACCCTGGTGGCGATAGTCGCGCAGCACATTGTCCAGCGCGGCCAGGGCGGTCATGTCCAGCATCGGCACCGCGCTCATTTCGACGATCACCACCCGCACCCCAGGGGTAAAGCGGCGCAGTACGTTGAGCGCTTTTTCGGCGGCGCCGAAGAACAGCGGGCCACGAATGGCATAGGCCAAGATGTGCTCAGGCAGATCGTGCAGCGCTTGATGGAAATGCTTGGGCAAGGGCTCGGTGTCGGTCAGATCGCTCATGCGCTTGATAAATAGCCCGGCCGCGAGCAGTAGACCGACACCCACCGCCAGCACCATATCGAACAGGACGGTGAGAGTCAGGCAGGTCAGCAGCACCAGCACGTCGCTGCGCGGGGCAATGCGCAGGGTATGCAAGACATGCCTGGGTTCACTCATATTCCACGCGACGATCAGCAGCAATGCCGCCAGCGCGGCCATCGGCAGGTAGCTGAATAAAGGCGCGAGCAGCAGGATGGCGACCAGTACCACGCTGGCATGAATGATCGCCGCCAGGGGTGAGAAGGCACCGGCGCGTACGTTGGCGGCGCTGCGGGCGATTGCGGCGGTGGCGGTGATCCCGCCGAACAGCGGCGCAACCAGATTGCCCAGCCCCTGGCCGATCAGCTCGGCATTCGGGTCGTGCTTGCTGCCGGTCATGCCGTCAGCGACCACCGCGCAGAGCAGTGACTCGATGGCGCCGAGCATGGCGATGGCAAACGCCGGGGCGAGCAGTTGGCGGATCAGCTCGAACGACAGTGGCAACGGCGCGCCATCCGCCCCGGGCAGTTGCCAGGGCCAGGCGAAACTCGGCAGAAACGGTGGGATGCCAGGATGCCTGACGCCATCCAGCAGGTAGCTAAAGCGTTCGCCGAGCGTCGCCACCGGCACGCCGAAACGCTCCAGTGCCACCCCCAGCAAGGCGCCGGCGGCCAAGGCCACCAGATGCCCCGGGATCTTGGGCACCCAGCGCGGCCAGAGGACTAAAACCGCCAAGCAGACTGCCGCGACCACGGCATCGCCGAGCTGGATGCTGGGCAGCGCCTGCACCAGCAGGCCGAGCTGTTCCACATAGTTCTGCGGTTGGCTGCTCAGGCTGAGGCCAAGTAGATCCTTCAACTGCAAGGTGGCAATGACGATGCCGATGCCGGCGGTAAAACCCAGCGTCACGGGGTAGGGGATGTACTGGATCAGCCGGCCAGCCCGCGCCAAGCCCATGGCAATCATGATCAGCCCGGCCAGTAGCGTGCAGAGGAGCAAGCCGCCAAGCCCGAACTGTTGCGTGATCGGTAGCAGGATGACCACAAAGGCGGCCGTCGGCCCGGAGATATTGAAGCGCGAACCGCCGCTGAGCGCGATCAAGGGCGCGCCGATCAGCACCGTATACAGGCCGTGCTGCGGCGCTACACCGACGGCAATCGCCAGGGCCATGGCCAGCGGGATGGCGATGATCCCGACCGTTACCCCGGCGCTGAGGTCGCCGCGCAGGGCCTGCCATGAGTAACCGGCGCGCCGGGTCTGGCGCCAGGCCGCGAATAACGGGGGTAAAGAAAATGCCATAGGGGCTCCACGGGAATTGCCAGGAGTATAGAGCCGCAGGCGCTTAAGGTGGCTGACCTAAGTCGTCTGTGAGCGCGGCAAAGTCGCATGCTAGAGTGGCTCGCTGATTTTTCCCGGAGTTACCGATGCTTGTCTATATCCGTTGCATTGCGTGGTTACTGGTGGCCTGCAGCCTGCCACTGTCTGCCAGCGCCGCTCCACTCTTGCACGTGCAGTTCCTGCCGCCGGATGATCTCGCCTTGCGCCAGGAGCAGCCCGAGCAACAACAGCTGATTCAAATCACCGAATACTCCGTGGTGGTCGGCAGCCAGCGGCAGTCCAGCCAGCAGCCGATTCCGATTACCTCACCGGTGTTGCTGCGCTTGAAAGGCAAGCCGCTCAGCCAGGGGGCGAATGTCAGCCAGGTGCTGATTCACTTCGACGCTGAGGGCAAAAGCCTGAAAAAACCCAGTTACGACGCGAAAACCCGCGTGCTCAGTCTGAACTACCCCTTGGCGCAGTACAGCCTGTTGCTCGATCTGCTGCGCACCGGCACGCTGTATTGCCAGTTCCTCAGCTATCCGAATGGGCATGTCTGGGCCGACCTGCATACCGGCGCACAGCGCGCGCGTTGAGCGCCAGGGCGTGGCGGGGGTAAACTGCCGGCCCGGCGATGTCTGGTCCCCACTACGTCAAGAGAAGTGAACGATGCGTAAAGACAAGAAGCAGGTGATTGGCGAAGAGATTGGTGATGAGCCGATCAAACTGTTCCTCGACGTGGAGCCGGGCGACGACACGCCAGCGTCCCTGCACAAGCTGGTCAAGGCTTACCGTGGCCTGCGTATCGACGATTTCGAACGTTTTATCGGTTTCTTCGTGGCCGCCGGTTACGACCTGAATGCCAAGAATGCACAGGGCCAGGATTTTATCGCGCTGATCCAGGATCAGCGCCAGGCTGAGCCTTACATCGAGGTGATCAAAGCCGCCCGCGGCTGATCTGCCTGACGCTAAAAGCCCGCTCGTCACACGGCGGGCTTTTTTGTCTTCGCGGTGTGCCGCGCTTTTCTACACTGAGCCTTCCAGCAACAGCCATTTGCTTCGGAGGCAAGCATGCGAATCGAACCCTATCTGTTCTTCAACGGCCGGTGTGACGAGGCCTTGCAGTTCTATACCCAGGCGCTGGGCGCGAAAGTCACTATGCTCGTGCGCTTCAAGGATGCGCCAGAGCAAGAGGGCATGCCGCAGGCGGACCCGGACAAGGTGATGCACGCCAACCTGCAGATTGGCGGCAGCCAGGTGATGGCGTCGGATGGCATGTGCTCAGGCGTCCAGGCGTTCAACGGTTTCAATCTGTCGATCAGCACCAATAGCCTGGAGCAGGCCGAGCAGGCTTTTACTGCCCTGGCCGAGGGTGGCCAGGTCAGCATGCCTTTGCAGAAAACCTTTTGGGCGTCGGCTTTCGGCATGCTCACCGATCGCTTCGGCGTGGCCTGGATGGTTAATTGCGAGGCGGCCGACCCAGGCACTTCGTTGCCCTAACCTCAGGCACAAAAAAACCGCCCCGAGGGGCGGTTTTTTCTAGCGAGAGAGATTGGCTAGGGCTCAGAGGCTAACCTCTGGAACGTTGCTCTTCACCGTCAACTCCAGGTGCTCATCGCTACGCGCGCTGACTTCACGGTACAGCGCGGCATCGGCTTCCAGCACCTTCTCCCGGGCCGGGAACATTTCCTTGAGCTTGCTCGCCCACTGCGCGGAGCGCACCTGCTCGGGGAAGCAGCGTTCGATCAGTTCCAGCATGATCGACACCGTCACCGAGGCACCTGGCGAGGCGCCGAGCAGGGCGGCGATGGTGCCGTCTTCGGCCGCGACCAGTTCGGTGCCGAACTGCAAGATGCCGCCCTTTTTCGGGTCTTTCTTGATGATCTGCACGCGTTGCCCGGCCACTTCCAGGCGCCAGTCGGCGGCTTTGGCCTGCGGGTAGAAGCGCCGTAGCGCATCCAGGCGTTGCTCGCTGGACTGCATCACTTCGCTGACCAGATAGCGGGTCAGGTCGAAGTTGTCACGGGCCACTGCCAGCATCGGGCCGATGTTGCTTGGGCGAATCGACAGCGGCAGATCGAGGAAGGAACCGTGCTTGAGGAACTTGGTGCTGAAGCCGGCATAGGGCCCGAACAGCAGGGACTTCTTGCCGTCCACCACACGGGTATCCAGGTGCGGTACCGACATCGGCGGCGAACCGACCGCGGCCTGGCTGTAAACCTTGGCCTCGTGTTGTTTGACGATCTCCGGATCATCGCAACGCAACCACTGGCCACTGACCGGAAAGCCGCCAAAGCCCTTGCCTTCTGGAATGCCGGACATCTGCAGCAGCGGCAGGGCGCCGCCGCCCGCGCCGAGGAAGACGAAGCGCGAGTTCACTTCCCGCAGGTTGCCGCTCTGGGTGTCCTTGATGCTGACGCGCCAGCCACTGTCGGTGCGCTGCAGGCCAGTGACTTTCTTGTTGTACTTGACCTGGCAGTCCGACTTGTTGGCCAGGTACTTGAGCAGTTGCGTGGTCAGGGCGCCAAAGTTGACGTCGGTACCCGCGAGTATGCGGGTGGCCGCAATCGGCTCATCGGCCGGGCGGCCGGGCATCATCAACGGCATCCACTCGGCCATGGTGGCCTGGTCTTCGCTGTACTCCATGTCGGCGAAGGCATGGTGCTTGATCATCGCCGCGAACCGCGTCTTGAGAAAGGCGATGCCCTCGTCGCCTTGCACGAAGCTCAGGTGCGGTATCGGGTTGATGAAGGTTTTCGGCGAGCCGAAGCTGCCTTGCTCGATCAGATAGGTCCAGAACTGCTTCGACACCTCGAACTGGGTGTTGATGCTGACCGCCTTCTTGATGTCGATGGAGCCGTCCGCAGCTTCCGGCGTGTAGTTCAGCTCGCACAGCCCGGCATGCCCGGTACCGGCGTTGTTCCAAGGGTTGGAACTCTCGATAGCCCCCGACTCTTGCAACTCAACGACTTCCAGCTTGATGCCGGGGTCGAGCTCTTTCAACAGCACGGCCAGTGTCGCACTCATGATGCCGGCTCCAACCAGCACCACATCGACAGCCTCGTAATCGTTTTGCGCCATGTGCTCGCCACACTCTTGTGAAGTAGTGAAAACCGTTTTTTCACGCTCTTTTGGAGTCGTGAACCTCAAAAGCTCATGTGCCACCGGCGCATACCTGGGGGGCAATACGCTGCAGGGTTGCCAGACGTTTTGCGTGACAGGCGAAGCCGGAAAAGGCAACACGAAGGGGGCGACTCTCTGGGGCGGTGCGGGCTGATGCTGAGCACATCAGAGTAACTGCGAGGCCCGATCAGGAGACGTCCTTATAATCGGGGCGCGATTATAACGGCGAAATCGGCAAAGTCGCTTTTTTAGCGTGACTTTTCTTCTTCCGTCGGTCAGGCCGCCAACGGCTAGCGACGGGCTGAATGCGTGACGACTGGTGCGCTGCGGGCTTGGCTGGCGATTCGTGTGGCCGTAGCAGCCCAGCAGCCCTGTTAGCGCGTGACATCGCTGGTTATACTGCCGGCCACTTTAAGCGGCCCAATCGGGCGTTTCACCCCTCTGGAGAGATGAGCATGCTGCATCGCCTGTTGCTTGGTCTGATCGCTGTTACCAGCCTGACTCTGGTCGGCTGTGCCCACAGCCCACAACAACTCAGCCCGCAACCGCAACTGACCACGCCGCTGACGGCGGTTGGCCAAGGTCAGCCGGTCGTGGTGCGGGTGGTCGATGGTCGGCCGTCGCCGCTGCTGGGTACCCGCGGTGGTTTGTATCCGGAAACCAGCGCGATCAGCGTCGCTGCCGCGGATATCGTGCCCAAGTTGCAGGCGCAGGCCGAAGCGGCGGTGCGCTTGCTCGGGTTCACCCCGTCGCCGAATGCCTATAACGCGCCGCAGTTGACCATTACCCTGGCCGAGCTGAAGTACCAGTCACCGAAAGAAGGCCTGTACGTGACTGAGGCAACCATCAGTGCGACCTTCCGCGCCGATGTGCAGAACGCCACACGCCGTTACAGCGGCCGTTACGGCTCTTCGCTGGATCAGCGTTTCGGCATGGCGCCGAACCAGCAGACCAATACCAAGCTGGTGAGCGACGTGCTCAGCGATGCGCTGACCCGCGCCTTCAAAGACCCGACCATTGGCCAAATGCTGGCGCAGTAAGCCCAATGAAGTAATGAAAAAGCCCGGTTTAAACCGGGCTTTTTGTTGTGCGCTGTTGGTTGCGGGCAGCGTTCGTCGGTTGCTCAGGCCGCTTCGCTGTACAGCTGCGGCAGACTGAAACCTGTCTGTTGGTCGATCTCTGGCAGGTCGTAATGCTCGTGGCCGCCAAGGGCGCAATAGACCAACCAATGGCGATCCTGCACGTTGAAGGCGAGGCCGTCGATCAGCGCTTCCTGCTCGTCGCTGGGGCTGATGTGGTAGAGCGGATCCTGAATCTGGGCATGCAGCATGCTGGGCTCCTGGTGAGGGTTGGGCGTGTCAGATTGGCCTAGTTGTTTGACGATATCGTGACGCTGGGAACCTGATCACGAAGCCTTGCTGGCCTGCGCCGCGGTGCGACGCGAGGTGCTCGGGCATTCGTCGGAAACGTCGCGCAGTGCTCTATGGCTTCGGTAGAATCCGCCGCCGTAGCGAGCCCATGTCGGGCTTGCTCGGGTCTATCCAGGGCATTGCGCTATTCGCCGCGTGCCACCTGAAACAGAGGTTATTGATGTCGCTGCAGGCGTTGTTATCCCTGGGGCTTGCCCATCCAGCCCAACTGATTAATGGTTTGGCGCTGTTCTTTGCCGTTGCCGGCAGCTGGTTGCTGGTGGCTACCCGTTTGCGTGAGCGGCGCGCGGTGGCGCAGCTGGCGGCGGACACTGAACTGGGCCAGCGCGATGAGCAGGCCTCGTTACTGGATGAGCCGACCCAGCGCCTGAATCGGTTTTTCAACGGGTTCGGTTTCGCTTGCCTGGCGGCTGCGCTGTTGGTGTCCTGGTTTAGCACTCAGTTCTGAGCCGCTCAAGGACAGCAACAAAAACGGCGGCACCCTGTCATAGGGGCCGCCGTTTTTGTTGGTTGTAGGCTTACAGCGCCAGTCCAGCTTTGATGCGGTACTGGTTACGCACGGGGTTGGCGTACTGCAAGACCAGATAAGGCTGCTGCTCAACCGGGCAGGCGTCCAGGCGTTTCTGCCATTCGGCCTGGGCGGCGGCCAGCTCGGCGGCCGGGAACAGCTCGGCGGCGCTCGGCACGCTCAAGGCCGGGTCACGTTCGGTCCACAGCGCATAGGCCAGGTAATGCACCGGGAACAGCCGGTAACCGCAGAGAATCTGGCGATCCATCTCCATGGCCAGCTGCTTGGTGTCTTCGAACGCTGCTTTGATCGGCGCGCCGAAGTTCACATGGACACGGCCCTTGTAGCCGGTGATGCCGAGGGCGATGCTCTGGTCGTCCTCGCCGGCAACTTTCTCGTAGCGGCCTGCCGTTGCGCGGATATACAGCTCGCGGGCCTTGGCCTGGTCGCAGGGGTCGTATTCGTAGCTGATCGACACTGGGGTCAGGTTCAGTTCCTGAATGACCGCGGCGAAGGGCTCGCTCTTGCGGCTCATGTGGAACATTTTCAGGATCGCCGAATCGGTGCGGTCATCGCCGTCTTTGGCGCGGCCTTCGGCCTGGGCGATCCAGATCGACTGGCAATCGTTGCGGAGCGAGTGGTTGATATAGGCCGAGAGCAGTTGATAGGCCGCCAGCTTCTCGCGCCGCCCGCTCAATGAGCGGTGCACGATAAAGCTCTTGTTCAGGCGCATCAGATCGCTGACGAAGGGTTTTTGCAGCAGGTTGTCGCCGATCGCGATGCGCGGCGTGGGCAGGCCGGCGTGGTACACCGCGTAATTGACGAAGGCCGGGTCCATGACGATGTCGCGATGGTTGGCGAGAAACAGATAGGCGCTGCCACTCTTGAGGTGCTCGACCCCGGAATAGGTGACGCCGTCGGTGGCGTGCTCGATGGTGCGGTCGACGTAGTGCGCGACCTTGTCCTGCAGCGCCGCGACAGAAGCGACTCCGTCGAACTCACGGCGCAGGCGATGAGCTATAAGAGGTTTAAGCAGCCAGCCGAAGTGGCGGGCCACGCGCGGGAAGCGAAAGTGCGTGAGGATCTCGAGAAAAGCCTTATCCGCCAATAGGCGCGCCAGAACGGCAGGGACTTCAGCGTCGGCGTACGGTCGGATGGCATCGAATTCGCCCATCATGCTCTCTTGTTCTGGAAATGGCTGCGGTTGGGAAATACCCCTAAAACTGGGGTCTGCAATAGACCGGCGATTATACCTACAAGTCACAGCGGAGGCCGCGATGCTTGAGTCCCAGGACTATCAGTGCCCCTATTGCGGTGAGCCGGCCGAGGCGGTGCTGGATCTGTCGGGCGGCGATCAGCAGTACATCGAGGACTGCCCGGTGTGTTGTCAGCCGATTCTTTTCGATTTGCGCACCGATGGGGTCGACTGGACCCTGGATGTGCGCACGGAGAACGACTGATGCAGCGCATTTACGAGCCGCAGGATCTGCTGGAGGCCGAACTGCTGCAGGGCATGCTGGCCAGTGAGGGGGTGGCGGCTCATCTCACCGGCGGTGATCTGCTGGGGGCCGTGGGTGAACTGCCGGTCAGCGGTTTGCTCGGGCTGCTGGTGGAAAATGACCAGGCCGAACACGCACGGGGTTTGATCGCCGCGTACAATGCCGCGCAGCCGCTGCCGGGCGATGAGCCGGAAAACTTCTCCGGCATTCTGCTCTGCTGACCCCCCCTTAGTTAATGAGCCTTGCCGCCCGATGTGTGGACGTTATGCCCTGTTCCGCTGGACCCCTGCGCTAGCGGCTACCCCTGGCTTTCCCGCGGATCAGCGGGCCGCCTGGAATATTGCGCCGAACACCTCGGTGTTGCTGGTGCGCCATGTGCAGGGCGAACGCCGCGCCGCACGGGCGCGGTGGGGGCTGACTCCGCCGTGGTTGACCGATCTGTCGAAGACGCCCGCACAGGCACGCGCGGAAACCCTGGCCGAGCAACCGATGTTCCGTGAGGCCTTTCGTTTGCGCCGCGGTCTGTTGCCGGCCAATGGCTTCTACGAATGGCGCGGCACCACCCGTAAACGGCCCTACTGGCTCACCAGCGAGGCGTCGCCGTTGTACTTCGCGGCCGTCTGGGAAGCCTATCCGGTCGATGGCCACACCTATTTGAGCGTCGCGGTGGTGACCCAGGCCGCCGCCAGTCAGCGTCGCCCCTTGATTCTCGACGCCGCGGGGCAGGAGCTCTGGTTGGCGGCCGATACGCCGCTGCCGGCCTTGCAGGCGCTGCTGTGTCAGGCACAGCCCGCGCTGCGCGAGCGGGTGTTAGCGAACTTGGTGAATGATCCGAAGCTGGACGGGCCGGAGTGTCTGACCCCGGCCTAGTGGCCTGTGTGGCTAGTTCCATTAGTCAATTTCGGCGCCTGAAGCCCCGATACTGCGTTGCCGCGGATCAAAGTAGCCCAGCTATGACTCGTCACGGCGCCTTGTCTCAGGACTCCAGGCATCCGAACTTGAGTTAACCAACTAGCCGTACAGGCCACCAGGGTGCGGTCTCAAAAATAACGGTGCAATTTTGCCGGCGTCTTTTGCCGTCATACCGCGTTGTCGCGGATCAAAGTAGCTGGGCCATGACTCGTCGCAGTGCCTTGCCTGGCAACAGAATCCCCTCGCCAATTCTTGAACGTATTTCCGAGACAGCACACTAAGATACGGCCCTTGTTTACCTGGAGAACCCCCATGGCCCCGTTGTTTCGCGTTACCGGTCTGCTCACGGCTTTGCTGCTGGCAGGCTGCCAAGCCGTCAATACCACCAGCGGCGGCGCCGTCGGGGTCGAGCGCAAGCAGTACATGTTCAGCATGCTGTCGACCCAGCAGATCAATCAGATGTATGCGCAGTCTTATCAACAGACGCTTTCGGAAGCGTCCGGCAAGGGCGTGCTGGATAAGCGCAGCGTCGATGCCAAACGCGTCGATGCCATCGCTAAGCGGCTGATTGCCCAGGCGCCGATGTTCCGTCCGGACTCGGCGCAGTGGCAGTGGGAGGTCAACCTGATCGACAGCCCGGAGCTGAACGCCAATTGCGGCCCAGGCGGCAAGATCATCATGTATAGCGGCCTGATCGAGAAGCTGCAGCTGAGCGATGACGAAATCGCCGCGGTGATGGGCCATGAGATCGCCCATGCGCTGCGCGAGCATGGCCGCGAGGCGATGTCCAAGGCCTACGGCATCGAGATGGCCAAACAGGGCGCCGGCGCATTGCTCGGCCTGGGGCAGGACAGCCTGGCGTTGGCCGACACCGTGGTGCAGTACAGCATGACCCTGCCCAACAGTCGGGGGAATGAGAATGAGGCGGACTTGATCGGTCTGGAGCTGGCGGCGCGCGCCGGTTACAACCCGAATGCGGCGATCAGCCTGTGGGACAAGATGAGCCAGGCCAGCGAAGGCGCGCCGCCGGAGTTTATGAGCACCCACCCGTCCTCCAGCAGCCGGACTGCGGCGCTGCAAGCGGCCATCCCGAAAGTGCTGCCGCTGTATCAACAGGCCAAAGGCGCGCGTTAAGCCCAGGCTGAGCCGGGCTTCATGGCGCAAACGACAGTGGATGAGACGCTGGCGCGGACTATCCGGTGGTTCCGCGATAAGGCTTATTGGTAGGCACGGGCATCTTCACGGCAAGGCGATTTCGGCAAAGGGCCGGGACTCCAGGCCGAGTTGTGAGCGGAAACTCTCCATGTCGAACATGGTGCAGATTTCCTCCACTTCACCGGCGGGCGACAGGGTCCAGCAGGCCATGGCCGAGATGCTCAGCACCTTGTCGCTCGGCGGGTAGCCCAGGCCGGGCTTCTCGATGGTGCCGATCAGGGTGCTCCAGGTGAAGACCTTATGGCCTTCGGCCAGGCACTCCTCGAGCACCACCTCCAGATCCGGCATGGCGCTACGGATGTCGAGCACCAGTTGGGCGAAAGCCGCACTGCCCATGGGGCGGCCGACAAAGGAGCTTTTGTAGAGGAAGCTCTTGCTGTGCAGCTGTTCGGTCAGGGCCAGGCGACCCTTGTTCCAGGACAGGTCGATATGCTGGCGAACCAGTTTCTTCATATCATCCAGTGACATAACTGCTCTCCATGGGCGCACTAAGGTGTGCAATGACTTGCACACTTTAACAGCGGGCCCTCCCAGGCCGGTATTGGCCGAAACGCCAGCGAGCCGGCGTCAGGAGAGTCTTGAGTTGGTCGCGCTTCAGCTCAGCCCGCTGAGTTGAAGCGCGTGATAGCCGGCGTAGATGGCCAGGGCGCCGAAGGCCATAGCGGCTAGACGACGAATGAGTGTCAGTGGCAGACGCTCGGCGGCGAAGTTGCCCGCCAGCACCACCGGCACGTTGGCAATCAGCATGCCCAGCGTGGTGCCGATGATCACCAGGATAAAGTGCGGGTATTGCGCCGCCAGCATCACGGTGGCGACCTGGGTCTTGTCGCCCATTTCCGCCAGGAAGAAGGCGATCAAGGTGGTGAGGAAGGGCCCGTAGCGCTTCAGGCTCGAGGCTTCATCGTCGTCCAGTTGGTCCGGGATCAGTGTCCACAGCGCGACGGCGACGAAGGACGCCGCCAGAATCCAGCTCAGGGTGGTGGGCGCGAAGAAGCTGGCGACCCAGTTACCGATGGCGCCCGCGGCGAAATGGTTGGCCAGGGTGGCGACCACTATGCCGCAGATGATCGGCCAGGGCCGGCGAAAGCGTGCGGCCAGCAACAGCGCAAGCAGCTGCGTCTTGTCGCCGATTTCGGCCAAGGCAACGATCAGGGTCGGTAGGTAGAGAGATTCCATCGGGCTTCCTAAGGGGCGGGTCGACACGGCTATGACACGCACGCCTTCCCGCCCCGGGTAAGGTGTACGTGTCATAGGTCTGGTCAAACCCTGCGGCCCGGCTGAGAACCTGTTCAATATCGCGACGATCTTGAGCAGGTTCTGAGCGGACCTTGGGTCGCACGCGCCATGGTCTGCGGACCAAGTATGTTGACGCGTGCCGGGCGAGCCTGCCGATGTGAACCTGGCGCTCGCGGGAGACTACTCCCCTAGGACGGGGCGCAGTTTGCCCAAGCGGGGCGTATTGGGCAAGCTCAGCGGCGTTTGGCCTGGTAGATCCGAAAGCCCTGACCTTCGCCCAAGGTATGGCAGGGGCCCAGATGCTCCTCGATCAGCGGTTGGTACCTGAGAAAGCTGTTGGCCACCAGGCGCAACTCGCCCCCCGGCTTGAGGTGCTTGACGGCCTGGCGCAGCAGGTTTTCCGTGGCCAGGTAGTCGGTATGCACGCCTTCATGGAAGGGTGGATTGCTGAGGATGGCGTTGAGCCCGCTCGGCGCCGCGTCGATCCCATCGCCGGTCAGCACCTGCGCTTCCAGGCCATTGGCGGCCAGGGTCAGGCGACTGCTGGCGGCGGCGAAGGCATCCACGTCGAGCAGGCTGATCTGGTTGTGCGGGAAGCGCCGTTTCAGCACGGCGCCGAGTACCCCGGCACCGCAACCGAAGTCGAGCACATGGCCGCTGGGCAACTTGTCCAGATGCTCCAGGAGCAGGGCGGTGCCGCGATCGAGGCGGCCATGGCTGAATACCCCGGGCAGGCTGATCACCGTCAGCGGACCATCCGCCAGTTCCAACTGATAACGCTGGGCCAGGGCTTCCAGGTCCGGTGCGGCGGGGGCTTGCGCGACCCTGACTTGCCAGAGCTGCGAGTGCCGAGCGCTGTCCAGCTTGTGCGGCTGACCGAAAGGCGCCAGTTGCTTGGCCGCGCGCTCGATACCGCTGCGCTTTTCGCCGACCAGAAACAGTTCATGGCCTTGCAGGCGAGCCGCCAGGGCATTCAACAGGTAATCCGTCAGCTCGCGGGATTTCGGCAAAAACAGCACCGCGGCGTCGAACGTCGCACTGGGCGGCGTCACGCCAAACTGACTGCGCCCGGCAAATCGCGCCTCCAGTGTCGCCTGCTCACCGGCATGCCAACTCCAGCCGTGGGCGGCTGGCAGTTGGCCGAGCAAGTCGTCGGCCGGCAAACCGGCGAGCAGCAGGTTGCCGGTGAAGAGTTCGGGCTGGCGCAGTAGCACTTCGCTTCGCGGGTCCATGGGCATTCCTTAAACCTGGGCGTTTCTAAAAAGTGGCGCAGCATAGGCTCCGGCGCGGCCGTCTTCAAACGTCAACAGAGCCTAACCGACCACTCTGCGTGGCGCACCGCTGAAAAACGCCGCGGCGTTTTCCGCCAGCTGGATGACGATGCGTTGCCGCGCTTCCCGGCTGCCCCAGGCGCTGTGTGGGGTGACGATCAGGCGCGGGATATCGGCCGCCAGCAACGGATTGCCCGCCGTTGGTGGCTCCTGGGTCAGCACGTCGGTGGCGGCGCCGCCCAGATGGCCGCGGCGCAGGGCGTCGGCTAGCGCCTGTTCGTTGACCAGGCCACCGCGGGCGCTGTTGATCAGAAAGGCGCCGGGTTTCATCAGGCTCAGTTGGTAGGCGCCGATCAGGTCCTGGGTGTGTTCGGTCAGCGGGCAGTGCAGGGTCAGCGCATCGACTTGCGGCAGCAGCTCGTCCAGCGGCATGCGGTCGGCGCGCGGCGGCCGGCCGGGCAGTTGCCCGAGCAGCACGCGCATCCCGAAGGCCTCCGCCAGTTTGGCGACGGCACCACCCAGCTCGCCATGGCCGAGCAGGCCGAGGGTCTTGCCTTCCAGCTCGACAATCGGGAAGTCCAGCAGGCAGAACTGCTGTGCCTGTTGCCAGCGCCCGGCGCGTACTGCGGTCTGGTAGTCCGGGAGGCGGGTGGCTAGGGCGAGCAGCAGCATCAGGGTGTGCTGCGCCACCGAGGACGTGCCATAACCCTGGCAGTTGCAAACGCTGACGCCATGGGCGCGGGCAGCAGCCAGATCGATATTGTTGGTGCCGGTGGCGGCGACCAGCACCAGCTTGAGCTGTGGGCAGGCGGCAAAGGTCGCCGCCGTCAGCGGTGCCTTGTTGCTGATGGCGATCTGCGCCCCTTGCAAGCGCGGGATGATCTGCTCGGGTGTACTCTGGCCGTGCAGCAGCAGTTCGGCGAATACTTGTTGCAACGGGGTGAGATCGAGGTCGCCAAGATCGAGGGAGGCGTGATCAAGGAATACGGCGCGTGGGTTCATCGATAGGGCTCCCTTCATCCGTGGTGCAATTTAACCTGTGGCCGCTGCGGCAACTGCGCAACCCTGGACATTCGTCGTGCCTGCCTCGGCAGCGCTCGGGTGGCATACTCTCTGCGGCGCCCGAGAGTGACGGTATGCTGGTTCTATTCAGCGTTTGCCGGCGGCAATTCGCGAGCGGACAGGCCTTGGCAGTAAGCCATCGGGCTATTTAAGCGGCGTGGCGAGCTACCTAGTGGCCTGCGTGGCTAGTTCAATTAGTCAATTTCGGCGCCTGAAGCCCCGATACTGCGTTGCCGCTCCTCGCCATAGCCCTGCTATGACTCGTCGCGGCGCCTTGTCTCAGGACTCCAGGCATCCGAACTTGAGTTAACCAACTAGCCGTACAGGCCACTAGTGTACGGTTAATGCTCCGTGAGTACCCAAGCAGGGACCTATGACTGACGAGTACAACAGATTTCCGCGCTTTTTGCGTCTGCTGGAGCAGCGTTCCGTCCTGCCTTTGGCCAAGGTCTTCGTCATTCTCGTCGGCATTTCCCTGATCGCCAGCGATGCCTGGATGACCTGGAATGCACGGGTCAGCCGGCTCAAGGACGCGCAGATCGAGACCTCGAACCTGGCGTTTGCCCTCGCCCAGCACGCGCAGGATACCTTGAAGAAGGCCGACACCATCCTGGTCGGGCTGCTCGAGCGGCTGGCTGAGGAGGGCGCCGGGCCGGCGCAGTTGCGGCGTTTGCAGCAGCTGCTGGGTGTGCAGGTGGTTGACTTGCCGGAGCTGCAGGGGCTGTTCGTGTACGACCAGAGCGGGCAGCAGCGGGTGACCTCCTTGGCTGCCGCGCCATCGGTGGCCAACCATAGCGACCGCGAGTATTTCATCTATCACCGCGAGCATGCCGACCGCCAGCCACACATTGGCCTGCCGATGCGCAGCCACAGTGGCGGTGACTGGGTCATCCCGGTTTCACGGCGGCTCGAGGATGCCGAGGGGCAATTCGCCGGCGTGGTCTTGGCGACAGTGGCCATGGACTATTTCCAGCGCTTCTACAGCAGCTTCGAGCTCAATGAGAAGGGCGCCATTGCGCTCACCCTGGACACCGGCACGGTGCTGGTACGCCAGCCTTTTCAGGAGCGCGCCATTGGCACCAATTTGGCCGCTAGCCCGATCTTCAGCGAGTATTTGCCGAAAAGCCCGGTAGGCAACGCGAGGTTCGTGTCCCTGCTGGATGGCGAGGCGCGGCTGTACAGCTATCGCCATCTGCAGGGCTATCCGCTGGTCGTCACGGCGGCTTTATCGCAGGCCGAGGTGCTCACGAACTGGCGTCAGGACGCTTATCTGCAGCTCGGCGTAGTCACGCTATTGGCGCTATTGCTCGGCCTGCTGGGTTTTCATCTGATCCGCCTGATCAAGGGCGGGCTCAACGTCGAGGCGCAGCTGCTGGCCGCCCGCGACACCCTGGAGTCACTCAATCAGCGCCTGGAGAAGCTGGCGCTGGAGGATGAGCTGACCCTGCTGGCCAACCGCCGGCGCTTTATGGCGGCGCTGACGGATGAATTGCAGCGCGCGGCCCGGTACAAACGCTCGCTGGCGCTGATCATGATGGATATCGACTACTTCAAGCAGTACAACGATATGTACGGCCATGCGGAGGGCGATCAATGCCTACGGCGCGTGGCGCAGGTGATCAAGAACGGGCAGAAGCGCTCAGGCGATCTGGCCGCCCGTTACGGTGGCGAGGAGTTCTGCTTGTTGTTGCCGGAAACCGACGCGGCGGGCGCGCAGACGGTCGCGGAGCAGATTCGCCAGGCCCTGGAGGCCTCACAGATCGTGCATTCGGGCAGCCCCGTGGGGGTGGTCACGCTGAGCGCAGGGGTGCATGCCTTCGTGCCGGCGGGGGAGGCCGAAGGGGCCGCCATGCTGATGCACTGCGCCGATCGGGCGCTGTATCAGGCCAAAGCCAAGGGGCGCAATCAGCTCAGCGTGTTTGACGTCAGTTTGTTCAAACAGCGCTTATGAGACTAAGCGGCGGGTAATGCCCGCGTGCTCTGTGTGAGCCCAACTGTAACTGTTGCCTGGCGAGCGAGTCGCGTAGAGTCGCCGAACAGCTAGACGTATTCATGGTTTGAGGAGACCCCTATGTACTGGGCGGAATTTTTCACCGTTGCCCTGATTCACCTGCTGGCCGTGGCCAGCCCCGGCCCGGACTTCGCCATAGTGGTGCGCGAAAGCGTGGCCAACGGTCGCCGTGCAGGCACCTGGACGGCGCTTGGCGTTGGCTGCGGGATCTTTGTCCATGTGGTCTATTCGCTGCTGGGGATCGGCTTGATCGTGTCGCAGTCGGTTGTGCTGTTCAACGCACTGAAATGGCTGGCGGCGGCCTACCTGCTGTATATCGGCATCAAGGCGCTGCGGGCCAAGCCGGCCGCCCCTGGCACGGCCGAGCTGCCGCTGCTGGCGACTGAGCGCACGGCGCGCGCTGCCTTCACCAGCGGTCTGGTGACCAATGGCTTGAACCCCAAGGCCACGCTGTTTTTCCTCTCGCTGTTCACCGTGGTCATCAACCCGCATACTCCCCTGGCGGTGCAGGCCGGTTACGGCGTCTACCTGGCAGCCGCCACGGCGCTGTGGTTCTGCCTGGTGGCGATGCTGTTCAGCCAGCAGCGGGTGCGCGCCGGGTTTGCCCGCATGGGCCACTGGTTCGATCGGGCCATGGGCGCGGTGCTGGTCGGCCTGGGTGTGAAGCTGGCGTTTACTGAGTTGCGTTGAGGCATGTCACGATGAAGAAAAAAGCCCGGGGCAATGCTCCGGGCTTTTTTCTGCGGCTTTGCTTGATTGCGCAGTGGGGAGCAAGAACCGCTTAGAGCCTGTTCACGATCTCGCGAGCTAAGGTCAGGCAAGGCAAAATCGGGCGAAAAAGCGCAGTTTACGAGTGGTAAATGAGCATTTTGAGCCCGATTTCAACGCCGCATGGCCGACGCGCAGCAGATCGTGAACAGGTTCTTAGAGCAGTTCCACCGCCACGGCAGTCGCTTCGCCGCCACCGATGCAGAGGGACGCGACCCCGCGCTTACCACCGGTATTACGCAGCGCGTTGATCAAGGTCAGGATGATCCGCGAGCCGGTGGAGCCAACCGGGTGGCCCTGAGCGCAGGCGCCGCCGTAGATGTTGACCTTGGCGTGATCCAGGCCGTGTTCGCGGATGGCCAGCATGGTGACCATGGCGAAGGCTTCGTTGATCTCGAACAGATCGACATCCGCCTTGCTCCAGCCGGTCTTCTCGAACAGCTTGCTCATGGCACCGATGGGGGCGAGGGTGAACTCGCTCGGGTCCTGGCTCTGGGTGGCGTGCGCGACTATCTTGGCCAGTGGCTTGAGGCCACGGCGGGCGGCTTCTTCGGCAGTCATCAGCACCAGGGCGCTGGCGCCGTCGGAGATCGAGCTGGCGTTGGCGGCAGTAATGCTGCCGTCCTTGCGGAACGCGGGCTTCAGGGTTGGGATCTTGTCCAGGTTGGCGTTCAGCGGTTGCTCATCGTCCTTGACCAGCACTTCACCCTTACGGGTGACGACGCTCACCGGCACTATCTCGGCGTTCAGCGAGCCGTTGGCGATAGCGGCCTGGGCGCGCTTCAGCGACTCGATGGCGTAGGCGTCCATCTCTTCGCGGCCGATGCCATATTGGTCGGCGGTTTCCTGGGCGAAGGAACCCATCAGGCGGCCGCTGCGCGCATCTTCCAGGCCATCGAGGAACATGTGGTCCTTGATCTCGCCGTGGCCCATGCGCAGACCGGTGCGGGCTTTTTCGAGGATGTAGGGGGCGTTGGACATGCTTTCCATGCCGCCGGCGACCATCACGCTGTTGGTCCCGGCTTTCAGCAGGTCATGGGCCAGCATCACGGCCTTCATGCCCGAGCCGCAGAGTTTGTTGATGGTGGTGCAGCCGGTGGCGCTGGGTAGCCCGGCATTCAGCGCCGCTTGGCGGGCTGGGCCTTGTTTGAGGCCGGCGGGCAAGACGCAGCCCATGATCACTTCTTCTACGTCAGCCGCTTGGATGCCGGCGCGGGCCACCGCTTCGCGAATGGCCGTAGCGCCCAACTCGACGGCGGGAACGCTGGACAAGCTGCCCTGGAAACCGCCCATGGGAGTACGGGCACCGCTGACAATGACGATATCGGACATCGAAGTTACCTCTATGACTGTATTTGATCTATGAGTAGCGGGCCGAAGCCGGCGGCTGCAATCAATTCTACCGCGTGACCGGAACTGGCCAAAGAGTCATCTGGCAAATCATTCTTAGGGCTGATTTCTATGGCGACTAAGGGTTCTAGAGTGCATGCCAGTCAGATAACAACACGCATTCGAGTAGGTGCTTCTATGTTGCAGACCCGTGTCATTCCGCCGGCCGAAAATGCCTACCCTTATCCCCTGTTGATCAAGCGTCTGCTGCTGTCCGGTAGCCGTTACGAGAAAACTCGCGAAATCGTCTACCGCGACAGCGTGCGCTACAGCTATGCGACCTTCAATGAGCGGGTCGCGCGCTTGGCCAACGTACTGACGACGGCGGGGGTAAAGGCCGGTGATACCGTGGCGGTGATGGACTGGGACAGCCACCGCTACCTCGAGTGCATGTTCGCCATTCCGATGCTTGGCGCGGTGTTGCACACCATCAATATCCGCCTGTCGCCCGAGCAGATTCTCTACACCATGAATCATGCGGAAGATAAGTTCGTGCTGGTCAACAGCGAGTTCGTGCCGCTGTATCAGGGCATCGCCAGCCAACTGACCAGTGTAGAGAAAACCCTGCTGCTGAGCGATACCACAGAAAAGAGTGCGGCGCTGCCAAACCTGGTCGGTGAGTACGAAGAGCTGCTGGCGGCTGCGAGCTCGAGCTACGACTTCGCGGATTTCGACGAAAACTCCCTGGCCACCACCTTCTACACCACCGGCACCACCGGTAATCCCAAAGGGGTGTATTTCACCCATCGCCAACTGGTGCTGCACACCCTGTCGGCGGCCAGCGTCATGGGTAGCCTGGACAGCATCCGCCTGATGGGCACCAATGATGTCTATATGCCGATCACCCCCATGTTCCATGTGCATGCCTGGGGACTGCCCTACGTGGCCACCATGCTTGGGCTGAAGCAGGTCTATCCGGGGCGTTACGACCCGGAACTGTTGGTCAAGCTGTGGCAGAAGGAGAAGGTCACCTTCTCCCATTGCGTACCGACCATTCTGCAGATGGTGATGAATGCCAAGAGCGCCCAGGGCGTGGATTTCGGCGGTTGGAAGCTGATCATCGGCGGCAGTGCGCTGACCCGTGCGCAATACGAGGCGGCCAAGGCCCGTGGCATTCAGCTCACCGCGGCTTACGGGATGTCCGAGACTTGTCCGTTGATCTCCTGTGCGCACCTCAACGAAGAGCTGCTGGCCGGTAGCGAAGACGAGCGCACCACCTACCGGATCAAGGCGGGCGTGCCGGTGCCGTTGGTCGAGGCGGCGATCATGGATGACCATGGCCAGTTCCTGCCGGCTGACGGTGAGTCCCAGGGCGAGTTGGTACTGCGTGCGCCCTGGCTGACCCAGGGCTACTTCCGTGAGCCGCAGAAAGGTGCCGAACTCTGGGAGCACGGCTGGCTGCACACCGGCGATGTCGCCACTATCGATGGTATGGGTTTCATCGATATCCGCGATCGGATCAAAGACGTGATCAAGACCGGTGGCGAATGGATTTCCTCGCTGGAACTGGAAGACCTGATCAGCCGTCACGCGGCCGTCCGTGAAGTGGCGGTGGTCGGTGTGCCTGATCCGCAGTGGGGGGAGCGGCCCTTTGCCCTGCTGGTTGTGCGTGAAGGGCAGGAGCTGGATGCCAAGGGCTTGAAGGAGCATCTCAAGCCTTTCGTCGAGCAGGGTCTCCTGAATAAATGGGCGATTCCCACGCAGATCGCGCTTGTTACTGAAATTCCCAAGACTAGCGTGGGTAAGTTGGACAAGAAGCGCATTCGCCTGGATATCGCCCAATGGCAGGCTTCTGGTAGCGCCTTCCTGTCCACGCTCTAACCGTATCCGGCCGCACCCAGCCGGTGCGGCCGCCCCGCCAAGCAAACGCTTGGGTCATTAAGTGCTATCTCTGCTCCCTTCTTGGGGGCTTCCTGAACTGACTGATCAGTCGCAACCGGCGAGCCAGAGTGGTTGGCTGCCGCAAATCACACTTTAGATGGATCATCGGATACCACCTTGTAGCTATAGTCGGTGCCATCCATAACAAAAAACACATGGGGTAGCGTCGATGACAACAACAAACCCGCTCTGGCGTCTGGCAAGACTGCCATTGGCCGTCAGTCTCGCATCCACTCTCGCCGCTCCGGCATTCGGCGTGACCTTCAATATCGGGGAGATCGAGGGGCAATTCGACTCCTCGCTGTCCGTTGGTGCCAGCTGGTCGACTCGTGGTGCCGACCCGGATCTGATCGGGGCAAACAACGGTGGCGATGGTCTGTCGCAGACTTCCGATGATGGCCACCTGAACTTCAAGAAGGGCGAGACCTTCTCGAAGATTTTCAAGGGCATCCACGACCTCGAGCTGAAGTACGGCGACACCGGTGTCTTCGTGCGCGGCAAATACTGGTACGACTTCGAGCTGAAGGACGAACACCGCCTGTTCAAAGACATCGACGATCACGACCGTAAGGAAGGCGCTCAGGCTTCCGGTGCGCAGCTTCTCGATGCCTTCGTCTATCACAACTACGACATCGCCGATCAGCCGGGCTCGGTGCGCCTGGGCAAGCAAGTGGTGAGCTGGGGCGAGAGTACCTTTATCGGTAACTCGATCAACTCGATCAACCCAATCGATGCTTCTGCGTTCCGTCGCCCAGGCGCCGAAATTAAAGAGGGTCTGATTCCGGTCAATATGTTCTATGTCTCCCAGAGCCTGACCGAGAACCTCTCGGCTGAAGCTTTCTATCAGCTGGAGTGGGACCAGACGGTGGCGGACAACTGCGGAACCTTCTTCGCCCAACCTGATGTGATAGCAGATGGCTGTGACGACAACCTGCGGGTGCTGCGCAAGCGTTCGAGCTTGCCCGCCTTCGCCGTTGGCGCTGCGCAAGCCCTGGGCGTTGACGTCAACGAGGAAGGCGTTCTGGTTCGCCGCGGCCCGGACCGGGATGCGGATGACGACGGCCAGTATGGCTTGGCTCTGCGTTACTTCTCCGATGCTCTGGATACCGAGTTTGGCGCCTACGCCATGAACTACCACAGCCGCGCTCCAGTCTTCAGCGCCACCGGCGCGCCGCAAGCCACCTTCAACCTGGCCAATTCGCTGACGGGGGCAGCGGCGGCTTTGGCTCCGCTGTTGGTGGCAGGCAACTCGGAGTACTTCATCGAGTACCCGGAAGATATCCGCCTCTACGGCTTGAGCTTCTCCACCACGCTGCCTACGGGTACTGCCTGGAGCGGGGAGGTCAGCTATCGTCCGAATGCGCCGGTACAGCTGAACACCACAGACATCCTGTTCGCCGGTATTACGCCTGTGCGGGGGTTCGGCAACGTTTCCGTGCTGGATGGCCAAGCTGGCCAGGACCTGCATGGCTATCGCCGCAAGGAAATCACCCAGTTCCAGACCACCTTTACCCATTTCTTCGATCAGGTCATGGGTGCCTCGCGTCTGACCTTGGTGGGCGAGGTGGGCGTAAGTCATGTAGGTGGCTTGGAGCGCACTTCAGAAGCGCGTTATGGCCGGGATCCGGTGTTCGGCCCAGGCCCGCTGGATGGCACTCTCGGCGGTCTGCCGACTTGCCAGGGGCTTAACGCCGGCACCCTTGGCAGTGCGACTGCCGAAAACGTCAGCAAATACTGCGAAGACGACGGTTTCGTCACCACCACCTCCTGGGGCTACCGCGCTCGGGCGATCTGGGATTACAACGACGCCTTCGCCGGTGTCAACCTGAAGCCGAGCATCTCCTGGTCACATGACGTCGATGGTTATGGCGCCAATGGCGTGTTCAACGAAGGCAGCAAGGCCGTCAGCCTCGGTCTGGATGCGGAATACCAGAACACCTACACGAGCAGCCTGTCCTACACCGATTTCTTCGGTGGCGACTACAACACCTCGATCGATCGTGACTTCGTCGCACTCAGCTTCGGCGTGAACTTCTAAGCGGACAGGATTTTTGAGGAAGACTATGCACATGAAAACAACAAAGAGTCTGCTGCAAACCGGCGCTCTGGCGCTGTCCCTGCTGGCCACCGGTGTGATGGCGGCCGTTTCGCCTGACGAAGCTGCGAAGCTGGGCACCACCCTGACTCCGCTGGGCGCCGAGATGGCCGGTAACGCCGATGGTTCGATCCCCGCGTGGACCGGCGGCCTGCCGCAGAATGCCGGCGCCGTGGATAGCAAGGGCTTCCTGGCCGATCCGTTCGCCAGCGAGAAAGCGCTGTTCACCATCACCGCGCAAAACGTCGATCAGTACAAAGACAAGCTGACCCCTGGCCAGCTGGCGATGTTCAAGCGTTACCCGGACAGCTACAAAATCCCGGTATTCCCCACCCATCGTTCGGCGAATGTTCCGGCCAATATAGCGGCTGCCGCCAAGGCTAACGCGACGACTACCGTGTTGGTGCAGGGTGGTAACGGTCTGGATAAATTCAAAGAGGCCTATCCCTTCCCGATCCCACAGAACGGTGTAGAGGCGATCTGGAACCATATCACCCGTTATCGCGGTGGTAGCGTACGCCGTCTGGTGACGCAGGCGACGCCGCAACCGAATGGCTCGTACTCACTGGTCTACTTCCAGGACGAGTTCACCTTCCGTGCCAACCTGAAGGATTACGACGCGAGCAAGGAGAGCAACATCCTGTTCTACTTCAAGCAGCGGGTCACCGCTCCTTCGCGGTTGGCGGGTAACGTGTTGCTGGTGCATGAAACCCTCGACCAGGTCAAAGAGCCACGTCTGGCGTGGATCTACAACGCCGGTCAGCGTCGGGTGCGTCGCGCTCCGCAGGTGTCCTATGACGGCCCGGGTACCGCAGCGGACGGCCTGCGGACTTCCGATAACTTCGACTTGTACAACGGCTCGCCGGACCGCTACGACTGGAAGCTGGAAGGCAAGAAGGAAATCTACATTCCTTACAACAGCTACAAGCTCGATTCGCCGAAGCTGAAATACAGCGACCTCATCAAGGCCGGCCACATCAACCAGGATCTGAGCCGTTACGAGTTGCACCGTGTCTGGCATGTGGTGGGTACGCTGAAGTCGGGCGAGCGGCACATTTACGCCAAGCGTGACTTCTACCTCGATGAGGACACCTGGCAGGCTGCCGAGGTCGATCATTACGACGGTCGCGGTACGCTCTGGCGTGTGGCTGAGGCCCATGCCCAGTACTACTACAACACGCAAGTGCCGTGGTACACCCTGGAAAGCCTCTATGACCTGCTGTCCGGCCGTTACCTGGCGCTGGGGATGAAGAACGAGGAGAAACAATCCTACGACTTCAACTACACCGCTTCGGAAAGCGATTACACCCCGGCAGCCTTGCGTCAGGCTGGCGTGCGTTAATCCTGCCTCTTGCGACATAAAAACCGGCCCTTGGGCCGGTTTTTTAATGTCCAGTTTTTTTGTCCGGTATTTACTCGGCGAATGTTCGCGGCTCAATCACAGCCAAATTGCCAGGTAATGCCGTCATGGGGCTTCAAATGCGTTGGCCAAGCGACTAGGCTGCTGAACGTTCACGCTCCCGATGACGCAACCATGACAAGAGCCGGGTGATGACTGACCTATCCAGTTCGCAAGGCTTTACCTATCCCGCCATTCCTGCAGTTGAGGGGCGTTTTTTCCGCCCGCCGCTGCCTGTCGGCTACGTGTTGCGGCCGCGTTTGTGCGAGCGACTGGCGACCGGATTGGCCGGTCGCCTGCTGCTGATCAGCGCACCGGCCGGGTTTGGTAAAAGCTCGCTGGCCATCGAATTCTGCGAGCGCTTGCCGACCCAGTGGCAAAGCTTATGGCTTGGCCTCAGCCGCAGGGACAGCGATCCAGGGCGTTTTCTCGAACGCTTGCTGGCGGGGCTGCAACGGTTTTTCCCAGGCCTAGGTGAGGATGCGCTGGGGCTGTTGAAAATGCGCCAGCGGCACCAGCCGTTCGCTTTCGAAGAGTGGCTGGATGGTTTGCTCGATGAGCTGACCCAGCGCCTCGACCCGGCGACGCCGTTGCTGCTGGTGCTGGACGACTACCATCTGGCGCAAGGCGCGGTGCTGGATCGCTGCCTGCAATTCTTCCTCAATCACCTACCTGAAGGTTTGCTGGTGCTGGTGACCAGCCGGCAACGACCGGATTGGCATCTGGCCCGCCTGCGTCTGTCACGGCAATTGCTCGAACTGCAGGAGCAGGATTTGCGCCTGACCGTCGAGGAGTCCACTGAGCTGCTCGCCAGCCAGGGCGTCACGTTGCAAGGCGAAGCCCTCGACAGTCTGTTGCTGCGTAGCGAAGGCTGGGTCGCGGGGCTGCGTTTGTGGTTGTTGGCGGCTTCGGAGGAGGGGGATGCAGAGGGACTGGCGCATTCGCTGCACGGCGCCGATGGTTTGATTCGCGACTATCTGCTGGAAGAAGTGATCGAGAGCCAGAGCGCCGAGGTGCAAGCGTTTCTGTATGGCACGGCCTTCCTTGAGCGATTTTGCGTCGAACTCTGCGATGCGGTGCGCGAAGGCCACGACAGCGCCGCGATTCTCCAGCACTTACAGGCGCATCAGGTGTTTCTGGTGCCGCTGGATGAGCAGGGCCGCTGGTTCCGCTATCACCATCTGTTTTCCGATCTGTTACGGGCGCGCCCGGCCGTGGCCGTGTCGCAGCCTGCGGCCAGCCTGCACCTGCGTGCCTGTCGTTGGTTCAGTAGCCAGGGCTTGCTCGATGAAGCCATAGAGCAGGCGCTGCGCGCCGGTCAGCCGGATGTGGCGGCGAGTCTGGTGCAGAATCTTTCCGAGGAACAACTGCTCGGCGAGCAGAATGTGGCGATGCTACTGCGTTGGAAAATGGACCTGCCCGAGAGTTTGCTTAGCAGTACGCCGAGGTTGATTGTGCTGTACGCCTGGGCGCTGGCGTTGGCCTGCCAGCTGGATGCTGCGCAAGAGCTGGCGAGCCAGTTGTCACGTTTTCTGCCGGCGCCCTCGGCCAGGGCGCAGCGCTCGATGCTGGCGCAGTGGCTGGCCTTGAGTGGCGTGATTGCCCGTGGCCGCGGCGATAGCGCCCGTGCTGAGTCGTATTGCGGGGAGGCGTTGGCGACGCTGCCGCTGGAGCGTTTCGGCCAGCGTTTAATGTGCCTGTCGACCTTGGCCAACCTGGCGATAGTGCGCGGCGATCTGTGGCGCGCCCGCGGCCTCAACCGCGAGGCTCTGGAGCTGGCGCAGCGGGTCGGCAATCCCTTGTTCGAGGCGTTGGCGCACTACGATCGTGCGCGAGTGCTGCAGGCGCGTGGTGAGGTGTTGCGGGCGCAGGAGGAAGTGCGCCAGGGCTTGGAATGCCTGCGTGGCCTGGCGCCGCAACGCCTGTATGCGGTGCGCGCCCGGCTGACCTTGTATGAAGGCTATCTGCTGACCTTGCGGCTGCAACCCGAGGTCGCGCGCGCCCGCCTAACTGCCGGGATCGCGGAGGCGCGCGCCTGTCGCGATACCAGCCTGCTGATTGGTCACTGTGTACTAGCCAGTCTGGAAGGGCGCAGTGGGCGCTTGCCGGAAGCCTTCGCCCAGCTCGCCGAGGCCGAGCGGTTGATGCACATCTGGGACGTGCCGGCGATCTACTACCTGGCGATGATCACCCTGGTCAAATGCGAGCTCTGGTTGCTGCGCGGTCAGACGGAGCTGGCGGGCAGTTGGTTGGTGCGCCTGGCCGAAACCTACGGCGGTGAGCAGGCGGCTGCGGCGCCGGAATACCACCCGCAGTTGCCGTTGCATATCGAATTACAACGCGCCGCCCTGGAGCGGATTCAGGGGCAGGTGCCGGACGCCGAGCGCCGCTTGCGGGCCTTGAGTGCGCGTGCGCAAACCGCCGGTGGACAGTTGCTTGGGGTCATCGCGCAGGTTCAGTTGACCTTGCTGTTACGCGGCGCGGGTCGTGAGCGCGAGGCCCAGCAACAGCTGGCCAGTTGCTTGGACGCGGCCGGAGGTGGTGGCTTGTTACCCTTCAATGAGTTGCTCGTGCAGCAACCGGAGTGGTTGCGTGAGCAGCTGGCGGCGCGCCCCTCTTGTGCGCTGCGCGAGGCGTTGTTGGCGCATTTGCCGGCGTTCGATGGCGAGCCCGAGAGCATCGATAGCGGCGCTCCGGCAGAGGCCTTGAGCTCGCGCGAGTTGGCGGTGTTGAAGCTGATCGCCCAGGGTTGTTCGAATCAGGAAATCAGCGAGCGGCTGTTTATTTCCCTGCATACGGTCAAGACCCACGCCCGCCATATCAACAGCAAACTCGGCGTCGAACGGCGTACTCAGGCGGTGGCGCGGGCCAAGGGGCTGGGTTTATTGCGCTGAAACTTATTGCGCTGAAACTTATTGCGTTGAAACGGCGGAAAAAGGCGCTACCCAACCTAGGGTAGCTGCGGCGCCGACAGGTCGAGCTTAGGCGCGATCTGGTTACTGGCCTTCAGCGGCTGGGCCAGTTGCTTTTCCACATCGGCTTGGATTCCGGCCAGTACCAGTTGCAGTTCGGCCAGGCTGGCGCGCACCTCGGCATAGGGGTGCTGCTCGATCAGCTGGGCGATTCGCGCGAGGATTTCCGGGCGTACTTCGGCATTCAGGTGGACGAACAGTTCCGGCAATTGCTTACCGATCTCGGCGGCATACAGCAGCAGATCCTCACGGCCGAATTGCTTGGTCAGGCCCAGGTAATCCAGCGCGCTGGAGGTCAGCATGGCCGCCGCTGCCTTGGTTTCCTGCAGGCCCTGCAGGCGCACGGGGTTGCTCTGCTCGCCTTGCGAGAGCGTCATCCAGAACTCGGTGGTGAGGGTGAACAGCACCGCTTGCTGACGTAGCGAGTAGGTCATCAGCCCCAGCGCCTCGGCGCCATAAGGCTGCTGTACTGCGCGAAAGTCGAAGTACAGACGCATCAATTCCTTGAGCTGGAACAGCGCCTCGCGGGCGCCGTTTTGCCGCAACTCCAGCGGCGCATAGATATTCAGCTGCGGGCGAAAATTCTCCTCGCTGACCATGCGCTGATAGATCGGCCCGGTGAATTCGCCACTGCGTCGTGGCAGGGCGTTGGCCTGGGTGCTGTCGATCTGCTGCAACGCCTCGATCAACTGCTGGTAATCGGCACTGCTCCAGGGCTTTTGAATATCCGGAATCTTCTGCCCGAGGTAGAACAGCTCGGCAGCCGGGAGCGAGCGCGCCACGACCAGCAAAAGGATGGCCAGCGGCCAGAGCAGGCGGCGTGTTAGCTTCATCGACAAAGAAGATTCCGGCGGGAAAGGGCGTGCACAAGAGTAACCAGCTCGGGTGGCGCCGTCACCCGGGCCTAGGTTGGGAGTTGTGCGCGATGGAGCTGGAGCGAGCCGAGCAAGGGGCGGTGCGGGCGGTATTCGAGGATCTGGGTGGCTATGGTGCGGTCGCCCGGCAGCAGGGCGAGTCGGCTGACGGACCCTTGGTCGGGCATTTGCAGCGCATCAACATCCAACTGGCGGCGATCCCGCTGTTTGCCCGCAAGGGGCTGGCGGATACCACGGTAAATGACCTGCTCGATGCGGCGAAGGTGTCGCGGCGGACCTTCTATAAATACTTCGCGAACAAGATGGAGGTGCTCGAAGGCATCTACCAGACCGCAGTGCTTCTACTGCTGGCGCGCTTTCGCGACCTGCAAAACGCCGCCGGCAGCCCGCAAGCCTGGCTGCACGACATGGTCACGTGCTTCTTCGACTATCACCTGGCGGTCGGCCCGATCATCCGTCTGATGCAGGAAGAGGCGCTGCGTGCGGACTCCCCACTGGCGCCGCACCGTCAACGCGCGCATCTGGAAATGGTGAGTTTGCTGGTGGAGCGCCTGGAGGGTTCGAGCGGTGTGCGCGATCCGCTGACCTATCGCGCGCTGATCTGGGCGCTGGAAGCGGCTTCTTTGGAGCTGCTCGGCCGGTCAGCCGCGCGGGTAGAAATCGAACATGCCATGGCGGTCTTGAGCGATCTGCTCATCGCCTCCCTGTGCCCGCCCACAACCTAGGTTAGGCGTCAGCCCGCGGCGCGCGTGGGCTGCTGCAGGTCAACCGCGAGGAGCTGCATGGCACGGCCAGCGCCGGTCGCGGCGATCAAGGCGCCGACGCTGCTGATGTGGGGCGAGCGTGACCGCTGGATTTCGCCCAAGCCTGTGCCGTTGTGGCAGCGCGATCTGCCGGGGATTCAGGTGAAAACCTACCCGGGTGTCGGGCATATTCCGATGGAGGAAATTCCCGAGCAAAGCGCGGCGGATGCCTTGCGTTTTTTGCAGGAGTGAAGCGTTAACACGACCGCTAGGATCTGCAGTGCAAGCAAGCGCTATGGCACCAAGGAAAGGCCCCGAATGGGGCCTTTTGCCGATCAGCCGGCTTGAGGGGCAATCAGGCCGGCTGCGGCTCGAGCTCCGCGCGGGAGCGGTACAGCAGCTCAAGGTTGTCATGCTGCCAGGGGTGGAAGCCGGCCTTGAAGAAGTCCAGGTAGGTGCCGATCAAGGGGCGGAACACGCCTTCCTTGCCCCACATCCACTGGATGCCATCGCGCCAGACGCGCCAGTTTCACAGCAGGCCATCTTGCTTGAGCATGTGCGCCAGGCCGGGCTGGTATCCAGCACGAAGAAGAAGGTGCCCATCAGCATTGCGCGGCGCAGCAGTTTGCGGTCGCCGCAGACCTGATTGAACACATCGAAGGCCACGGCCTTGTGCTCGGTTTCTTCCAGGGCATGCCAGCGCCACAAGCGGATCAGTGAGTCGTTGCTTAACCAGGGTCGCACTATGGGTGGGGCGGTCGGGCTGGAAAAGGTTATCAGCAGCCAATGTTAAGGTTATTTGTGGCCAGGGCGGCGCGCCATAGCACGGCAGAAAAACATGAGGCCCCGGTTGGGGCCTCAGGCATACGTGGGTCGTTTAGGCGGCTTTCGGCTGGGGGTCGAACTCCAGGCGATACTGCTCGACCAGGTGCAGGTTGTCGTGCTGCCAGGGGTGGAAGTTGCCGCGGTAGAAATCCAGGTAAACGCCGACCAGTTGGCGGTAGATGCCATCCTTGCCCCACAGCCAGGTCAGGCCATCGCGCCAGACCCGCCAATTCCACAGCAGGCCATCGCGCTTGAGCATGTGTACCAGCCCCTTGAAGGTGTCGAGGGTGAAGAAGACCGTGCTCTGCAACATCGCCCGCCGCCGCAGCCATTTGCTGCCACAGACGGCCTGATACACGTCGAACGCCACGGCTTTGTGCTCGGTCTCTTCCAGCGCATGCCAGCGCCAGAGTTTGGCCATGGTCGGGTCGGCGCCGTCCAACCAGCGCGGATTTTTCAGCACGGCGTCGGCCATGATTGCGGTCAGGTGCTCGACGGCGCAGGTGGCGGCCAGTTGCAGCTTGGCGGGCAGGTGTTTTTTCACGAAGCTCAGCCGGCGGTTCAGCCCGCGCTCCAGGTAGTCCACGTCATAACCCAGTTCGCGCAGCCGCTGGCTGTACCCCTCGTGCTCGCGGCTGTGATGGCCTTCCTGACCGATGAAGCCGCGAATCTGCTCCTGCAGCACTGGGTCGTCGATCTGCTGGCGGAACAAGCGCACCGAGTCGATGAAGAAACGCTCGCCATCGGGGAACAGCACCGACATGGCGTTGAAGGTGTGGGTTTTGAAGGCATCGCCGCTGTGCCAGTGGCGGGGCAGCGGGTTTGGCAGATCGAAGTCCAGTTGCCGTGGGCGGATTTCCAAACCTTGGGGGGTGGTACTGAGCATACGGACTCCCAGAGTATCGTTAGGACTATGGTACGACTATGAGCTTGCCGGCCTTTGCCGGACAAGGTTATCTTCAGCCAAAATTCGGGTCATATCCGGCCATGTTCTTCAGCCAGAGCCGATAAAAATAATAATGATGAAGCCGCCGCCAGCATGAAACAGCCGTTGAATTTCACCGCCGAACTGGTCCCGATGGCTTACGTCGACGCGCTGCTCGATCTGGCCGAGGAACTCGGTCTGCCGCGCGCCGAGCTGCTGGCTGCGGCGCGGGTCAAGCCGCAGGTGCTGGACAATCCGAAGGGCCGCCTGTCCTTTATCGACTTCAACCTGCTGGCCAGCGTCGCGCTGCTGCGTTGCAACGAGCCGGCGCTGGGACTGGTGCTGGGGCAGCGGCTGAACGTCTCGACCCACGGCATACTCGGCTATGCGGTACTGTCCAGTGCCAATCTGGGCAAGGCCATCCAGTTCGCCCTCAAGTACTACCGGGTGCTCGGCCTGGCGTTCGAATTGGAGATGGTCGAGGAGGGCGAGCGGGTCGAATTGCGCGCCAGTGAGTCGATGCCGCTGGGCGCGCTCAGCCGCTTTGCCGCCGAAGGTTTGCTGAGCAGCCTGCACAGCATCGCGCACTTCCTGGTCGGCGAGGCGATGCAGGGGGTCGAGGTGGGGTTTGCCTATCCCGCGCCGGCTTATGCGGCGCGCTATCGGGAGGTCTTTGGCGCCGCGGTGTCGTTCGAGCAGCCCTACCACCGCATGAGTCTGCCGAAGGCTTACCTCGAGCGGCCGATGGCCCTGGCCAACCCGGCCACGGTGCAAATGTGCGAGCAGCAATGCGAGGCGCTGCTGGCCAGCCTGGACGTTCAGGATGGTCTGCTGACGCGGGTGCGCCGCCTGTTGCTAGCGCGGCCGGGTGACTTTCCCGACCTGGGCAGCGCCGCAGAGGCCCTGCACACCAGCGGCCGCAGCTTGCGGCGGCACCTGTCACTGATGGGTACCAGCTACCAACAGGTGTTGGATGAAGTGCGCAAGCGCCTGGCCCTGCAGTACCTGACCACCACCCACCTGCCGCTGTACGAGATCGCCTACCTGCTGGGTTTCAGCGACCCCTCGAACTTTCGCCGGGCGTTCAAGAAGTGGACGGGAAAGTTACCGAGCGATTACCGTGCCGAACCCTGATTCCATTCCCGTAGCAAGCGGGCACTCTATAGGTAGCACTTGCCATATTAAGTGAGAGTGCCTGCGCGCAGCCTTCGTGCACCCCCATGATCTGCACGGGGAACGATTTTTTTGGAGATGCCGTGATGAACCAGCCCACTTTGATTCGCGAAACCTTCCCCGTCGGGCCTTTGCAGTGCAACTGCACGATCATCGGCGATCCGATTAGCAAGAAGGCCATAGTGGTCGATCCCGGCGGCAATCCCGACTTGATCATGGCGCGCTTAGAAGCTCACGGCTTGCAGGTGGTCAGCATCATCCATACCCATGCGCATCTGGATCATTTCCTGGCTTCCGGGCAGATGAAGGAGAAGACCGGCGCCACCTTGCATCTGCATCAGGACGATCAGTTCCTCTGGGATAACCTGGAGATGCAGTGCCGCATGTTCGGTGTGCCTTACACCCCGGTGCCGGCGCCGGATCAGTGGCTGCACGATGACGAGGAACTGGCCTGTGGCTGCGGCGTGGCGCTGCACACGCCCGGCCATACACCCGGCTCGATGAGTTTCTGGTTTCCCCAGGCCAAGCTGTTGATTGCCGGCGACACCCTGTTTCGCCGCGGCATCGGCCGCACGGACCTGTGGGGGGGCGACTACCCGACCATCGAACGCTCGATCAAGCAGCGCCTGTATAGCCTGGATGAGGATGCGACCGTGGTCACCGGCCACGGCCCGGAGACGCGTCTGGGCGATGAAATGCGCGAAAATCCCTTTGTCCGTGCCTAAGAACTGCTGAACGGAATTTCTGGCCCCGGCCATGCTCTAATTACTCGCGGCCCACTGGGGCTGAAAAAAATATCCAGGAGTAGAGTTCATGTTCATTTCGCGTCGTCTGATCATCGCCGCTACCGCAGTGGCCCTGTTGGCCGGCTGTGCTTCGCAAAACCCCTACGACAACCAGCCGCCCAGCTCGAACAAAACCGCCAAATACGGTGGGCTAGGTGCGCTGGCCGGTGCCGCGGCGGGGGCGTTGATCAGTCATGACGACCGCGGCAAGGGCGCGCTGATCGGCGCCGCCGTCGGTGCCGCCGCCGGTGGTGGTTATGGTTATTACGCCGATAAGCAGGAAGCCGAGTTGCGCCGCAGCATGCAAGGCACGGGTGTCGAGGTGCAGCGCCAGGGCGACCAGATCAAGCTGATCATGCCCGGCAATATCACCTTCGCCACCGACTCCTCCGATATCGCCAGTAACTTCTATTCGCCGCTGAACAACCTGGCGACCTCGTTCAAGCAGTTCAACGAGAACAGCATCGAGATCGTCGGTTTCACCGATAGCACCGGCAGCCGGCAGCACAACATGGATCTGTCGCAGCGTCGCGCGCAGAGCGTGTCCAACTATCTGAGCTCGCAAGGGGTCGATGGCTCGCGCCTGTCTACCCGTGGCGCTGGCCCGGATCAGCCGATTGCCAGCAACGCCAACGCCGAAGGCCGTGCGCAGAACCGGCGGGTCGAGGTCAATCTGCGCCCGCTAGCGGGGCAGCAACAGTCCCAGCCGCAATACTAATAAGCCTTCCCGCTGCGCCCAAGGCCTCCTGATTTGGAGGCCTTGTCGTTTCTGGCTTAGCCGCGGGGGCAAGGCAGCTGTTGACTCGCTTGAGCCATAGCGCAGGCTTAAGGCGCCGGCGGGAACTGCTGATGCAGCCGTGCCAGCTGCGCGTCCTTGGCTTCCCACAGTTGGTTGACCCACTGCTGGAAGGCCAGGCGGTATTGCTCGTCCTGGTCGTAATTCTTGCCGATGAACTGCCGCGGAATTTCCTGCTGTTCGACACGCACCACGATCTGCTCGATCTGCCCGGACAGTAGACTCCAGAAGCTCGGCTTGCCTTGCGGGTAGTGAACGGTGACGTTGACCAGCGAGGTCAGCTGCTCGCCCATGGCGTCCAACACGAAGGCAATGCCACCGGCCTTGGGTTTGAGCAGGTACCGGAAAGGCGACTCCTGTTGGTCGTGCTTGGCCGGGGTGAAGCGCGTGCCTTCGAGGAAGTTGAACACCGAGACCGGGTTGGTCTTGTAACGCTCGCAGGCCTTGCGTGTGGTGGCCAGGTCCTGGCCGCGCTTTTCCGGGTACTTTTTCAGGTAGTCCTTGCTGAAACGTTTCATAAAGGGAAACTCCAGCGCCCACCAGCACAGGCCGATCACCGGCACCCAGATCAGTTCGCGCTTGAGGAAAAACTTCAAAAAAGGCGCGCGGCGGTTGAGCTGGTATTGCAGCACCAGGATGTCCACCCAGCTCTGGTGATTGCTGGTGACCAAGTAGGTGTGGTGCAGGTCCAGGCCTTCGAGCCCTTGCACATCCCAGCGAGTGCGACCCGCCGCGTCCATCCAGGTTTTATTGACGCTAATCCAGCTTTCGGCCGACCAGTGCATGGCGACGTTGATCAGCCGTCTGGCGGCCTGGAAGGGCAGCAGTGCCTTGACCAGTGCGCCGATGAACAGCGGCCAGCAAAAAATCAGGGTATTGAACGCCAACAACAGCGTGGCAATCGAACCTTTAAGCGGAGCAGGCAGAAGACGCAGCATGGGGGCAAGGGCCTCCAAAAAAAGGGGGGGCGGTTTGGCCCGCCCGGGATCGTTATTAACTGGCCCGCGTGTTCTTTGCGCGCAAGGGGCCAAGTGGCGGCACAGGGTAACCTGCGCTCGGTGAACTGCAAGCCTGACCAACAGCTTGTTTACGCCAGAATTGCGGGCGTTCTATGCCGGCAAGTTGGCCGCCTGGATCGCGGTCAGGGCGATGGTGTAGACGATGTCATCGACCAGCGCGCCGCGGGACAGGTCGTTCACCGGTTTGCGCAGGCCCTGCAACATCGGCCCGACGCTGATGCAGTTGGCGCTGCGTTGCACGGCTTTGTAGGTGGTGTTGCCGGTGTTCAGGTCGGGGAACACGAACACCGTGGCGTGGCCGGCCACTGGGCTGTTCGGCGCTTTTTGCCGGCCGACGCTGTCGATCGCCGCCGCGTCGTACTGCAAGGGCCCATCCAGCAGCAGCTCGGGGCGAGCCAGGCGGGCCAGGCGGGTCGCCTCGCGGACTTTTTCCACCTCGTCGCCACTGCCGGAATCACCGGTGGAGTAACTGATCATCGCCACGCGCGGCTCGATGCCGAAGGCCGTGGCCGAGTCGGCACTTTGCAGGGCGATTTCCGCCAGCTCCGCCGCGCTTGGATCGGGGTTCACCGCGCAGTCGCCATAGACCACCACCTGATCGGGCAACAGCATGAAGAACACCGAGGACACCAGGTTGTAGCCGGGTGCGGTTTTGATCAGTTGCAAGGCCGGGCGGATGGTGCTGGCGGTGGTGTGGATAGCACCGGAGACCAGGCCGTCCACCTCGTCCAAGGCCAGCATCATGGTGCCGAGCATCACCGAATCTTCCAGTTGCTGCGTGGCCATGGGCGCGTTCAGGCCCTTGCCTTTGCGCAGCTCGACCATCGGCGCCACATAGCGGTTGCGAATCAGGTCCGGGTCAAGGATCTCCAGGCCCGGCGGCAGTTCGATGCCGTGGGCGCGGGCGACGATCTGCACCTCTTCCGGCTTGGCCAGCAGCACGCAGCGGGCGATGCCCCGGGCCTGGCAGATCGCCGCGGCCTGCACGGTGCGCGGCTCGCTGCCTTCCGGCAGGACGATGCGTTTGTTCGCGGCTTGCGCGCGTTGCACCAACTGGTAGCGAAACGCCGGTGGCGACATGCGCAACTCGCGCGGCTCGCCGCAGCGTTGGCGCAGCCACTGGTAGTCGATATGGCTGGCGACGAAGTCGCTAACCCGCTCCGCGCGCTCGCGGTCGTCGACCGGGATTTCCTTGTTCAGGCGGTTCAGGTTGGTTGCCGTGTCGTAGGAACCGGTGGTGACCGAAAGCACCGGCAAGCCGCTTTGCAGCGCGCCGCGACAGAGCTCCATGATCCGTGGGTCGGGCGCAAAGTCGCTGCACAGCAGCAGCCCGGCCAACGGCATGCCATTCATCGCCGCCAGGCTGGCCGCGAGGATGATGTCGTCGCGGTCCCCCGGGGTGACCACCAATACGCCGGGCTTGAGCAACTGCACGGTGTTGGCCACGGCGCGGGCACAGAGCACGATCTTCAGCATCCGGCGTTGCTCATAGTCGCCGGCGTTGATCACCCGCGCGCCCAGCAGGTCGGCGATATCGCGGGTGCGCGGGGCGTTCAGTTGCTCCTGCCAAGGGATGCAGCCGAGCAGGCGGAAGTCGTCGGTTTTCAGCAGCGGCGAGAGCTCCTTGAGGCGCGCGGCGAAGGCGTCGATACCGTCCGTACTGCGCACCTTGTTGAGAATCACGCCGAGCACTTTCGGGTCTTGCGGCCCGCCGAACAGCTGGGCCTGGATTTCGATGCGGTCGGACAGTTCGCTCAGGGGTTCATCTTCCGGCGCCGAGACCAGAATCACTTCGGCGTCCAGGCTCTTGGCCAGGTGGAAGTTGACCCGTGCCGCATAGCTGGCGTGCCGGGTCGGCACCATGCCCTCGACTATCACCACATCCTTATCCGCCGCCGCCTGCTGGTACAGGCTGATGATTTGTTCCAGCAGTTCATCCAGTTGGCCGTCACCGAGCATCCGCTCGACCTGGGCCAAGCTCAGCGGTTGCGGTGAGTGCAGGCCATGGGTGCGGGCGATCAGCGCGCTGGAGCGCTCCGGGCCGAGATCGCCGGGATGCGGTTGGGCGATGGGTTTGAAGAAGCCGACCTTCAGTCCGGCGCGTTCGAGGGCGCCGACCAGGCCGAGGCTGATGGAGGTGAGGCCGACGCCGAAGCCGGTCGGGGCGATAAAAAAGGTCTGCATGTCATTTCCTGTGTGGGGGCGAATTCATTCGCCCGCTGGGGTCACGCTAGGCGAATCAATTCGCCGCTACAGGTTTGCTTCAGTTACAGGTTTGCCTCAGTTAGTCAGCAACGCCAGGGTGTCCAGGGCGATCTGGCGCTCCTCGTTGGTCGGCACCACCAGCACGCGCGGGTGGCCGTAAGCCTGGATCGGCCCGGCGACGCCACGGATGCAGCGGGCGTTGGCCTGCGGGTCGAGCGCGAGGTTGAGCAACTTGAGATGGGCCACGGTTTTGCTGCGAATCAGCGCTGAATTCTCGCCGATACCGCCGGTGAAGATCAGCCCGTCCAGTTGCGGCAGGGCACAGCTCATCGCCGCCAGGGACTTGGCCAGGCGATAGCAAAATACCTCGATGGCCAGGGTCGCACCGGCATGACCTTGCTCGCGCGCCTGCTCCAGGCTGCGCATGTCATGGGACAGGCCGGACAAGCCTTGCAAGCCGCTGTCGTGATTGAGCATCCGTTCGATCTGCTCCAGGCTCCAACCGAGGGTACGGGCCAGATGGCTGTGCAGGTTGGGGTCGACATCACCGCTGCGGGTGCCCATCGCCAAGCCTTCCAGCGGGGTCAGGCCCATGCTGGTGTCACGGCTTTGGCCGTTGACGATGGCGCAGGTCGAGCAACCGTTGCCCAGGTGCGCCGACAGCCAACTGCTGTCGCCCAGCGCCAGGCCGGCCAGCTCGGCCGCGCGATGGCTGACGTAGCGGTGGCTGGTGCCGTGGAAGCCATAACGGCGCACGCCATGCTCGCGGTACAGCGGCTCCGGCAGGGCGTAGCGATAGGCGTATGCGGGCAGGGTCTGGTGGAAGGCGGTGTCGAATACCGCGACCTGGATCAGGTTCGGGTAGAGCTTGATGGCCGCCTCGATGCCCAGCAGGTTGGCCGGGTTATGCAGTGGCGCCAAGGGCGCGGTGGCCTGGATCGCCGCCAATACCTGCGCGTCGATTTTGCGGGCGCTGGTGAAGCGTTCGCCGCCGTGCACCACGCGGTGACCGATGCCGTGCAACTTGCCGCCCGCCGCGCCGTGCGCCAACGGCAGCAACTGCGAGAGCGCGGCGCGGTGGTCGGCATTGGGGATCATCAGGCTGTCCCTTTCGCCACCGCGCTGCCAGTGCAGCACGGCCTCATGGCTGCCCAGGCGTTCGGCGATACCGCTCAGGGAAAACTGCGAGTGGGCCTCGTTGACCAAGGCGAACTTGATCGACGAGCTGCCACAGTTGATCACCAGAATATTGCGTGCAGGCATCGTTACTCCTTGGTTTGTTCGAGTTCTTGGGCACACCAGCCACAGGGGAACGGCTGGCCGATCTGTGCTAGCCGCTGCACGGGATCGAGCACCCAGCTGCGCGCCTGCCATGGCGGTTGGTGGCGCAGGTGCTGCGTGTGCCCGCAGGACAGGACTGCCAGCCAATGGCCGTCTTCGTCCTGACGAAAGTCAAGGATACGGGAGGCGCCGGCGCTCGGCCGTCCGTCAGCGCTCGGGTCGCTTTCGGGCGACTGCTTGGTTAAACTTGCCCGTTCTACAATCTTTCGCAAAGGTCTCGCCCCATGCTGATCGCCGCCAATAAGGCCGTCTCCATCGACTATACCCTGAGCAACGACGCCGGTGAGGTGATCGACAGCTCCGCTGGCGGCGCTCCGCTGGTCTACCTGCAAGGTGCAGGCAACATCATCGTCGGTCTGGAAAAGGCTCTGGTCGGCAAACAAGCCGGTGACGAGCTGAGCGTGGCCGTTGAGCCAGAAGAAGCCTACGGCGAGTACAGCGCCGAACTGGTCAGCACGCTGAGCCGCAGCATGTTCGAAGGCGTCGACGAGTTGGAAGTCGGCATGCAGTTCCACGCCTCCGCCCCGGACGGCAGCATGCAGATCGTCACCATCCGCGACCTCGATGGCGATGACGTGACGGTCGACGGTAACCACCCGCTGGCGGGGCAACGCCTGAACTTCCAGATCAAGATCGTTGCGGTGCGTGACGCCAGCGAAGAAGAACTCGCCCATGGTCACGTGCACGGCGAAGGTGGTCACCACCATTGATTCGGCTAAGCTGCTAAAGCGGCAGACTGAGAATACTGAGAAGGCGCCTACGGGCGCCTTTTTTGTCCGTTGTGTTTACTGGGAGTTCGTCATGAGTGCCTTTCACGACATCAATTTACGCGCCCTCGATGGCCAGGAGTTGCCGCTTTCGCCCTTCAAGGGCCAGGTGTTGCTGGTGGTTAATGTCGCCTCCAAATGCGGGATGACGCCGCAGTACGCCGGTTTGGAAAGTCTTCATCAGCACTACCGCGACCAGGGGTTCAGCGTGCTCGGCTTGCCATGCAACCAGTTCGCTAGCCAGGAGCCGGGTAGCGAAGACGAGATCCGCGAATTCTGTAGCCGCAACTATGGGGTGAGTTTTCCGCTGGGCAGCAAGCTGGAGGTCAATGGCCCTGGCCGCCATCCGTTGTATCGCTTGCTGGCGGGCGAGGGTGCCGAATTTCCCGGCGACATCACCTGGAATTTCGAGAAGTTTCTGGTGGGCCAGGATGGCCGGGTGCTGGCGCGCTTCTCGCCACGTACCACACCGGATGATCCGGCACTGGTCCAGGCGATCGAAAAAGCACTGAGCTAAACCGCGCCTGGCACAGCCGCGGGACTCGCTGTTGATCACGGCAGTCGTGCCAGCTTTGCCAGGGGTTTCAGCGCTGGCTGGCCGGGCAATCCGGGCGTTGCTCAATCAAGCGACTGCCCGGGATGCCGAGCATGCCCCGTTTCCTTACCGCTTTTGACGCTTAATCACGCACATCAATAGTGCTGGGCGGGGCGAGACGACCGGTCATATGCTTGCGCCATGAACAGCACCATGACCAGCGCCACCAACTCTAGTATCCGACTCGACAAGCGCGACCTGATCCTTGCCAAAGGCGCCCAGGTGATGACCCGCCGTGGTTATCACGGCACCGGTGTGCAGGAGATCGTCCAGGCCGCCGGGATTCCCAAGGGCTCCTTCTATCACTACTTCGCCAGCAAGGAAGACTTCGCCTTGCAGGCCCTGGAGCACCTCTATGGGCCGCGCCTGGTGCGTTATGCCGAGGCCCTGGGCAACCCGGCGCTGAGTCCGCGCGAGCGTATCGTCGGTTATTACCGCGAGTTGATGGTGCACTTCGCCCGCCAGGAAAAGCCCGAATACCACTGCTTTATCGGCAGCCTGAGTTTTGAGATGGCCGAGCTCTGCCAGCCCATCGGCACCCAGGTGGAAAGCATTCTGCAACGCTCGGTGGAGATACTTGCGCAGTGCCTGACGGCGGCCCGCGAAGCCGGCGAACTGCCGGCGGAAACCGACTGCGCGGCGCTGGCCGAATTTATCGGCAATGCCTGGGAAGGTGCGCTGATGCGCATGAAAGTCGGCGCCAGTGCGGCGCCCCTCAAGGTATTTTTGCACCAGTTGGAGCGTCTGCTGACGCCGCGCTGATTTTTCACGTTTTTTTGTATCCAGCAGCGAGACGACCGGTCGCCTGCTTATTGTTTGCCTGCGAGGAGATAGCCATGCCCGTTAAAGCCCTGTTCGAACCCTTCCACCTCGGCGCTCTGGAGCTGCCCACCCGCGTGGTCATGGCACCGATGACCCGTTCCTTCTCGCCGGGTGGCGTACCGAACTCCAAGGTGATCGAGTACTACCGTCGCCGCGCTGCCGCTGGCGTTGGCCTGATCATCACCGAGGGCACCACCGTCGGCCATAAAGCCGCCAACGGTTACCCGAACGTGCCGCGCTTCTACGGTGAAGACGCCCTGGCCGGCTGGAAGCAAGTGGTCGATGCGGTACACGCCGAAGGCGGCAAGATAGTGCCGCAGCTGTGGCACGTCGGTAACGTGCGCAAGCTGGGCACCGAACCGGATGCCAGCGTGCCTGGCTATGGCCCGAGCGAGAAGCTCAAGGACGGCGTCGAGGTCGTGCATGGCATGACCCAGCAAGACATCGCCGAGGTGATTGCGGCCTTCGCCCAGGCGGCCAAAGACGCCCAGACGATCGGCATGGACGGCGTGGAAATCCACGGCGCCCACGGCTATCTGCTCGACCAGTTCTTCTGGGCAGGCAGCAACCAGCGCAGCGACGAATACGGCGGCAGCCTGGCGAACCGCTCGCGCTTCGCCATCGAACTGATCCAGGCCGTGCGCGCCGCGGTTGGGCCGGAATTCCCGATCATTTTCCGCTTCTCGCAGTGGAAGCAGCAGGACTACAGCGCACGTCTGGTGCTGACGCCGCAAGCCCTCGGCGAATTCCTCCAGCCGCTCGCGGACGCCGGTGTGGATATCTTCCATTGCTCGACCCGGCGTTTCTGGGAGCCGGAGTTTGACGGTTCCGAGCTCAACCTCGCCGGCTGGACGCGCCAGTTGACCGGCAAGCCGACCATCACCGTGGGTAGCGTAGGGCTGGACGGCGAGTTCCTGCAGTTCATGGTCAACACCGACAAGGTCGCGCAGCCGGCGAAACTGGAGGGCCTGCTGGAGCGCCTGAACAAACAGGAGTTCGACCTGGTGGCGGTCGGCCGCGCTCTACTGGTCGACCCGGATTGGGCGGTGAAAGTCCGCGAGGGTCGCGAAGAGGACATCCTGCCCTTCAGCCGTGAAGCGCTGATGAGCCTGGTCTGAGTTAGCGGTTATTTAGTGGTGTTCCCCCGGTGCGCTGTTTAGCCAGCGCGCCACTCCTCAAGCGATCCACAAGGATGTGGGAGCAGCCCCGGCACATCGGGGCTTTTTTTCGCCTGGCGAAACCCGCAATCGGTTGGGCTGACTGCGTTCGGTTAAGGCGGCAAGCTGCGAGCATCACAACAAGCGCCGGCTCAGCGACCAAGGCTTTTACTTAGAACCTGTTCATGATCCGCGGCGCGCTTCAGCATGGCGAGCGCTGCGCAGGTGCTCCTCGAAGCGCTGGACTATGGCCTCCCAGCCCTGCCGACCGGCATGTTGGCGAGCGTTCAGGCGCACGCGGCGCAAGGTCTCGGTGTCCTCCAGCAGCCAGCAGGCGCCATCGATAAAGGCCGCATCATCCCCCGGCATGGCCAGCGCGCCGTTATGCCCATGGCGGATATGCTGGGCCGCTGCGGCCTGGTCGAACGCCACCACAGCAAGCCCGGAGGCGAGCGCTTCCAGCAGCACATTGCCGAAGGTTTCAGAGAGGCTGGGAAACAGGAACAGATCGCCGCAGGCGTAATGCGCGGCCAGCTCTTCGCCGCGTTGCACGCCGCAGAATAGGGCATTCGGTAACGCCTGCTGCAGCTCGCTGCGCTGCGGGCCGTCACCGACCAGGATCAGCTTCAGCCGCCGTTGTGGGTGGGCGGCTTGCAACGCGCTAAAGCTGCGGCCGAGCAGGCCCAGGTTCTTCTCCGCTGCGAGCCTGCCGACATGCAGCACCGCCAGATCGTCGTCCCCCAGCCCCCAGCTCGCACGGAGCTCGGTCGAGCGTTTGGCCGGGTGAAACAGTTGCCCATCGACGCCGCGCGCCAGCAGATCGACCCGCTCGAAGCTGCGCCGCTCCAGCTCCAGGCGCTGGCTGGCGCTGGGCACCAGGGTCAGCTGTGAACTGTTGTGAAACCAGCGCAGGTAATGGGTCAGCGCCCGGGTCAGCAGGCCGAGGCCGTAGTGCTCGCTGTATTGCTGAAAGTTGGTGTGAAACCCGCTGACCACCGGAATCCCGAGGCGCCGCGCGGCGCGCAGGGCGGACAGCCCCAGCGGGCCTTCGGTGGCGATATACAGCACATCCGGGCGCTGGCGTTGCCAGCGCCGCAGCAGTTTGTGCATGGACGCCTGGCCCCACTGCAAACCGGGGTAGCCGGGCAACGGCCAGCCGCGGGTCAGCAGCAGTTCGTCATCGCTGTTCTGGCCCTGGTCGGCAGCCTGTCGTGGGCGCACCAGTTGCAGGCGATGGCCACGCTCACGCAGGCCCGCACACAGGCGCCCGAGGGTATTGGCCACGCCGTTGATTTCTGGCGGGAAGGTTTCACTGATCAGCGCGATATGCAGGGGAGAGGCAGTCATGGCGCCAGTCTCGGCTGGCGCCATGTAAGCCGTGTGACGTTAGCGTTGCGCCGCCGTGACAGCGCTATCGCCGCGCTCACGCACCCAGAACAAGGTGGCGCCGGCCACAGCGGCGGGCATCATCAGGATGTTGACCCCCGGAATCAGCAGCGCCAGGTACACCGAGCCGCCGAAGCCGAGGCTCTGCCAGCGCTTCTCGCGCAGCCAGGCGAGCATCTCGTTCCAGCCGAGCTTGTGGTTGTCCGCCGGATAGTCGATGTATTGCACGCACATCATCCACACGCCGAACAGCAGCCAGAGTGGCGCGGCCAGCAGGTTGAGCACCGGGATAAACGACAGGATCAGCAGAGCGATGGCGCGCGGCAGGAAGTAGCCGAGTTTGCGCAGCTCACGGCCAAAGGTGCGCGGCACCATGGCGACCAACTCACTCCAGCGAAACGCCGGGAAGTTGTCCTCGCCACGCAGCACCACTTCGACTTTTTCCGCCAGGAAGCCGTTAAAGGGGGCGGCGATGATGTTGGCCAGCAGGGTGAAGGTGAAAAACACCATCAGCAGTACCAGCACAAAGAACAGCGGCCAGAGCAGGTAGCTGAGAAAGCTCAGCCAGTCCGGCAGATCGGGCATAAACGCCGTGATCCAGCCGTTGAACTGCTGCACGGCAAAACCGATCAAGCCGACGAAGAGGATCAGGTTGATCGCCAGCGGCAACAGTACGAACAGCCGTAAGCCAGGGCTCAGCACCAACTTCAGGCCTTCGCGCAGGTATTGCGGGCCGGACAGCACAGGGGCGGGCATGGGGGTCTCCCGAGAGTTAAAGTCGCGCCGACCTTACCGGCTTTGGGGTTGCGGGGAAAGTCTGGACGGCTGGGCTGCGGCGTCCCCTCTACATAGAGATTGCCTATGAAGTGGATTAGAAATCGGCACTTCCTCAATTGACCGGGCCTGCGTAGCCTTGCCGTCAATTCTTCCACTCGCCCTTAAATTTTTAAGCTATAGGAGTTTTTCCATGAGCGTATTGGTCAACAAACAAGCCCCGGACTTCACCTCTGCTGCGGTATTGGGTGACGGTTCCATCGTCGAGAACTTCCAGCTGTCCGCCCTGCGCGGCAAATATGTGGTGCTGTTCTTCTGGCCGCTGGACTTCACCTTCGTCTGCCCGTCGGAAATCATCGCGCACAACAACCGCATGGATAAATTCCGCGAGTTGGGCGTGGAAGTGGTCGGCGTGTCGATCGACTCGCAGTTCACCCACTACGCCTGGCGCAACACCCCGGTCGAGAAGGGCGGTATCGGCCCAGTCGAATTCACCATGGTGGCCGACGTTAAGCACGAAATCACTCGCGCCTATGGCGTCGAACACGAAGACGGCGTGGCGCTGCGTGCGACCTTCCTGCTCGACAAGAACGGCGTGGTCCAGCACCAGGTGGTGAACAACCTGCCGCTGGGTCGTGAAGTTGACGAAGTGCTGCGTCTGGTCGAGGCCTTGCAGTTCACCGAAGAGCACGGCGAAGTCTGCCCGGCCGGCTGGCGCAAAGGCCAGAAAGGCATGAAGGCCGACGCCGAAGGCGTGGCGGCTTACTTGGCCGAGAACGCCAGCGCGCTCTGAGTGTAGGGTGGGTTAGGCCAAAGGCCGTAACCCACCATTCGGCCCAGCGGGCCGAGCAATGACGATGCCGGTCGGCATCGATGCTGGGTTACGCCGCTAATGCGGCTAATCCACCCTACGATTTTTCCAGGGCCGCCGCTCCTTACCAGCCTCCCCCGAGTGCTTTGGCTGCCCTGTTTTTATTCGCACCGGCGCGCCGGTCGCTAGGAGTTTGTTATGTCTGAAGTTCGTCACTCGCGAGTGATCATCCTCGGCTCCGGCCCTGCCGGTTATTCGGCTGCGGTTTACGCGGCTCGCGCCAACCTCAAGCCGCTGCTGATCACCGGCATGCAGGCTGGCGGTCAGTTGACCACCACCACCGAAGTCGACAACTGGCCGGGCGACGTCCACGGCCTGACCGGCCCGGCGTTGATGCAGCGGATGCAAGAACACGCGGAACGCTTCGAAACCGAGATCGTGTTCGACCACATCAATGCGGTGGATCTGGCCGGCAAGCCCTTCACCCTGATCGGCGACAGCGCGACTTACAGCTGCGATGCCCTGATCATCGCCACCGGTGCCAGCGCTCGCTACCTGGGCCTGCCGTCGGAAGAAGCCTTTATGGGCAAGGGCGTTTCCGCTTGCGCGACCTGTGATGGCTTCTTCTACCGCAACCGTGAAGTAGCGGTAGTCGGCGGTGGCAACACCGCCGTGGAAGAGGCGTTGTACCTGGCCAATATCGCCAGCAAAGTCACCCTGGTGCATCGTCGTGAGACCTTCCGCGCCGAGAAGATCCTGATCGACAAGCTGCACGCCCGGGTCGCTGAAGGCAAGATCGTGCTCAAGCTGAATGCCGCGGTGGACGAGGTGCTCGGCGACAACATGGGCGTTACCGGTGTGCGTCTGAAAAACCATGATGGCAGCAGTGATGAGCTCAAGGTCGACGGCTTGTTCGTCGCCATCGGCCACACGCCGAACACCTCGCTGTTCGAAGGCCAGTTGGCGTTGCAAGACGGCTATCTGGTGGTCAACGGTGGTCGCGATGGCAACGCCACGGCGACCAGCGTGCCGGGCGTGTTTGCCGCCGGCGACGTGGCGGATCATATCTACCGTCAGGCCATCACCTCCGCTGGCGCCGGCTGCATGGCCGCGCTGGATGTGGAGCGTTATCTCGACGCGCAGTAAGTACCGCTGTAATAAAAAGCCCCGCCAAGTGCGGGGCTTCTGCTTATGGGCCGTTTTATTTATGGGCTGGCGCTCATACCCAGGTGTTCAACGTCAGCGTCCGCGAACTCATGCGCAGGTACTGATCGCTGGCTTTCATCAACAGCGCATCGCGATCGACGGTCAGTTCGCGGGGCTTTTTGCCTTCCGATTCGCAGCGGTAAAGCGTTTGCTCGGCGTGCTGGCGCAGGCACAGGTAACGTTGGGTGCGGGCCTCGACCTTGAGGGTCAGCATGTCGATATAGGCCACCTGCACTTGCTCGCTCTGCCCGGTTTCCAGGGCACAGCGTTGCAAGGCCGGCGTATGGGTAAACGGCGAGGCGGAGAGCATCACGTGCTGGCAGTCGAACAGGTCGTGGCGCAGTTCGCCGTTCTGATACCAGCGGCCACGGATATCGCGATCCAAGGTCAGGCTTTTTTGCCCGAAGTTGTCGACCTTCAGCCACAGGCGGCGAAACCGCCAGCGTGGGTCGCAGTTCAAGACGTAGGTGGCCGCAATGCTCTGGCCACGCACGCTCTGCATCAGATGGCTGCTGGCGTGTATACCGCTGTCATCCTGCTTCAGGCGCAGGTTTTCCACGCCAGGGTTGAGCCATGGTTTCCATACCAAGGTCTGCTGCATCCACGCGACTCCAAGCCAGGTAAGGGGGCAACGGAGGACGGCGCGTCAGCGTGCGGAACACCGTCCTTGGTGTTTTCCAGGGCTGCAGGATAAGTGGGTTTTTGAGATATGTCTGTCAGCCGTTGCCGACAGTTGCGCGGTTATTTGCGCATGACGGCGTGGCTTCGGCTTATCCCTTGTGCTTGAGCGGCGGCTGGGTGAAACGCACGCCGCTCAGGCCGGTTTCCATCAGCGCGCGGATATTGCCGTGGTCGGAGCCATCCGGGTCGGCCAAGACGGCACGGTAGTGTTCGCCGAAGGCCTGCAGGGTCTCTTCCAGGCTCAAGCCTTCCAGCAGCGCCAGGCCGAGGGTCTTGCAGGAGCCTTCATTCTGTCCGACGGCGTTTTCCAGCGTGCCGTTGACGAAGGCGCTGGGCTGATAGTCGTAGTGCTCGGCGATAAAGGCCAGGGTGGCGGCGAACAGGTGCTGCTCGCTGCGCAGGCTGGCGCGAAAGTCGAGGAGTGCGCTCATGACTTGTTGCCCTTATCGAAAGTCGCCTGTTGTTCGCTGCTGGCTTCCTGCTGGTATTTGCTCTTCCACTCGCTGTACGGCATGCCGTAGATCTCTTCGCGGGCCTGCTCGGCGGTGACGGCCAGGCCGATGTCGTCGGCGGCGGCCTTGTACCACTTGGACAGGCAGTTGCGGCAGAAGCCGGCGAGGTTCATCAGCTCGATGTTCTGCACATCCGGGCGTGAACGCAGGTGTTGCACCAGTTGGCGGAAGGCGGCGGCTTCGAGTTCGAGGTGTTCTTGCTCGGTCATGGCAGGGTTCTCCGAGGACGTGCGGGTGGCAGATGGGCGCGATGATAGAAGCGCTGGCCCGAAGCAGCAATGCCCGACGGCAGCGAGCTGTCGGGCGGTATGAGTGTCGGCTAAGCACCTGTTCAAGATCGTCGCGAGCGCAGGTCAGGGCCGCACCCGTTCCCTACGGGTAACGGCATTCCCCACATCCATGTGGGTCACAAGGCGCAACGCAGCGCAGCGGAGTAACAGCCGAAGGCTGGCCCGCAGGGCGAGCGTAGCGAGTCAAACAGGCGAGGAAGCGCAGTTTACGAGTGGTAAATGAGCAGTCCGAGCCTGTTTTCAACGCCGCATGGCGCGCGAAGCCCGCAGCAGATATTGAACAGGTGCTTAGCGATGCCCGGCGAGGGTGATCGACACCGACTCGGCAAAGCGCAGGGCATGCGGCTTGTCCACTTCCACTTCGGCGTAACGCACGGTCGGGTGGCTCATCACCAGGTCGAGGATTTCCTGGGTCAGGCGTTCGAGCAGGGCAAAGCGGTGGCCTTCGACGTGCTGGATGATCGCCTTGGTGATGGTGCGGTAGTTCAGCGCGTGCTCGATATCGTTGCCCTGCACGGCGTCGACCGCCGGGTAGAGGACGGTCAGGTTGATCAGCACATCCTGCTTGTTGTTGATCTCTTCCTCTTTGATCCCGATGTAGGTGCGCAGACGCAGGTCTTTGACCCGGATTCGTGCCATTCCAGGCTCCAGTCTCGGCATAACTAGTTACTCCGTCCAATCAGTTTCAGGAATTCGTGGCGGGTGCTGGAGGACTCCCGGAAAGCCCCGAGCATCACCGAGCTGTCCATCGTCGAGTTCTGTTTCTCCACCCCGCGCATCATCATGCACATATGCTGGGCCTCGATCACCACCGCCACACCGGCGGCGCCGGTGACCTCCTGGATCGCCTCGGCGATCTGCCGGGTCAGGCTCTCCTGAATCTGCAGGCGCCGCGCATACATATCGACGATCCGCGCGACTTTCGACAGGCCGAGCACCTTGCCGGTCGGGATGTAGGCCACGTGGGCCTTGCCGATGAACGGTAGCAGGTGGTGCTCGCACAGCGAATACAGCTCGACGTCTTTGACTATCACCATCTCGTCATTGTCCGAGGCGAACAGCGCGCCGTTGACTATTGCCTCCAGGTTTTGCGCATAACCCTGACACAGGTACTGCATGGCCTTGGCGGCGCGCTGTGGGGTGTCCAACAGGCCTTCACGCTCGGGGTCTTCGCCGAGACCGAGGAGGATCTGGCGATAGTGGTGAGGCAGCTGTGGGTTCATCTCAGGGGTCTCGCGGCGGACCTCATTTGAGGTGGCGGCCGCCGTTGACGGTCAGCGTGGTACCGGTGACGTAGGGGTTGTCGAGCAGATAGCGCAGGCTCTGGTAGATCACCTCGGGCCCAGGCTCGATGCCCAGGGCGGATTTGTCCAGGGTCTTGGCGCGGTACGCCGCGTCGTCGTGCTCGTTGAACAGGATCAGCGCCGGGGCGATGCCGTTGACCTTGATCCGCGGCGCGAATTTGGCCGCAAAGGACAGCGTCAGGCTCTCCAGCCCGGCTTTGCTGGCGCAGTAGGCCGGGCGATTGGCGCTGCCTCTGCGCGTCACGTCATCGCTGATGTGGACGATATCGGCCGGGCTCGAGCGTTCGAGCAATTCGGCGCACTTCAGGTTGATCAGGTAGGGCGCGAGCATGTGCACGCTGAACATCTGCTGGAAGGCGGCGGCTTCGTTGCCTGGCGTTTCCGTCAGCCACTGCGAGGCGTTATGCACAATCGCGCGCAGGCGCTGGGTGTGGCTCTTTAGCGTGTCGATAAAGGCCAGGATGCCGGCCTCGGTGGAGAAGTCCGCGGGCAGCGTCAAAGCCCCTCGTTCGCGCAGGTGCGCCACGCTCTCGCGCTCACGGCGATAGCTGAGGATTACCGCATGGCCATCATCGAGCAGGCGTTCGGCGCAGTGTTGGCCGATCCGCTGGCTGGCGCCAGTAATCAGAATGGGGGCGGAAACGCTCATGCGCGACTCGTCGGCTAAAAGTAGGCGCCAGCCCGAGCAGTAGGGGCGGCGGACAGGGCAACGTTACCGCAGTCCGCCGCTGCGCACAAAAGCTGCGGGCGTGGCGCGCTCGCGCCTAGGGTGCCGAAGGCAGCCGGGGTGCTGGCACGTGCTGGGCTTTGCGCTAGTTGCGCGGCACCTGAGGCACGGTCGGCGGGTTTTCACGGCGGCGCGGATCGCCGCGAGTCTCATAAGGCATAATGCCCGGCATTTCAGGCTGTGTGAAAGCTACTGCGCTCGGTTATACGGCGTTAAAAACAGGCTCAAAATGCTCATTTACCCCATGTAAACTGCGCTTTTTCGCCTGTTTTTGCCTTGTCTAACCTTCGCTCGCTACGTTTTCACAAAGCCTGAGTCGCAGCCAGTTTCGGGAGCTCTTGTATGAAAGTCGCCATTCTCTCCGGTTCGGTCTTCGGTACCGCCGAGGAAGTCGCCCGCCACGCCGAGCAGGTACTCAAGGCGGCGGGTTTCGACGCCTGGCATAACCCGCGGGCGAGCTTGGCCGAATTGCAGGCCTTTGCTCCCGAAGCCTTTCTGGCGGTGACCTCGACCACTGGCATGGGCGAGTTGCCCGATAATCTGCAGCCGCTCTACTACGCGATCCGCGATCAACTGCCGGGGTGGCGTGGCTTGCCCGGTGCGGTGATCGGCCTGGGCGATTCCAGCTATGGCGACACCTTCTGTGCCGGCGGCGAACAGGTCCGCGAGCTGTTTGCCGAGCTGGGTATCCATGAGGTGCAGGCCATGCTGCGGCTGGACGCCAGCGAGACGGTCAACCCGGAAACCGATGCCGAGCCTTGGCTGGCCGACTTCGCCGCCGCGTTGAAGGCCTGATGCATCCGCGCGCCGTTGAGCTGATCCGTGAGCTGCGCCCGCCTCTCGTTACATTCTTCAACGGCCTGCTCAATCTCTCTGCTGAGCTAGCTGAAGTCGCGGCGCTCTGACTCGCTCGGCCACTAAGCTGGCTGCCACGGCAACTACCGGCGGCGGCATCCCTCGCTAGACTCCTCGGCACGCCACACTAATAAATGCCGAGGTGAACCCCGTGACCACAGCCCAAGTTCTGCCCACCGCGAACATCAAGGATCAGGTCTCTGCCGCCGAGTGGCAGGCCCGTGTCGATCTCGCCGCCTGCTACCGCCTGGTGGCCTTGCACGGTTGGGATGATCTGATCTTCACCCACATCTCGGCCAAGGTGCCGGGCAGCGAAGACTTCCTGATCAACCCCTTCGGCCTGATGTTCCACGAGATCACCGCCTCCAGCCTGGTTAAGGTCGATCTCGGCGGCGTCAAGTTGATGGACAGCCCCTATGAGATCAACCCGGCCGGTTACACCATCCACAGTGCGGTGCATGAAGTCCGCCATGATGTGGCCTGCGTGCTGCACACCCATACCGCCGCCGGCATCGCCGTCTCGGCGCAGAAGCAGGGCTTGCTGCCGCTGTCGCAGCAAGCGCTGTTCGTCCTCGCCAGCCTGTCCTATCACGGTTATGAGGGGGTGGCGCTGAACCACGAGGAGAAGGCGCGCTTGCAGGCGGATCTGGGCGCAAGCAACTTCATGATCCTGCCCAACCATGGCCTGATGACCTGTTCGGGCAGCATCGCCGATGCCTTCCTGATGATGTTCACCCTGCAGCGCGCCTGTGAGGTGCAAGTCATGGCGCAGAGTGGCGGCGTCGAGCTGATCCATATTCCGCAGTCGATCCTGGCAGGCGCCAAAGCCATGGTCGCCGGGGTGATGCGCAGCGCCCAGGGCATGGGCGGGCAACTGGCCTGGCCGGCGCTGCTGCGCAAACTGGACCAACAGAACCCCGGCTACGCCGCCTGATGGCCCTGGCCGGGATGGCCTTGCACGATTGGCGGGCGCAGGGCCAGAGCTTCGACTTCCGCGGCCACGCCATCCGCTATTGGACAGCCGGGCAGGGCGAGCCGCTGCTGTTGATTCACGGTTTTCCCACCGCCAGTTGGGACTGGCACTACCTTTGGGGGCCACTAACGGCAAAGTATCGGCTGATCGCCTGCGACATGCTCGGCTTCGGCGATTCGGCCAAGCCCCGTGGGCATGCCTACAGCCTGCTGGAACAGGCGGATCTCCAGCAGGCGCTGCTGAGTCATTTGCGCATCGACGGGGCCGTGCATGTCCTGGCCCATGACTATGGCGACAGCGTCGCTCAGGAATTGCTCGCGCGCCATCACGACGGGCGCCTGCAACTGGCGTCCTGCGTCTTCCTCAATGGCGGGCTGTTTCCGGAAACCCATAGGCCGGTGCTGGTGCAGAAGTTGCTGCTCGGCCCGCTTGGGCCGTTGATCGGTCGGCTGTTCTCCCGGCGGAAGCTGGCCGCTAGTTTCGCGCAGATCTTCGGTCCCAACACCCGGCCGAGTGCCAGTGAGCTGGACGACTTCTGGCGCCTGATCGCGGCGAACGATGGCCCAGGCGTGATGCATCGGCTGATCCGCTATATACCGGAGCGCCGTGTGCAGCGTGAGCGCTGGGTTGCGGCCATGCAAAAAGGCGGCGTACCGCTGCGGGTGATCGACGGTGCGGTCGATCCGATTTCCGGCGCCCATATGGTGGCGCGTTATCGCGAGCTGATTCCGCAGCCGGATACCCTGTTGTTGGACGGTATCGGCCACTATCCGCAGACCGAGGCGCCGGAGCAGGTGCTCAAGCACTATTTGGCGTTTCGCCTGCACCTGGAGGGGAACCGATGCAACGACGGCAGCTGTTGAAACTGGGGGCCCTGGGCGCTACGGCAGCGGCGCTGGGCGCTGGCTTCTGGGCGCTGCCGCTCGGCCCGGCACCCGCCGGCCTGAGCCTGCAGGCGGCGCGCGCTGTGCTCGCGCAACTGGCCGGGCGGGCGCTGGTCAGCGTCAAAGGCTGGAGCCCGGCCGAGGTGTTCAACCACTGCGCGCAAAGCATCGACTATTCGCTGGACGGCTATCCTGAGCTGAAACCCGCCTGGTTCCGTCATAGCCTGGGTATGGCCGCCTTCAACCTGTTCGCCGCCCGCGGCGCCATGCGTCATCCGCTGGATCAGCCGATCCCCGGCGCCGCGCCACTGGTCGAGCCGGCCGGCCAGGAACAGGCCCTGCAGCGGCTGCAAGGCGCCTTCGCGCGCTTCGCCGCACACAGCGGCGCGCTGCAGCCGCACTTCGCCTATGGTGTGTTGAGCCATGAGGAATACGCCCTGGCCCATGTGCTGCATCTGTACGACCACCTCAGCCTGATTCGTCCGGCGGATCAATCGGCGTGATAAGGCCCCGGGGATAATCATCCCGCTGCCTTATCGGCCACCATTCAGCCGCGGCGGTCTTCATTGTGAGCGCCGCGCGCCTGCACGACACTCGCCCCATCGCAAACCCTGCCGTAGGAGCCGTTTATGAGTGAAGCCGTCCGCTTCGAAGACAAAGTAGTGATAGTCACCGGTGCTGGCGGTGGTCTTGGCCGCGCCCATGCGCTGTTGTTCGCCAAACATGGCGCCAAGGTGCTGGTCAACGATCTGGGCGGCAGCACCCATGGCGAGGGCGCCAGCGCCTCGGCCGCCGACCGGGTGGTTGCGGAGATTCGTGAAGCGGGCGGCACCGCGGTGGCCAACCACGACTCGGTGACCGACGGCGAAAAGATCGTGCAGCACGCGCTGGACGCCTTCGGCCGCCTCGACGTGGTGGTGAACAACGCCGGCATCCTGCGCGACAAGACCTTCCACAAGATGGAGGACGCCGACTGGGACCTGGTTTACAAGGTCCACGTCGAAGGTGCCTACAAGGTCACCCGCGCCGCCTGGCCGCACCTGCGTGAGCAGAACTACGGCCGGGTGATCTTCACCGCCTCGACCTCGGGCATCTACGGCAACTTCGGCCAGTCCAACTACGGCATGGCCAAGCTCGGCCTGTACGGTCTGACCCGCACCCTGGCCATCGAAGGCCGCAAGAATAATATCCTGGTCAACGCCATCGCCCCGACTGGCGGCACCCGCATGACCGAAGGCCTGATTCCGCAGCAAGTCTTCGAACAACTCAAGCCGGAGCTGGTCAGCCCGTTGGTGGTCTACCTCGGCAGCGAAAACTGCCAGGAAACCGCCGGCCTGTTCGAAGTGGGCGGCGGCTGGATCGGCAAGGTGCGCTGGGAGCGCAGCAATGGCGCCGGTTTCGATCCGCAAGCCGGGTTTGACGCGGAAGACGTGGCGGCCCAGTGGCAGCAGATCTGCGACTTCGAAGGCGCCAGCCATCCGGCGGACAATATCGAGGCGATGACGCAAATGCTGGCCAACCTGCAGAAATACACCGGTTGATCCGGCCAGTCTGACGGGGGAAGCGGCCAGCGCGCGGATTTCCCCGCATGCCGCGCAGTAGGGTGAAGGTCCTGGGTCTGTTGACTCAGCTTGGCCTGTTAATGCAGTGCCGGCGTTTGGCTGAGCTGGCGCAGCCTGTGCGTCAGCGCTAGGCGCTGCGCCGGGTCGTCGCTCAGCAGCAGGGCGTGCTCTAGATCGAAACGCTCGGCCTGTGGACAGTCCAGCTGCTGATAGAGCTCGGCGCGGGCCAGGTGGTCGCTGGCGGAGGGTGGCCCCAGTTCGAGCACGCGTTCGGCATCTTTCAGCGCGGCCAAATAGTCTTGAGCCTGCAGATGCAGATGCCGCAGATTGCGCGAAAGCCGCTGCAGCAGGCTGCGGGCATCGCAGTTTTGCAGGTGTCCGGCGCAAAGTTGCACCCTAGGCCCAAGCTGCTGAGCCAGCAGTTCGCGACAGTCCTGGGTATAAAGGCGGCGGCCGCCGCAGGGATCGAGCAGATGATCGGCGCCAGGAACGCGCAGTAAGAAATGCCCGGGAAAGTTCACGCCCTGCAGGGGTATCTCCAAACGCCGGGCCAGTTCGAGGGCCATCAAGGCCAGCGACAGGGGTTGGCCGCGGCGCCGTTGCAGCACGCGGTGGAGTAGGGCCGCCTGTGGCCGCAGCGGGCTTTCATGGTCCTCATGGAAACCCAGCTCATTCAGCCGGCGCAGCAGCGGTTGGGCCAGCTCATGGCTGGGCAGCACCGGCAAACCTGCAGCCACTTGCTGTTGCAAGCCGGCGATGTCACGCAGCCAGCGCTCCGGCTGCAGGGCCGGATCGTGCTCGGCAGCAATCCACAACGCCGCTTCAAAGACCGCAGGCGGCTCACGTTCGAGGCAGGCAAGGCAGGCTTGGCGCGGGGTCATCGGATTCTCCAATTCACTCTTGGTTTGTAGCGGGTCGCCTAACCTGCGTCTAGCCCTTTTATCCCGCCGCTTGCAGAAAAAACCGACGCAGCGCTGAAGGTGCGCGCTCCAATGCACGGAAGCGCTCGGTGCGCCCCGTGACTAGCCGTTATGACGGTACAAGCCTGGCCGAGCAAGCCGGCCTTATGCTGCCTGCCGCAGCCCGGCTGCGTACTTATACCTGCCCGTTCGGTCGTCGTCGGGGGTGCGACCTATACTGCTGATAATTACAGGCAATGGAGCCTCAGCATGTTTGCCATCATGGAAGCCGCCCGACTCGAGGCGCTGCACCTGGCACAGGATCCCGTCACGGGCCTCAAGGCCATTATCGCGATTCACAACACGCGCCTCGGCCCGGCCCTCGGCGGCTGCCGTTACCTGGCTTATCCCGATGAGCGCAGTGCGATTCGTGATGCCGTGCGCCTGGCCCAAGGCATGAGTTACAAAGCCGCGTTGGCCGGGCTTGCGCAAGGCGGTGGCAAGGCAGTGATCATCCGGCCGCCGAATGTGGACAATCGCGGCGCCTTGTTTGAAGCCTTCGGGCGCTTTATCGAAACCCTCAACGGCCGCTATATCACGGCGGTCGACAGCGGTACCTCGAGTGCCGACATGGACTGCATCGCCCAACACACCCGCCACGTCACCAGTACCACCAGTGCCGGTGATCCCTCACCGCATACCGCCATGGGGGTGTTCGCCGGTATTCGTGCGACGGCCCAGGCGCGCCTCGGTAGCGATGACCTGGAAGGTTTGCGCGTCGCCATCCAAGGGCTCGGCAATGTCGGCTATGCGCTCGCCGAGCAGTTGCATGCCGCCGGGGTCGAGCTATTGGTCAGCGATCTGGACCCCGGTCGGGTGCAGTTGGCGGTGGAGCAACTCGGTGCACATCCGGTGGCCAGTGAAGCGCTGCTCGGCACGCCGTGCGACATCCTCGCGCCTTGCGGCCTGGGCGGCATATTGAATGCGCAGACGGTGGGTCAGCTGCGCTGCTCGGCGGTGGCCGGGGCGGCGAATAACCAGTTGGCGAGCACCGAGATTGCCGATGAGCTGGAGGCGCGGGGGATTCTGTATGCGCCGGACTACGTGATTAACTCCGGCGGCTTGATTTATGTGGCACTCAAGCACCGCGGGGAAAGCTTGCCAGCCATTACGGCGCATCTTGCGCAAATAGACAGACGCTTAACCGAGATTTACGCCCATGCCCAGGCCGACAAACGCTCCCCCGCGCGCGTCGCCGATGCCTTGGCCGAACGCCTGCTGTATAGCGGCTGAGCCCCCACCCGGGAGCAGCCGCCGAGAGTCCCGCCGCCACAAGCGGAGGGGGAACGCCATCGCACCTACCCGGTGTGTCGAGGAGTCGTGTCATGACCCCTAACAAGATCGACCTCCCGTATACCCGCTACCTCGACCCCGATGGCCGCGCGCTCGGTACGCTGCCGGCCTGGGCCGACGACTTCAATCTGCTGACCAAGCTCTACCGGCAGATGGTGCTGACCCGTCTGTTCGACCTGAAGGCCGTCGCCCTGCAACGCACCGGCCGCATCGGCACCTACGCGCCGACCCTCGGCCAGGAGGCGATTGGTGTCGCCATCGGCAGCCTGATGCAGCCGCAAGACGTGCTGGTGCCCTATTACCGCGACACCGCCGTGCAACTGATGCGCGGCGTGCGCATGGAAGAAATCCTCCTCTACTGGGGCGGCGACGAGCGCGGTAGCGCCTTCGTCGACTCGGCGGCCGCGCAGGACTTTCCGATCTGCGTGCCGATCGCTACCCAGGCGCTGCATGCCTGCGGGGTGGCCAGCGCGTTCAAGATCCGCGGCGAACACCGGGTCGCCGTGACCACCTGCGGCGATGGGGCCACCAGCAAGGGCGATTTCCTCGAGGCGCTCAACGTCGCCGGCACCTGGCAGTTGCCGGTGGTGTTCGTGGTCAACAACAACCAATGGGCGATCTCGGTGCCACGGCGCATCCAGTGCGGCGCGCCGACCCTGGCGCAGAAAGCCCTCGGCGCCGGCTTCCACGGCGAACAGGTGGATGGCAACGACATACTCGCCGTCTACGACCGAGTTCAGGTCGCCTTGGAGCGTGCACGCCATGGCAAAGGCCCGGTGTTGATCGAATGCCTGAGCTACCGCCTCGGCGATCACACCACCGCCGATGATGCGACCCGTTACCGCCCGGCCGAAGAGGTCAAACAGGCCTGGTTGGAGGAGCCGGTCAAACGGCTGCAGGCCTTTCTCGCCGGCCTTGGGGTGTGGGATGAAGCCCGCGAGCAAGCGCTGGTCGCCGAGTGCCAGGCGCTGGTACAGAGGTCGGTGGACGCCTTCGAGTCTGCCGGCATCCAGCCGGTCGAAGCGGTGCTGGACTACGTCTACGCCAAATGGCCGGCGCCCTTGGCCGAGCAGCGCGAGTGGTTGCTGGAGCGTGCGGCCCGCCGCGAGGCGCAAAGCGCCTCGCCCTCATCCGGCGCCGCGCGCCACGTCGGAGGTGCGCGCCATGGGTGAGACAAAAGTGCCGAATGCAAAACTGACCCTGCTCGAAGCGGTCAACCTGGCCCTGCACCGCGCCATGCGCGAGGACGAAAACGTCGTCGTGTTCGGCGAAGATGTCGGCGTTAATGGCGGCGTGTTCCGTGCCACCCAGGGCCTGCGCGACAGCTTCGGCTTCAAGCGGGTGATCGACACCCCGCTGGCGGAAACCATGATCGCTGGCCTGGCCGTCGGCATGGCCGCGCAAGGCTTGAAGCCGGTGGTGGAAATCCAGTTTCTCGGCTTTATCTACGCCGCCATGGATCATCTGGTGTCCCATGCCAGCCGCCTGCGTAACCGCACCCGTGGCCGTCTGAGTTGCCCGCTGGTGCTGCGCAGCCCGATGGGCGCCGGCATCCGCGCGCCGGAGCACCACAGTGAAAGCACCGAGGCCTTGTTTGCGCATATTCCGGGGCTGCGCGTGGTGATTCCGTCCTCGCCGGCGCGGGCCTATGGCTTGCTGCTGGCGGCGATCGACGATCCCGATCCGGTGATCTTCCTCGAACCGACCCGGCTCTATCGGATGAACCCGCAAGCCCTGGTCGACGATGGCCGGCGCCTGCCGCTGGACACCTGCTTCACCCTGCGCGAAGGCAGCGACATCACCCTGATCAGTTGGGGCGCCAGCGTCCACGAAACCCTGCAAGCCGCCGCGGTATTGGCCGAGCAGGGCGTGTCCGCCGAAGTGATAGACGTCGCCTGCATCAAGCCGCTGGATCTGGATACCTTGGAGGCCTCGGTACGCAAAACCGGGCGCTGCGTGATAGTCCACGAGGCGCCGCGTTCCTGCGGGGTGGGTGCGGAGATCGCCGCTAGCCTTTACGAGCGGGTCTTTCTGGATTTGCAGGCACCGATCCAACGGGTCACCGCGCCGGATATTCCGCCACCGCTGTATCGCCTCGAGCAGCTGTATATCCCCGGCGTCGAAGACATTCTCGCGGCCTGCGACACGCTGCTGATCATCTAGGAGCGGGCCATGCCCGCGATGCTTGCGCTGGACCACAGCTACGGGGGAAGCGAAATGGGAGATTGGAGATGAAGTACTTCAAATTGCCCGATCTGGGCGAAGGCCTGCAGGAAGCCGAGATCGTCGAATGGCACGTCAAGGCCGGCGATACGGTCAAGGCCGACCAGTTGCTGGTGTCGGTGGAAACCGCCAAGGCCATAGTCGATATTCCCGCACCCTATGACGGGGTGATCGCCAAATGCTTCGGCAACGATGGCGAGATCCTCCACGTCGGCGAGCCGTTGTTGGCTTACGAGGGGGAAGACGATGCCGGCACCGTGGTCGGTCGCCTGGAAGGGGGTGGTAGCGCTCAGGAAGACAGCTTCTTCGTCGGTGCCGCGCCGTCTACCCGCGAGCATCTGGCGCCACGTGCGACCCCCGGCGTGCGCCAATTGGCCAAGCAGTTGGGCGTGGAACTCAATGGCCTGAGCGGCTCCGGCGCCGACGGCATGATCACCCGTGCCGATGTCGAAGCGACGGCGCAAACGGCGCGGGACAAATTTGGCGGCGAGAAGCTGCGTGGCGTGCGCCGCAGCATGGCAATCAACATGGCCAAGTCGCACGCCGCCGTGGTGCCGGTGACCATCTATGGCGACGCCGACCTGCACCAGTGGGGCAAAGCCCGCGACCCATTGATCCGCCTGGGTAAAGCCATCGCCGCCGCCTGTGCGGTCGAGCCGCTGCTCAACGCCTGGTTCGATGGCCAGTCGCTGTCGATCAAGCAGCATCGGCAGCTCGATCTCGGCATCGCCGTGGATACGCCGGACGGCCTGTTCGTGCCGGTACTGCGCGATGTCGGCGCGCGCAGCGCGGAAGACCTCAAGGAGGGCATGGCGCGCTTGCGCGCGGACGTCAAGGCGCGCTCGATTCCGCCGCAGGAAATGATGGGCGCGACTATCACGCTGTCCAACTTTGGCACCTTGTTCGGGCGCTACGCCAATCCGGTGGTGGTGCCGCCCCAAGTGGCGATCATCGGCGCCGGCGGTATTCGTGAAGAACCGGTGGCGGTGGCTGGCAAGGTGCTGGTGCACCCGATCCTGCCGCTGTCGCTGACCTTCGATCACCGCGCGGTAACCGGCGGGGAAGCGGCGCGGTTTATGCGGGCCATGGTCGAGGCGTTGGAAAAACCCGATGGTTAAAACTTCGGTAGCCAATGAGCTGGTCAAGTATAAAAAAGGTTCTTCGCGGATTCTCGGGGGTGGCGGTTAATACCGGATAGGCAAGATGGGTCGCAAGAGTCCTGCTATTTGTTGGCCTTGAACTTGTGCCCGAGCCTGTTATCGCGTGGGCGGATGCTTCTGGTTGCGCCCCCTCGGGCGCCTCACTTTTCTTTGTGTGCGCTGAGAAAAGTAAGCAAAAGAAAGCGCCCCCCGACATCCGGGTCTTCGCTGCGCTCCGACTCCCCTCATTCCCGGCGTGCCCCCGGAGCGACGATGGAGCGAGGGAACCCGCCGCAGGCGGGCCGGATGCAGGGGCAAGCGCTTTTGGTTACTTTTCGCGCGACTGCGAAAAGTGACTCGCCCAGCAGGGCGAAACCGGGCTGTCAGCCAGCACGGCAAGCGCCCAATGACACCAAGCGACGAGACAACACAATCTTGCCGATTCGGTGTTAACCCCTCACGTCCTCCCGGTAATCCGTGAAAACCATAAAAAAGCCCCTCGCGCGTGAGCCGAGGGGCTTTTCTTAGGCAGGCATCTGACACAGGTCAGGCGGCTGTAGAGCGACGGATGTCAGTCCGCAGGTTCTTCAGCGGGGTTGATCAGCTCGTTCAAGGCATCCGGCTGGCTCTTGAAGGCCTTGGCAAATACCTCGCGGTTCTTGGCCATATAAATCCCGATTTCTTCGCCTTGTTGCTCGCTCAGTGACGGTACGGCTTTGTGTAGCACTTGCGTCACTAACTCCGCCAGTTCGAGCATTTTGTCATGACGATCGGCTTCGGCTTTATCCATGAACAAGTGCTCCGGATCGCGGCTGCTGCGGTACACCACTTCGACGGCCATTCATCACCTCACCTTCATGCTGGTTAGTCGTACGGATTACTGTGTTTATATACAGGCTTCCAAGCATAAAGCAGTCCGCCGTGCTTGGATAGCGGCCCGTTTCAAACAGGTGGTTAAAACGATGCCATGTAGCCACGCCTGGTTTAGACGCTTCGGCCGTAAACCCATGCACTAGACTTGTAGAGTGAGCATTGGGCGCAGGCCCAGTGCTCAAGGCGGGGGCAGGGAGGAACCCCCGATAGCGCGCAACACGCTTGTTGCGACATGAGCCGGTAGCTACCCGCACCGGCCAGCGCGGGTTTCAGCAGGACGATGAGGCCGGCGTCAATCCTCAGGCCAACGGCAGGAGATGCATCATGACCATGGCCACCCGTTTGCAAAGCTACTTGTCACAGAACCATTCCCGCTACGACATGCTGCAGCACGACCCCTCGATCACCACCCGCGAAGCGGCACGGCGCGCTGGAGTACCGCCCTATCTGATGGCCAAGTCGGTGATCCTCGATGACTTCCAGGGGCACTGGCTGATGGCGGTGGTGCCGGCGACTCGGCAAGTCGATCTCAGCAAGGTGCACAAACTCACCAAACGCCACTGGCGGCTGGCCCGGGAGAGCGAGTTCAGCTCCCGTTTCAGCGACTGCGAGTATGGCGCGATTCCGCCGGTGGGCAGCGCCTTCGAGATGGAAACCCTGATCGACCAGGCCCTGGTGGGCGTCAAGGATGTGTATTTTGAGTCGGGCGATCATGAAGCGCTGGTGCATATGAGCACGGAGCAATATCTCCAGCTCATGCCGGATGCCCGACGCGGATCGCTCAGCGAATAGAGCTGGCTTGCGGCGCCAGCCAACTCTGCCCGCGGCGACGGGGCGCAGTGCGCAGTTCTATGACTCCAGCGGCGGGCTGGCGGTCGTCTCGCGGGCCTGCAGCCAGTCCAGCAGCTGCGCTTCGGGCATGGGCTTGGCGAACAGATAGCCCTGCATCAGCCGGCAGCCGAGCGCCTGCAAACGCTCCTGCTGCAGGAGCGTTTCCACGCCTTCGGCGATCACGCTCATCTGCAGCTGTTCACCGAGCGAGAGAATCACCTTGACGATACGTTCATCGCCCTCTTCAAGCAGGCGGGTGAAGGACTTGTCCAGCTTGAGCGCCGACATCGGCAGGTGTTGCAGGCGTTGCAGGGAGGAGTAGCCGGTGCCGAAATCATCGAGGTGGAGCTTGAAGCCGGCCGCGACCAGGGCGTTCACCTGTTGCTGGAGCAGCTCCAGGTTTTCCGAGAAAGCGCTTTCGGTCAGCTCGAAGTGCACGCTGTGCCGGGAGAGCGGCTCGGCGTCTATCAGTTCGCACAGTTGGCTGACGAGGTCGACCTGCAGCAACTGCTTCACCGACAGGTTGATATTGAGGGCGAGTCCGGGCCGCAGCTGCTGCAGGCGCGGCAAGGCGTGGACGGCATGCCGGGCGATATAGTGACCCAGTTCGCCGATCAGGCCGGCTTCCTCGGCCACCGGAATGAACTTGTCGGGAGGGCAGAAGCCCGCGTCGGTTGGCCAACGTGCCAGCGCCTCGACCATCACCACCTCCTGGGTTGCGCAGTCGACTATCGGCTGGAACCAGACCTCCAGCTGGCCCATGATCAGGGCCTGGCGCAGGCGTTGTTCGATGAACATGCGTTCCTGCACGTTGGCATGCATGGCCGCGGAGTAGAACGCATAGCGGCTCTTGCCCGCGCGCTTGGCTTGGTACATGGCGATGTCGGCGTTGCGCAGCAGCTCCTCCTGGCTCATGCCCGGCGCGGCATGGGCGATGCCGATGGAGCCGCTGATCGCCAGGCGGGAGCCCTGAAACATCAGCGGCTGACAGATCTCTTCCAGCAGCCGCTGGGCCAGGATGTGGCTGCCCTGCCCGGCGCTTTCCAGGCTGAGCACGGCGAACTCGTCCCCGCCCATGCGCACCGCGGTGTCGCTGGCGCGAATCAAAACCCGTAGCCGTTGAGCGATGCTGTCCAGCAGGGCATCGCCGGCCTCGTGGCCGAGGCAGTCGTTGATCAGTTTGAAATCGTCCAGATCGATCAGGTAGATGGTCAGCGCCAGTTCCGGCTGACGCTGCTGGATGGCCTGGTAGAGGGGCAGGCGCTCGCCGAGGAATTTGCGGTTGCCCAAGCCGGTCAGCGGGTCCTTGCGCGCATCCTGGTAAAGATTCGCATGGGCAGAGTGCACTTCCGCCATCAGCTCGTTGAGCGACTGGGCTAGCTTGTCCAGTTCGTCATGGCCTTGCACCGGCCAGACCGGCGGCTGCTCATCCACCCGCTGCCTTTGCTCGGCCAGGCGCGAGAACAGGCTGAGGCGTTTGAGGATCAGGCGATCGAGCAGGGCGGCGGCGGCCAGTACCGCCAGCACCAGGATGACCAGGGAGTTGCCGATCAGCAGCAGATTGCCGGCGTGTTTCTGGCTGTGCAGGATCGGTGGGTGCTGGATGATCAGGCGCAGAGCGCTGCTGCCGAGGGAGTCCTCGAGGACCCGGCTAACCCGGATGCTGTTCGGCGCCGTCCGCGGCGGCTGCACGCTTGCCGCCGCCGCGGGCGCCAGTTGGAATGCCGTGGAGACCAACTGCGCCAGCTCGGCCTGGCCGTCGTCATCGAGCAGACGGCCCAGTACCAGCCAGCCCCGCCGCGGCTGGGTACGGCTGTTGTCGAGCACCGGGCTGTAGGCCAGGAGGGCCGGAATGCCGTCGATCCAGCGCAGCAGGTAGGCGCCCTTTTGTTGCAGGGTGGGGGTGAGCGCAGCGAGGCCGGCCTGCACCTCGCGCAACTTGCCGCTGCCGGCGGCGAGGCTCTCCAGCTGGCCGGAGCCGATATCGAAGGCGGAGTGAGGCTGGCCGGCGGCGGTGAGGAAGACGGCGAAATCCACCCGCAGATTGCGCATGGAGTCGGCGGTGAAATTGCTCGTCAGGTAGTCCGGGTTGCCCTGTTGCAGATACTCGTAGGTATCGTCCCAGAAGCCGTAGTCCACGGCGCTGCCCAGCAGGCCCTGGGCCTCGGCGGCGAGCACCGCGCGGACCCGTTCCAGCTCCTCCTGGGCATGGCGCTCTTCGAATTGCAGCAGGCTCCGCTGCAGCAGATGGGAGGTGGTCCAGTAGCTGGCCAGGGCAAACCCGGACAGCAACAGCAGCAAGTAGAGCAGGGTGCGGGTACGCAGGTTGTGGATTTTGCGAAACACTCGGCCCTCCTTGGCAGCAGCCACAGGCTGCTCGCGGTGAAATTCTCAGCTCGGCGTTGGCGGTGGGTTGCCTGGAGCCCGTCTCCGCGGTTTTTCCAAGCCACGGAGTCGGGGACAGCATCAGCCGCAGATCGGTGCGGGCGTGGGAAAAGAGGGCTTCCGAGTGACTGCCACGAACCGACCTGGCATCTTGTACCAGCGGGTTCGGCGCAGGGCACTAGGCGTGTTGCTGCTTCCCAGGTTCGCAGTATGTGATGACGTTAGCAGTGAGTGCCCGTTCTCGCCATTCCGCCCAGCAGGCGTTCGCTGGCCCCCATCCTGCATAACCCAAGCGTCACCTTCGAGCGCCATCATCCCGGCAAGCTCGCTTACGTCAACAGCGCCTAAGGAGCAGCATCTTGAAACTGAACTGGGCCGAAGCCCTGCGCGAGAACGTGCACGGCCTGGCGGAGTCGCTGGGCAATCTGCTGGTCGAGACCTTCCACTACCTGGCGCTGTTCGCCATCGGCGGTATCACGGCTTGGGCGGCGGTGGTGGCGTTTCTGGGCATGGTGGAGAAGGGCCATATCACGGTCGATGACATTCTGTTGCTGTTCATCTACCTGGAGCTCGGCGCCATGGTTGGCATCTACTTCAAGACCAACCATATGCCGGTGCGTTTCCTGATCTATGTGGCGATCACCGCGCTAACGCGCCTGCTGATTTCCGATGTATCGCACCATCACAGCCCGGATATGGGCGTGGTGTACGTGTCCGGGGCGATTCTGCTGCTGGCCTTGGCGATTCTGGTGGTGCGCTATGCCTCGTCGCAATTCCCCTCGGTGTCGACGGAAAAAGCCGGGCACCAGCGCAGCCAGCTCGGCCAAGCAGCTGACGGTGAAGTCGAGGCCGATTAGGCCTGCTCCTGGGTGGCAGGAGTTGCCCGCTGGCGGCTTGAAACGGCTTTTCAGCCGTGGCGGCGGGCGTAAACTGAACCTGATGGTGAGTGCGAATAAGCACCGTTAGGAGGTGTGCAATGCGCCTGTTAAGTGCGCTGAGGGTGGGTGCCCTGCTGCTTGCGGTGGCTCCGGCAGCGCTGGCATCGACTACCGAGGTCAGCTTCAGCCATCCAGAAAACTACAGCGACGCGCGGTTCTCCCGTGCCTACGGTCGTGGCGCCGATGAGTCGGTGCTGAAAGAGTTGCAGGCCTTTATCGAGAAACTTGGCCAGCGCTACTTGCAAGCAGGCCAGCGTCTGCAAGTGCAGGTGCTGGATATCGACCTGGCAGGGCGTTACGAACCCTGGCGGATCGACTACAGCGAGGTGCGCTTTATGCGCGAGATCACCTGGCCGCGGATCAAACTGCACTATGCCCTGGAACAGGACGGCCAGGAGATCGCCAATCGCGAGGCGGTGGTGATCGATCAGTCCTACCTGCAACACGGCAATCGTTATTTCAGCAGTGATCGCCTGCGCTATGAGAAGGCCATGCTGGATGATTGGTTCCGGCGCAATTTAGGCCAACAGGCTCAGAACTAGGTTGCCTCTCCCAGGATCCTAGGGTGGAATCCCCAAAGGGGCTTCCACCGTTCACTGCGATACTGTCCGGTTGCGGTGGATTAACCGCTGGGCGGTTGATCTGCCCTAGATTAATTCTGGCCTACGCCGGGGTGACGGCTGATTCAGCGGTTCTTCACCACACAGGGCCGCGCGGTAGTCGCCAGGCGTTGCGCCCAAGGCCGCGCGAAAGCGATTGCTGAAGTGGCTGGCGCTGGCGAAGCCGCAGGCCAGGGCGATTTCACCCAGGGGCAGGGCGCCGTCTTTGAGCAACTGTTGTGCCCGCGCCAGGCGCCGGGCCAGCAGGTAGCGGTGGGGCGGGACGCCGAAGCTTGCGCGGAACATGCGCGCGAAGTGGTAGGCGGACAGTGCGGCGAAACTCGCCAGTTCGCCCAGGCTGATGGGCTCGGCCAGGTGCGCTTCGATATAGTCGATCAACTGCCGGCGCAGGCGTGGCGCCAAGCCTCCCTTCAGGCGCAGGCCCTGACGCAGGCCGACCTGGTTGAGCAGGGCGTGGCTGAGCATCTCGTGGGCCAGGCTGCTGGTCAGCAGGCGCTCGCCGGGTTCGTCCCAGTTCAGCGCGGTCAACTGGCGAAAGCGCAGGGCCTGCTGCGGGTTGTCGAGGAAGGTGCGCTCGCGCAGCTGCAGCTCGCGCGGCTCGCGGTCGAGGAGGCTGAGGGCGCCGAGGGCGAAACGCTCGGGGCTGATGTAGAGGTGGGCGAGGCGGATTTCGCCATTGATCACCCAGGCCGACTCATGGCCGGCGGGCAGCACGCACAGCTTGTCCGGCGCGCCCTTGCTGTCGGGGCAGCCGCGGCGGAAGGTGCCGGTGCCGCCCGCCAGGTAGCAGGACAGGGTGTGGTGGCTCGGCCCCTGGTATTCGCGGGCGTCGTGGTGGTTGCTCCATAGCGCCGCGATCAGGCCGTCGCCGAGTTCGGCGCAATGCTCGAGACGTGCATGCGGCGAGCTGCTCAGCGATTGGAATACCTGGATCTGTGCGAGTTGCGACATGGCCTGCACCCGCGCCGGCTGCGGCGCTCTAGTGGACCCATGCTAACGCGCGCGGGCGCCGCTGCCAGCCCGGCGCGGCAAATAAGCGCAAGTTTGTGCAAGCCGGCCCTCGCTTGGCGGCCCAGACTCCCCGGCATCGCCGTAGGAGTTGCGTATGAACCTCTCGCTGTATCTACTCACCGTGCTGATCTGGGGCACCACCTGGATCGCCATCAAGCTGCAGATGGGCACAGTCGCCATCCCGCTGTCGATTGCCTATCGCTTCGGCCTGGCGGCCGCGGTGCTGTTCGCCGTCTTGCTGCTCAGCCGCCGCTTGCAGAGGCTCGATGGTCGCGCGCAACTGCTGTGTTTGGCCCAGGGGCTGTGTCTGTTCTGCATCAACTTCCTGTGCTTCTACACCGCCAGCCAGTGGATTCCCAGTGGGTTGATTGCCGTGGTGTTCTCCACCGCGACGCTGTGGAATGCGCTGAATGCGCGGATATTCTTTGGCCATAAGGTGGCCGCCAATGTGTTGGCGGGTGGCGCCTTCGGCTTGGCGGGTTTGGCGCTGCTGTTCTGGCCCGAACTGGCCGGCCACCACGCCAGCCAGCAAACCCTGCTCGGCCTGGGCCTGGCGCTGTTCGGCACGCTGTGTTTCTCCGCCGGCAACATGCTCTCCAGTCTGCAGCAGAAGGCCGGCCTCAAACCGCTGACCACCAACGCCTGGGGCATGCTGTATGGCGCGCTGCTGCTCTCGGGCTACTGTCTGCTCAGCGGTGCGCCGTTCAGTTTCGATCTCAGCAGCCGCTATGTCGGCTCGCTGCTCTACCTGGCGATTCCCGGCTCGGTCATCGGCTTTACCGCGTACCTGACCCTGGTCGGCCGCATGGGCCCGGAGCGCGCCGCTTACTGCACCGTGTTGTTCCCGGTCGTCGCGCTGAATATCTCGGCCTTTGTCGAGGACTACCAGTGGACCTTACCGGCGCTGGCGGGGCTGGTCTTGGTGATGCTGGGGAATGTGCTGGTGTTCCGTAAGCCCAAACCGCTGCCGCTGGCGGCGCTTGCTCGCTAGTGTGCTTAAAGCCGCTACCAATGCCCGAGCCTGCGATTCCAGCGATAGAGCAGCCTGGCGAAGACTTTGTAGGCGAACGCTACGCTGGGGCGAATGACTGGCAGGCGAACCATATGGCCCAGCCAACGCTGCTTCGGCGTTTTCGTCCAGAGCTCGGCAAAGGCTTCGGTGCCTATGTTGATATTCCCTGCTTCGTCCTTAAGGTAAAGACGCTCGCGAACTTCCTCCAAGGAAGCGCCGACTTCTTTAACCGCCTCCGGGTTGTGGTGCACATCCACCCACTCGATATCGGTGATGCCACAAGACTCCATGCGGCTTCTTTGTGAGTTGATACCGGCTCTGCACACGGGGCAGGCACCGTTGTAGTACACCTTGGGTTTTACTGGCTCACTCATTTAACGCTCCATAACGCCTAGGTTCAGGGACGCATCCGCGAAGCGGGTGCGTCCCTGAACCTAGGCGCCAACGCTGTGCTCACACGGGCCTGCCCGACACATGACTTGAGAAGATGGTAATGACATGCCCGGCTGGCTCCCGGACCCGGAAGATCTCGTGCTCGATGGACGGCATGGCCTCGATTGGCGTTGGGGCGAGCCCGAGCGATGCATAGAGCTGGTGAGCCAGACGAAGATCATCGACCATTAAGTCGAATGGGGCATTGCCTGGAACCACTTTGCTCTTGAGCTTAAGGATTAGATGCGTTCCTCCACGCAACTCAAAGATGGCGACTTCCGGCCCCTGAAACACGGGCCGCATGCCGATCGTGCGCATGAACTGCGCAGATTCGTCCAGTCGATCTGTCTCTAGGGCGACGTGTCCCACCCAGATCGGAGGGCGCAGATCGTTCTCGCTCATGCTCGTTTACTCCAGAGAAAGCTTTGGCGCCTGACTCAGAGCTTGCAAACCTTACTGGCAGTCTAGCGGTCATGGCTGAGTCAAAGCGTTCGATCCAGGCCAAAACGTTTTTTCAGCACCTTTTCCAGCAATGCCTTAGGTATCAAGCACGCCAGCACAGGCAGCGCGCGGCTGCCATTACCCAGGCGCAGCAGGCGTGGCGGGGAGGCGCTTTGCACGGCGGCGAGCAAGTCGCGGGCGAAGTCGGTGGCGGGGGTGGGGTGGTATTGCGAGGCTTTGGCGCGGGCGCGGATGCCTTCGCGGATCGGCCACCAGGGCGAGCCTTCGGCAATAACCTGTTCGGCTTCACGGCTGGCGTTGGCGCCAAAGCTGGAGGCTATGGCGCCGGGCTGTACTTCCATCAAGCCGATGCCGAAGGGTGAGAGTTCCAGGCGCAAGGCGTCGGACAGTGCATGTACGGCGGCTTTCGAGGCGCAGTAGGCGCCGGCAAACGGGGTAACCAAGACGCCGGAGACGCTGCCGATATTCACCACCAGGCCTTTGCTGCGACGCAGCAGCGGGAACAGCGCGCGGGTCACGCCGACGAGGGCGAAGACATTGGTTTCGAACTGCCGGCGCAGAGCGTCGACGCCGCCATCCAGCAATGGGCCCATGGCGCCGAAACCGGCGTTGTTGATCAGTACGTCAAGGCCGCCGGTTTCCTGGTTCAGGCGGCTGGCGAGCTGTTCGGCGGCGGCGCCATCGTTGACGTCCAGTTGTACCGCGATAAAACCGGCGGCGCTGAGGGCGGCGAGGTCGTCGGTTTTGCGGGCGGTGGCCCAGACTTGGTAACCGGCGGCTTGGAAGGCCTCTGCCAGGGCGCGGCCGATGCCGCTGGAGCAACCGGTGATGAGGGCGGTGGGCTGGGTCATGCGCTAGTCCTTTGGTTGGGCATGGCGGGTTCGTAGCCGATGTCGGTTCGGGGCGAGGGGTTAATCGGCAAAACTACCTTGCAGACGCTCGGCGCGGAATTCCACGGTCGCCGCGCGATAGCCGGGGCGCAGGGGCGGGAGTGGCAGGCAATCTTGCCAGCTCTCGCCGGGGAGCAGTTCGCCCGGGCCGCGGTAGCGGGGCGAATCGTAGAAGCTTTGCACCAGGTTGACGCTGTCTCCCGGAGCATAAGCACTGATTCTCCAGCGCAACTCCAGCAATGGCTTGTCGCTGCCGTTCTTCAGCCGGAGGGCCAGCGGGCGGTCGGCCGGGCAGACGTCGGGCGCGTAGTTCAAGCGCAGCTCGAGGTGGGCCAGTTGGCGTTCTTCACGTTGCTCCAGCCAGAACACCCAGACCGCGACCAGGGCCAGGCCGAGTAAGGCGGCGAGGGACACCGGCAGGGCTTTAGCCGGGTAGCGGATCAGCAGAATCAGCCAGGTGAGGACGAGCAGGGCGCCGATCAGCATGGCCAGGACCTCGACTCATAAGTTTGGCGGCCTGCTGGAGTGCTGCGATAGGGCATGTGGGGGCCTCGCTGCGAGGGGAGGCACCATCCTACAACATGGGGTTGGGGTAATAGATAGGGGGCAAGGTCAGGGCTCAGTCTTGTGGCGCGTCGCGCAGGAACACCAGGCTGTCCTGTTTGGAGTTTTCTGCCGAGAAGCGATAGCCCTGATAATTGAAGTCCTTCAACCCTTCGGGGTCGTTCAGGCGCTCCTTGATCACATAGCGCGCCATCATGCCGCGGGCTTTTTTGGCATAGAAGCTGATGATCTTGTACTGGCCGTTTTTCAGGTCCTTGAACTCGGTGTCGATGATCCGCGCGTTGAGCGCTTGGCGTTTCACCGCGCTGAAGTATTCGTTGGAGGCCAGGTTGAGCAGGATATCGTCGCCTTGAGCGGCCAAGGCTTCATTCAGCCAGGCGCTGATGCGCTCGCCCCAGAACGCATAAAGATCCTTGCCCCGGCGGTTGGCCAGTCTGGTGCCCATTTCCAGGCGATAGGGCTGCATCAGATCCAGTGGCCGCAATACACCGTATAGGCCCGAGAGCATGCGCAGGTGCTCCTGGGCGAAGTCGAAGTCGGCTTCGGTGAAGTCTTGCGCGTGCATGCCGGTATACACATCGCCCTTGAAGGCCAGCAGTGCCTGCTTGGCGTTCTCGGGAGTGAAGTTCGGGGTCCAGCTGCCATAGCGGGCGGCATTCAGCCCGGAGAGCTTGTCCGAGAGGTGCATCAGCTCGCTGATCTGTGCGGGGCTGAGTTCGCGCAGTTGGGTGACCAGCTCCTGGGCGTGATCGAGGTACTCGGGTTGGGTGTAGCGGGCAGTGGCCGGTGGGCTTGCATAGTCGAGGGTTTTGGCGGGGGATAGCACCATCAGCATGAGTCGTCTCCTAAAGGCTGCGGTGATTCTAGGCGGTGCGCTGCCTAGGCTCTAGCGATAACGCTTATGGGTTGACCTGGGGGCCGCCCCGGGGTTGTAGTTTGCCTGGGTCACTCATGTTGATTAAGGAATCCCGATGACCGCCTGCAATCATTCGCGCTGGGAGCCGTCCCACGATTACCGCCCGCTGGGCTCCAGCGCCGAGCGCCAAGCCTGGCGGGTGGCGGCGCTGACCGGCCTGACCATGTTGGTGGAAATCGCTGCGGGCTACTGGTTCAACTCCATGGCGCTGCTGGCGGATGGCTGGCACATGGCCTCACATATGGTCGCCATCGGGATGGCCGCGCTGGCGTATCTGCTGGCGCGTCGCTACGCGCAGGATCGGCACTTTGCCTTCGGCACCTGGAAGGTCGAGGTGTTGGCCGGCTTCGCCAGTGCGGTGCTGCTGGTCGTGGTGATTGTGATGATGGCGGTGGAGTCGCTGTGGCGTTTGTGGGCGCCGGTCGAGATTGGCTTCGATCAGGCGCTTTGGGTGGCCGCTATGGGTTTGCTGGTCAACCTGCTCTCGGCCTGGTTGCTGCGCGATCAACACGATCACGGGCATGCTCAAGGTCATGCGCATGCTAAGCACGATCACGATCACGATCACGCGCAGGAGGCCAGGGCGGGCGGGCGGGATCTCAATCGGCATGCGGCGTTTATG